>CALCXF010000083.1 GCA_937907685.1 uncultured Nostocoides sp.
CGCAGCCTCTTCGCCGCCGCCCGTGCCCTCGCCTCCGCGGCCTTCCTGCGGGCGGCGGTGGCGGCCGCCTCCTTCTGTGCGCGCGCGGCCGCCACGGCTGCCGTCCGCTTCGCCTCCCGGGCGGCTCGTTGCGTCGCCTCTACACGTCCCTGGAGGGCGCTCGCCTCCATCGTGGCCGCCTTCCGTCGCGCAGCGAGGTCCGCGACCTGTGGTCCCTGGACCGCGCTCGCCTCCATCGTGGCCGCCTGCCGTCGCGCAGCGAGGTCGGCGACCTGAGCGTCCTCCGCTGCCTCCTCGGCGTGCAGGACGACCCGCTCCTCGACGGAGAGGGCGAGGGCGGCGTCAGCCGGAGCGTGCTGGGCCAGGCCGGTCACGGTGCGACCGGTCCCCATCGCGGCCGCCCCACCGCTGGCGACCACCAGTGCGGCGACCGTGACGCCCGGCAGGAGCCCGGAGCGGGCGCTCAGTGCCCCACCCGGGGGCACTGGCGGTCGGGCGGCACGGTGGCGGCCGGCATACCGGCCCTTGGAGGGGGGAAGGATCACGGGTGGGACCTCGGAGGTGGGGGGTGGGTCGTCCACCGTACGCGGGCGTCCGGTGGCCCTTCGTCCGCCGTCCACAGCCTGTGGATGACCCGAGCGCCGGGTCCGATGGTGGGGTGTGTGACGATGAGGGATGACCACTCTCTCTGACTTCTCCGCGATGACCATCGCCGGCGAGGAGCGCCGCCTCGGTGAGTACGCCGGGCAGGTCGTCCTCGTCGTCAACACCGCCAGCAAGTGTGGGTTCACGTCGCAGTACGCCGGCCTCGAGCAGCTCTACTCGGACCTCAAGGACGAGGGCTTCGTCGTGCTCGGCTTCCCGTGCAACCAGTTCCGCGGCCAGGAGCCCGGGTCGGACGGCGAGATAGCCGAGTTCTGTCAGGTCAACTACGGCGTGAGCTTCCCGATGTTCGCCAAGGTCGACGTCAACGGCTCGACGGCCCACCCACTCTTCGAGTGGCTCAAGGACGAGACCACGGGCATCCTCGGCAGCCGGGTCAAGTGGAACTTCACGAAGTGGCTCGTCGGCCGTGACGGCACGGTCATCCGCCGCTACGCCCCGAACGTCGAGCCGGCGGACCTCGCCGACGACGTGCGCGCCGCGCTGACCACCGACGCCGCCTGAGGCCCGTGGCTCTCGTTCTCGTCGGCACGCGGTGGCCACGTCCGTGGGGGTACCGGTCACGCCGGCGGTGGCCGTGAGCGAGCCGGGTGTCGTCGTGGGCGACGACGGGCAGGCTCGCCCCGCCTGGGCGTCGGTCGATCCTCTCCTGCGTGAGTACTACGACACGGAGTGGGGGATGCCGGTGCGCGACGAGCGCGGCATGTTCGAGCGGCTGTCACTCGAGGCGTTCCAGTCCGGACTGTCCTGGCTGACCATCCTGCGCAAGCGCCCGGCATTCCGCACGGCCTTCGACGGGTTCGACCCGGAGTCGGTGGCCGGCTATGGCGATGCCGACGTGGCTCGGCTCATGGCTGATGCGGGGATCGTCCGCAACCGCGCCAAGGTCCTGGCCACCATCACGAACGCCCGGGCGACGCTCCGCCTGCGCGAGGACCCCCACGGTGACCTCGCGGCATTCGTCTGGTCCTTCCGTCCCACCCACACCCCGCGGCCGCAGACGATGGCAGAGCTGCCGACCACGTCGCCCGAGTCGCTCGCATTGTCGAAAGCGCTGAAGCGCAAGGGGTTCGTGTTCGTCGGCCCCACGACGATGTACGCGCTCATGGAGGCGGTCGGCATCGTGGACACGCACCTCGTCGACTCCCACCGACGCGGCTCGAGTGGCGTCTGGGACCAGCGACCTCAGTGACCCTGGCCGCCCGCACCAGGTGGCCCCGCTCCTGACCTCGTCGGTCGGGTGCGGGGCCACCTGGGGTGCGGCGCCACCGGCGTCGTCGGTCAGCGGGTGATGCGGTCGATCTCACCGCAGGCGACGGGGAGGGTCGCCTCGAAGACGCTGTTCTGCGAGCTGCCGTCCGCGTCCCCGGGGAGGTCGGCGCCGTGGATGACGATGTGGAGGTTGTCGAGGTTCTTGGCCACGTCCTGGGGCACCGTGACGCTGCGGTGGTACTCGATGGCGCCTTCGGCGTCGGCCGCGATGAACCGCTCGAGGTCCAGGCCGCTGCGCGGGCCTGTGGGGCCCCTCGTGGTGAGTGAGACGTCGATCGGACCGTAGTCGGGCAGACCCTCGCTCAACGAGATGAGTCCGTCGGGGACCCCCTCGACCACAGTGCCCGGGTCGATCGGGTCGCCGGTGTTGGCGTCGGCGTCGATAGTCGGGCACTCGTTCGTCGCCGTCGTGACCCCGTGGATGTGCATGGCGTGGGTCTCGTTCGGGGTCAGGCCGGTCGCGGAGATGCGGACGTCGAGCTGACGCCCGGTCAGCCGGAGGGCGGCCTGCCCCGTGACGTTGGAGCCACCGTCGGCGACGTGGTCGTGCGGGACGGCGTGCAGCGCGGCGCCGAAGGTCCCGGCGCTCACGGCGAGGGCGGCACCGGCAGGGACGAGGAGGGCGGCGGGGAGCGCGACCAGGGTGGCGAGTCTCTTCTTCATGTCAGGTCCTTCACATGTCGGGGTGCTCGGTCGTGCCCATGCACGTCACCCGTTGTCACGTGTTCGGGGCCGAGCCGCCCAGCGGATGGGGGGCGAGAAGACTCACCGACGGCGACCTGACGGCGCGCCGCGGGCGCGCCGGCGGCGAGCCGTCCGGGACCTGGTGGGCTCTTCTCAGGACCCTTCGAGGCCGTGGCGTGCACGCGCCCCGATCAGACGACCAGCCCGCGCGAGTCGGCGTGGGGGTCCCGGCGTCGCGGCCCCTGAGGCGGTGTGTAGCCGGGCGGGAGCGTCACCCTCACCTGGACACCACCGGGCTGCGGCGGCGCCGAGTCTCCGACGCCCTCCCGGGTCAGCTCGAGGCGCTGTCTCTCCTCGCGGACGTGGGAGTACGTGGGCCGGAAGAACCCGACGATGTCGTCGAACACCGCACCCACGGCACCGGACCGCATGAGGAACACCACGCCAGCGTAGCGGCGAAGGACTCGCCGGCCCCGGCCACACACTGCGACCCGGTTCCCCGGCCCGGCCACCCAACGGAGACAGGACCGGTCGCGTGGCGCGTCCGGTCCTGTCGGTCACTCGGTGGAGCTGAGGGGATTCGAACCCCTGACCCCCTCCATGCCATGGAGGTGCGCTACCAACTGCGCTACAGCCCCGAGTGGGTGCCCTCCGAAGGGGCGACGGCGAGTCTACCCATGGCCCAGCAGCGACCCAAATCGCTTCAGGGCGGCGAGGAGGCTGCCCCCGGCGCCTCAACAGTTCCCACGTTCCACGTCTGGAGGCGCCACCCGACACGCCCCTCATGGAGCTCTCCCCAGTGGCAGTTGCCGAGCGCGGAGAGCACCCGCCACGCCACCTCGAGGTCGAGGCGGAGCAGCCAGGCCACCGCCGCCTTGGCGGCGCCACCGTGTGTCGACACGACGAGGCACTCCCCCGGTCGGGCGTCAGCGAGCAGCTCGTCGAGCGCCTCACCGACGCGCACCAGGACGTCGGCCATCCGCTCCCCCTCCCCGTTGCCGCCGCCGCGCCGGACGTCCTCACCGCGCAGCATCGCCGCCCGCTCGTCGGGCCACCGCCGCGCGACCTCGGCGGAGCTCAGTCCCTGCCAGGACCCGGCGTGGACCTCCCGGAAGCGCGGGTCGAGCTCGACGGGGATGCCGCAGACCCGTCCCACGCTCTCGGCGGTCGTGAGTGCGCGGCTGAGGTCCGAGGAGACGATCCGGTCGGGCCGCAGTGCCTCGACCGCCGCGCCCACGGCATCCGCCTGTCGCAGGCCGAGCTCGGAGAGGGGGGAGTCGAGCTGACCCTGCCAGATGCCGGCCGCGTTGTGCGTGGTCTCGCCGTGCCGCAGCACGACGATGCGCCGGCCGAGGCGGCTCCCGGCGGCGGTCACCGACCGCCCTGCTCGGTGCCCACGACGCCGAGGTCGATCGATGGACAGTCCTTCCAGAGCCGCTCGAGCTCGTAGAACGAGCGCTCCTCGTCGTGCTGCACGTGGACGACCACGTCGACGAAGTCGATGAGCACCCAGCGGCCTTCACGCTGCCCCTCTCGGCGGACCGGCTTGACCCCCATGTCGCGCAGCGTGTCCTCGACCTCGTCGACGATGGACCCCACCTGCCGCTCGGACTCGGCCGAGACGATGACGAAGACGTCGGTGAGCGCGAGCTGCTCGGACACGTCGATGCCGGTGATGGTCGTCGCGAGCTTGGTGGCAGCGGCGGATGCTGCCGCACGCGCCAGCTCCAGCGCTCGGTCGGTCGCGGTCACGGTGCTCCTCGGTGGGGTGCGGCGGCCGCGGCCGGTGCCGGCACGGCATACAGGTGGTGCTTGGAGATGTACTGGACGACGCCGTCGGGCACGAGGTACCAGACCGGCTCGCCCGCCCGCACCCGCTGACGGCAGTCGGTGGAGCTGATGGCCATCGCCGGCACCTCCTGCAGGGTCACGCCGTCCGGCGGAAGCCCGTGTTCGGAGAGCTCGTAGCCGGGTCTCGTCACGCCGATGAAGTGGGCGAGCCCCCAGAGCTCCTCGGCGTCCTTCCACGTGAGGATCTTGGTGAGGGCGTCGGCGCCGGTGATGAAGAAGAGCTCGGCATGGGGGCGCTGGGCGTGGAGGTCACGCAAGGTGTCGATCGTGAACGTCGGGCCCTCGCGGTCGATGTCGACGCGCGAGACGGTGAAGCGAGGGTTGGAGGCCGTGGCGACGACGGTCATGAGGTAGCGGTGCTCGGCCGGGGCGACCTCCCGCCCGTCCTTCTGCCAGGGCTGCCCCGTGGGGACGAAGATCACCTCTTCGAGGCCGAGCAGCGCCTGGACCTCCGAGGCGGCGACGAGGTGTCCGTGGTGGATGGGGTCGAAGGTCCCACCCATCACCCCCAGACGCACCCGCGGTGTGCTCAGTGCTGGTGCCCGGGGTGCTCGGGCCAGTGCGGTGCGTCACCGGCACCCGTCGGGTCGGCGATTCCCTGCCCGCGGCGGTCGGGGCCAGGGGCGGCGTCGTCCTGGCGCACGCCCTCGAGGTTGGGGCGGGCGTACTTCTGCGAGGTGCCGCGGAACGACCACGTGACGCCGAGGAGGAAGGCGAAGGCCAGCAGGGCCATCACACCGAACATCCAGGCCGGCAGCGGCAGCTCGCCTGCGGCCTCCTCGGCCGCTGCGAGCGCGACGGTCATCGACATGCGAGCCAGCCTAGCGCCTCGGCTGTCCACCGATATCGTCCACAACCCTGTGCACCGAGGGGCTGTGCGCGCCTGCCGCCTGTGGACGAAAACGTGGTGGGGCAGGATACTCCCGCTTCATTCTCCGATCCGCTTGCGCAGCACGCGATCCCGGCACTAGAAAGGGCAGTACGCCCATCCGGGTTCGTGCCGGCGGACCATCGTCGGAGCGGCGCGGGGAAGGCAGGTCGTACGGATAACGGCACACCGCCCCCACCGGGCCACCGGCGGGACGTGGACTCGACTCGAGGCCACATGCGCGCGACGGCGCAGGTGCCGCGGCCGACGGCCTGAGTCGAAGCCGCCCCCCGGGGCGGCGCCACCGTCGCGTGGCCGACCCGCGGTGCTCGCCTCGGGTCCGAACGGCTCGACGACGTCGGCAGTCGCCGACAGCGGGGGCCCCCGATCTCATACTCGGGGGCCCTCAGCCGTTGTGCGGGGCGTCGCCGGACCGGACGTCCGCGGGTGGCGGGTGACCGCCGTGCGGGGTGGCGCGGTGGTGCGGTGACCGCTGGCGCGGTGGTGCGGTGACCGTCTGCGGGCAGGTCGCGGCGGCGACGTTGCGTGGTTGGAGCGCGGTGACTCCAGGTGGCGACCTACCCTTGGGCCATGCCGGACTCCCTCGTCGACGTCACCGTCGTCGTCCCCGTCTACAACGAGGAGGCGGTCCTGCCCCTGCTCGTCGAGCGGCTGCGACCGGCCGCCGAGGGGTGGGGGGCGTCGTACGAGGTGCTCTGCGTGGACGACGGGTCGACGGACGCCACCCCCGTCGTGCTGCAACGTCTGCGCCGCGAGTGGCCCGAGGTTCGCGTCGTCCGGCTTCGGGCGAATGCCGGGCACCAGGCGGCGATCTCGGCCGGTCTTGCTCGCGCACGGGGTCGCTGGGTGGTGACCATCGACGCCGACCTGCAGGACCCGCCCGAGGTGATCGGCGAGATGCTGGCGGTGGCACGGGGGCAGGGAGTGGACGTCGTCTACGGGGTGCGCCAGGACCGGTCGACGGACACGGTCTTCAAGCGCCTCTCCGCCCGGCTGTTCTACCGGTCGATCCGCGCCCTCTCCGACGTGGACGCCCACGTCGACGCGGGGGACTTCCGCCTCATGTCCCGGGCGACGGTCGAGGCGGTCAACGCCCTCCCTGAGCACAGTCGCGTCCTGCGGCTGGTGGTGCCGGCCCTCGGCTTCCCGAGCGCGACGGTGCGTTACACCCGCGCTGTTCGGGCCGCCGGTGAGTCGAAGTACCCGCTGGGCACGATGATCCGGTTGTCCCTCGACGGGTTGACGGGCTTCTCCCTCGCCCCGCTCCGTTTCGCGACCTGGCTCGGGCTGTTGGGCGGCATCGCGGCGCTCGGGGTGCTGGTCTACGCGCTCGTGCAGATGCTGCTCGGCAACACGCTGCCCGGCTGGACCTCGACCGTGGTGATCGTGGCGGCGGTCGGAGCGGTGCAGCTGCTGGCCTTGGGCATTCTCGGTGAATATGTGGGACGGACGTACACGGCGCTCCAGGCGCGGCCGGCATACTTCATCGCGCACGACTCACTCGACGCTGAGGCCGAGAGGCCGAGCGGCGAGCGAGGCCCTCAGGCCCTCACCTGACCGTCGCCCTCGACGACCCACTTGGTCGTCGTCAGCTCGGGGAGCGCCATGGGGCCACGGGCGTGCAGCTTCTGCGTGGAGATGCCGATCTCCGCTCCGAAGCCGAACTCGCCGCCGTCGGTGAACCGCGTGCTGGCGTTGACCATGACCGCGGCCGCGTCCACCTCGGCCGTGAACCGGCGCGCCGCGGCCCGGTCCTCGGTGACGATCGCCTCGGTGTGACCCGAGCCGTAGCGGCGGATGTGCTCGAGCGCGGTGTCGAGGTCGTCCACGACGCCGACCGACATCTCGAGGCCGTGGAACTCGGTGGCGAAATGCTCGTCGGTCACCGCGTCGTGGGCCACGCCCGCGACGTCTGCCTGGGCGCCTGCCCGCTCGTCGGTGTGCAGGACGACACCCTCGCCGGCTAGTGCGGCGAGAACCTCGGGGAGGAACTCGGCAGCGACGTCCCGGTGGACGATCAGTGACTCCGCGGCGTTGCACACGCTGGGGCGGTGGGTCTTGGAGTTGACGGCGATGGCCAGGGCCTTGTCGAGGTCCGCGGCGCGGTCGACGTACACGTGGCAGTTGCCGACCCCGGTCTCGATGACGGGCACCGTGGACTCGGTGACCACCGTGTGGATGAGGTCGGCGCCGCCGCGCGGGATGAGCAGGTCGACCAGCCCCCGCGCGGTCAGGAGCGCCCGGACCGCGCCGTGGCCTCCCTCGAGGAGGCTGACGGCGTCGGCGGGCAGCCCCTGCGCCTCGAGCGAGGATCGCAGCACGGCCACTGTGGCACTGTTCGTCTCCGCGGCTGCGCTCCCGCCCCGGAGGATGACGGCGTTGCCGGACTTCAGGCCCAGGCCCGCCGCGTCGACGGTGACGTTGGGCCTGGCCTCGTAGATCATCCCGATGACGCCCATGGGGACGCGGACCTGGCGGATCTGCAGTCCGTTGGCGAGCGTGGAGCCGCGGACGATCTCGCCGACGGGGTCGGGCAGGGCTGCGATGTCCCTCAGGGCCTGGGCCACCGCCGTCACTCGGGGTCCGTCGAGGCGAAGGCGGTCCAGGAGGCTCTCCGCCATCCCCGACTCCCGTCCCCGCTGGAGGTCGCGCTCGTTCGCCGCGACGATGTCGTCGGTGGAGGCGTCGAGGGCGCCGGCGAGTGTGTGCAGCGCCGCATCCTTCTCCGCGCGTGAGAGCAGGGCGAGGCGACGGGATGCCGTGCGGGCCGCCTCGGCGAGCTCGCACACCCGATGGACGTCGGCGGGATCGATGCCGGAGGTGCGGACGGACATGACTCCAGCGTATGCCGGTGCCGGG
>CALCXF010000084.1 GCA_937907685.1 uncultured Nostocoides sp.
CGACGAAGTTGGCGACCCGGTGACCGTCGCCGCGGAAGCCGAACGCGTCGTCACAGGTGATGATCGCCAGCCGGGGGCGGGAGGTGTTGACACCCCACACAGCCTCGTCGGTGGTCACCTCGACCTTGTCGATGGGGCCGGCCCGGGTCACCCGGTAGGGGATGGTCCTACCGTCCTCGACCACCTGGACGTCGTCCCCCACCTCGACCTCGGCCAGCTCGGCCAGGACGTCAGGGCGGTCACCAGTGGCCACATGCCCCGCGATGACGGCTGTGCCCATGCGTCCCGGCTGCACCCGGTCCAGGCCCTGGAACCACATGAGCGTCCCGGGTTCCGGATCGATGGTGCCCTTCGCGGTGAGGCCCCCACCTGACGTCTCGTGGTCGAGCCCGATGGCCGGGATGCGAAGGCGGACGTCGGCGGCGGTGCCCGCGGAGGCCGACGAGGAGGGCGATGGGCTGGACGTTCCCGTGCCCGGCAACGCCTGAGCCGACTCGCCGCCGCGCTGCGTCACCCAGGTGAGCAGCGCGACGGCGAGGACGGTCAGTGCCAGGCCCACCACGAGCAGTGGGCCGCGGCGCATCAGCGGTGAGCGCCCTGACGACGACGGCTGAGGAACAGCGCACCAGCACCAGCGATCATCGCACCGGCGGCGAAGACGCCGAGGGCGGTGGTGGAGCCGGTGTCAGCCACGCGGTCGGTCTCCACGACCGGGCCAGTCGGCTTGCTCGGCGTCGGGGTGCTCGTGTCGTCCTCGAGCTCGGCCGAGCAGAGGATGATGTGCGAGTTCTCCGAGGTGGCGTGCGACAGGTAGTGACCCGCCTCCGGCTCCTCGTAGATCTCGTTGGCCTTGTCGGTGTTTCCCGCCTTGACCACGGCAAGGACGTAGGCGCGGTCCTCGTCCTCGAGCTCCGGGATGAGGTACGGGTCGGTGAGTTCGGCACCCTCGACCTTGATGCACTCGACGTTGACGAAGCCGTCCTCCTCGAGCTGCGCGGCCCAGTTCTCCTCGTCGTTGTACTGGCTCTCCCCGGGCAGGAAGCTGTCCGGCGTCAGGACGTGGTCTGCCTGGGCAGCCGGGGCGATGAACGCGATGGGCGCGACGACGAGGGCGGCTGCCCCCATCATGGTCGCGAGGGACTTGACCAAACGACGGTGCATGGAGGCACCAACCTTTCGACGTGACTGGATGGGCGAATCACAAGGGGGCGCCATGAATCAGGGCACCCCTCGGACACGCCACCGTAGCGCCCCCGTCGCCAGGACTGCGAACGCCACGCCGCGATGTGGACGTTCAGCCGATGCAGCGGGGATACATCAACCACAGCGGCACCATCGGCCCCATCAGACCGCACGAAGGGCGTCGCGTCCCTGCACGGGGGCGACGCCCTTCGGCGTTCTGAGTCGGGTCGAGGGACTCAGGTCTGTGGGTCGACGAGAACTCCGTCTCTCGTTCCCCCGAGGGGGGAGCGGTCAGCCCTCGGGGATCATGAGCCGCTGACCGGCGCTCACCTGGGCGGTGCTGAGGCCGTTCTCCAACTGGATCGCGACGATCCCGGCGCTGATGGAGTAGTCCGGCAGCTCCGCGGCCGCGATCTGCGACAAGGTCTGGCCGGCCTCGACCGTGACCACGCGGGCCGGCTCGGCTGCGCCCGCCGAGCGAAGGCCGGTGAGGACACCCAAGGCTGCCATCAGCGACACCACGAGAACCACGAGCGCCAGACGACCCCGGCGGGTGAGGCGCAACCCACCCATGCTTGCTGCCTCGGGACCGCCCGGCACGAGGACGAGGTGAGGGCGCTGGTGTCCGGCACGCGGCGAGCTCGGACTCCCGGCATACCCGACGTCGGTTCCCCACGTGAGTGCGCTCATGCTGTCCTCCATCCCCACCGCCACGGCGGCCGTCGAACCGGTGTTCGATAGAACGTCTGTACGAGTTGTAGCACGGATGTTCGACTCGTTCAAGACACGCCTCGAAGACATGTTTGATATGTGTGTACGAGACTCGTACGCTGACCTCATGGCAGACAGCGTGTCGGGTGGCACCGACAGCCCGGCTGACCTGCATGGACACCCGGCTCTCGCGGAGACCGGCGCAGCGCAGACCGAAGGGGTCGACATGGCACGTCCCAGGAACGCCGACATCCACGAGATGCCGGACCGCGGAGACGGTGGGGCGCTCACGCACCGCCAGCGCAAGGTGCTGGAGGTCATCCGCAACTCCATCGACCGTCGTGGCTACCCACCGAGCATGCGGGAGATCGGCGACGCGGTCGGGCTGACCAGCCCCAGCTCGGTGGCCCACCAGCTGTCCGCCCTCGAGCGCAAGGGCTACCTCCGTCGCGACCCGAACCGCCCACGGGCCATCGAGGTCATCTCCCCCGACACGCCGCACGAGGCTCCGGGTTACCGCGGCGGTCCGGAGCAGGACGACGTCGACATCACGGGCATCAACGACGAGCGCCCCGAGGCGACGTACGTCCCCGTGCTCGGCCAGATCGCCGCCGGTGTCCCGATCATCGCCGAGGAGGTGGTCGAGGACGTCTTCCCGCTCCCCCGGCAGATCGTCGGGGAAGGCTCCCTCTTCCTGCTCAAGGTGGTCGGTGACTCGATGGTCGACGCGGCCATCTGCGACGGTGACTGGGTGGTCGTCCGTCAGCAGCCCACGGCCGACAACGGGGAGATCGTGGCCGCCATGCTGGACAACGAGGCGACGGTCAAGACCTTCAAGCGCCGGGACGGCAAGGTCTGGCTGTTGCCGCACAACCCTGCGTTCTCACCCATCGACGGCGACGACGCGACCATCCTCGGCAAGGTCACGGCGGTGCTCCGCCGCATCTGACGGGTTCCGGGTCCGTTCCCACAGTGCGGTGTCCACCCACCGGTCGAACTTCCTGCCGACCTCGTGGAGGGTGCCGACGTGCTCGAAGCCGAGTGCCCGGTGGAGCGCCTCCGAGGCGGGGTTCGGCCGCGCGATCACGGCCAGGCACACGTGGATGCCGTCAGCGTCGACGCGACGGAGGAGCTCGGTGTAGAGCTGCCGTCCCACCCCACGCCCCTGCGCGCCGGAGCCCAGGTAGACCGACGTCTCCCGGGTGAGGTCGTAGGCGGGTCGCGGTCGGTAGGGAACGGCATACGCCATACCCACGACGCGACCATCCTCCTCCGCCACGACGACGTGGTCCCCGGGTCGACGCGAGGCGACCCTGGCCGCGAAGTGGTCGGGCGGCTGGGGCCCGACATCGAAGGTCGCGACAGAGGTGAGCGCCGCGTCGGTGTAGATCTGCGCCATCGCCACGAGGTCCGCCCCCGTCGCGGGGCGAATGGTGCTCACGCGAGGCCGGGGCTCAGGCCGCGACGCCGGCACGGACGACGGCACCGAGGGTCGGCGCCAGTGACGCGTCGACACGCACCGTCATGAGGTCGTCGCCTCGCGTCGGCCCGCGGGTCACCGCCATGACGGGGATCCCCCGCTTCGCCGCGTGCCGGACGAAGCGCAGCCCCGACATCACCGCGAGCGAGGAGCCGAGCACGAGGAGCGCCGGCGCCGCGTCGGTGAGGGTGTAGCAGGCGTCGACGCGCTCACGCGGCACCGAGCCCCCGAAGAAGACGACGTCCGGCTTGAGGGTGTCTGCGCCGCAGACGAGGCAGCGCGGGACCACGAAGCAGGCCACCACCTCGTCGGCCAGGACGATGTCCCCATCCGGGCGGATCTGGCTGCTGACCCGCGAGCCGTCGGGCGCCTCGCCGGCGGCGTGCCGCTCGAACCTCGGGTTGGCCTCGGCCATCTGGGCCTGGAGCAGGAAACGGTCGGACCGGTCGCCGCAGGTGAGGCAGATGACCTCGTCGAGGCTGCCGTGCAGCTCGGTGACCTGCCGGGTGCCGGCCGCCTGATGAAGACCGTCGACGTTCTGGGTGATGACGGGGCCGAGGACGCCCCGGCGCTGGAGGTCGGCGACGGCGTGGTGAGCCGGGTTCGGCTCGGCGTGCGAGAACCGCTGCCAGCCGATGTACGAGCGGGCCCAGTAGCGCTGGCGCGCCTCGCTCGACCCGACGAACTCACCGTGCTGCATGGGGTTCACCCTCCTGCTGCCGTCCGGGCCCCGGTAGTCGGGAATCCCGCTGTCGGTCGACATCCCCGCCCCGGTGAGCACGAGCGTGCCGGGGTGGGCGTGGAGGAGGGCGACGAGCGCGGCGGCGTCCGGCATACGGCCGATTCTCGCATCCGACGACCAGGCCCGCTGTGGGTCGTGAGGGCCGGATGAGCGGGTGGCACGGGGGACTGAGCACGGACGTATGCCGCTCGGCAGATTGGGCTGCACCTTGCGTCCCACTGGGGCTCACCTGTTGTTACCT
The DNA here is from genome assembly GCA_937907685.1 of uncultured Nostocoides sp. Taxonomy (GTDB): domain Bacteria; phylum Actinomycetota; class Actinomycetes; order Actinomycetales; family Dermatophilaceae; genus Fodinibacter. Next base: position 4,357 of record CALCXF010000084.1, read on the forward strand.
TCCCGTGCGTGGCGCATCTCGCGCGCCACGAACCGGGCGGGAACGCACGGCTGGGCGTGAGCGCAGGGACCAGCCGGGGCTCCCGAAGGCCACAACGACGTGGCACACGGAAGGAGCACAACCGTGCACAGACTGACACGCCGCCTCGTGGCGGCCGGCGCAGCGATGACCCTCGCGGCGCTCGGCACCACGGCAGCGGCACAGGCCCACACCGTGGGCGAACCGGGCGACCCGACGATGCTCGTCCACCTCAACGACAGCGAGGCCGGTGGGTCCTACCACCAGACCTTCGAGCGGGCGTATGCCGGTGAGACGGCCGACGGGACGCCTGTCTACATCTATGTTCCCGAGGGTGGCATCGGCGGCGCCGAGGGCGTGACCAGCCTCGACCCCTCCTTCGACCACAACCCGAACGACGCGTTCACGCCGTGCGCCGACGGCTCCGTCGATGACTACCTCATCACACAGGCGCAGATCGACGCGCTGGGCGACGAGCTGGCCAACCACATCGTCCCCGTCGACGAGGCGCACTTCGGTGACATCGGGCTTGCGGACCCGAACGACCCCGACAGTGACGCGCTCGTCATGCTCGTCTACAACGTGCAGGACGAGTCCTACTACGACTGCTCGGTCGACACGTACACGGCCGGGTACTTCGCGCCCGAGTACATCAACGAGGCGGGCATGAACGTCATCGTCGTCGACGCCTACGACTGGGTGAACCGCATCGGCGAGGACGTGGACAACCCGCAACTCTACGAGGGCGTCATCGCGCACGAGCTCGAGCACCTGCTCATGAACTACTCCGACCC
>CALCXF010000085.1 GCA_937907685.1 uncultured Nostocoides sp.
CGGCGAGCACCTCGTCGAGCAACAGCTGCAGGGCCTGCGATCGGACGGCGTTCGTCGCCACGAGCTGGTGGGCGCCATCGACCCGGGTGCCGGAGGCGACGAGGTGGAGCAGGGTCTGCGCGTCGACGGCGTAGCGGGTCACGACCTCACCGTACGAGCCGGCGAGGTCGTCCGGGGGGTCTCAGCCGGACTCCACCGTCTTCTTCAGCGCGTCGAGCATGCCCTGCCAGTTCGCGCCGAACTGCTCGGCCTGCTCCGCCGAGTCGTTCCCGTCCTGGCTGAGCTCCACCGTCGTCCGGTCACCGTGCGCCGAGAGGTCGTAGGTGACGGTGTGGTAGTTCTCCGGCTCGTCCGCCCCGCCCATGAGGGGGCTGTAGTGCGTCATCGACAACCGGGTCGGCTCGTCGGCGGCGAGGATCTCGCCCTTGTCCTCGTACGCCGTCCCGTTCATCTCGCCGCGCCAGGTGATCGGGCTCCCCACCCGCCAGTCCGTCGACACCTCCGTGCCGGCCATCCATCGGGCGACCTGCCTCGGATCCGTCAACGCGTGCCAGACGGCGGTAGGGGCGGCCTGGATCTCGACTCGTGCGTGTGCCACATGATCAGCCATCCCCCCATGGAACCACCGGCGCCTCTCGCGCGGCGGCTGACGTGACGTCGTTCCTCGTGGGCCGGCGCGGGACCATGCAGGAGACCCGTCAACCGCCTGAGGACTCCCGCACCTCTGCCTGGTCGTAGTCGTCGTCGACGAGGTCCTGGGCGGCGCGTACCAGCAGGGGGTGGAGGTCCGGGTCTCCCGAGCGGACCCGGGCCGCCAGGTCAGCCCGCATCCGGGCCTCCCAGAACTTGCGGATGTGGGTTGCGATCTCGTAGGCGGCCTTGTCCGGCCCCAGCGGCTCGAAGTTGCGGACGAGGTCGTGCCCGAGACGCACGACCGGTGGCACGTCGTGGCTCATCGGCGGCGCGCCATCGCCTCGGCCGCCGTGGCCAGAACGTCGTCTGGCACGCGCTCACCGCTCCTCCCGCGGACCGACGCCTCCACGGACTCCAGGGATGCCGCCCTCGCCGCCTCCGTCGTCACCGTCACCTGGACGGCGGTCACCTTGTACTCCGGGCAGTTCGTCGCCCAGTCGGAGTTCTCGGTGGTGACCACGTTGGCCCCGGTCACCGGGTGGTGGAAGGTCGTGTAGACGACGCCGGCCGGCATCCGCTCCGACACGACCGCGGTGAGCTCCGTCCTCCCCACTCGCGACGACAGCTCGACGACATCACCCGACGAGATCCCCCGTAGCTCCGCATCGGAGGGGTGGATCTCGAGGACGTCCTCGGGGTGCCACGTGTCGTTCGGCGTGCGGCGGGTCTGTGCCCCCACGTTGTACTGCGACAGGATGCGCCCGGTCGTCAGGACCAACGGGTAGCGGCGGTTGGCCCGCTCCGTCGTCGGCACGTAGACCGTGGGCGTGAGCTGCCCCTTCCCGCGCACGAACGACCCGACGTGCATGGTCGGCGTCCCGTGCGGAGCGGCATCGGTGACCGGCCACTGCATCGAGCCCTCGGCGTCGAGTCGCGCGAAGGACACTCCTGCGAAGGTCGGTGTCGTGGCCGCGATCTCGTCCATGATCTCGCTCGGTGCGGCATACGACATCGGGTAGCCCATGGCGGTCGCGATCTCGCAGACGACCTGCCACTCGTCCTTGCCGACCCGTGACGGCATGACCGGTCGGACCCGGTTGATCCGGCGCTCGGCGTTGGTGAAGGTGCCGTCCTTCTCGAGGAACGATGCGCCCGGCAGGAAGACGTGCGCGAAGCGGGCCGTCTCGTTGAGGAAGAGGTCGTGCACGACGACGAGCTCCATCGCCCGCAGCGCCGCCTCCACGTGCTGGGTGTTGGGGTCGGACTGGGCGATGTCCTCGCCCTGGACGTACAGGCCCTTGAAGGACCCTCCGAGGGCGGAGTCGAACATGTTGGGGATCCGGAGCCCCGGCTCCGCCTGGATCGTCACGCCCCAGAGCGACTCGTAGATCTCCCTGACCTCGGGTCGGGACACGTGCCGGTAGCCGGGCAGCTCGTGCGGGAACGAGCCCATGTCGCACGAGCCCTGGACGTTGTTCTGGCCGCGCAGCGGGTTGACGCCGACGCCCTCGCGCCCCAGGTTCCCGGTGAGCATCGCGAGGTTGGCCATCCCCATGACCATCGTGGAGCCCTGGCTGTGCTCGGTGACCCCCAGTCCGTAGTAGATGGCCGAGTTGGGGCCTGCGGCATAGAGCCGTGCCGCCCTGCGGAGGTCGGATGCCGGGATGCCGGTCTCGCCCTCGGTCGCCTCGGGTGAGTGCTCCGGGCGCGCGATGAACTCGAGGTAGCGGTCGACGTCGTCGCAGCGCTCGCGCAGGAACGCCTCGTCGTACAGGCCCTCGACGGCGATGACATGGCACATGGCGTTGACGAACGCGACGTTCGTGCCGGGGCGGACCGGCAGGTGCAGTGCCGCCTCGACGTGAGGCGACCGGACGAGGTCGATCCGCCGAGGGTCCGCGACGATGACCTGGGCGCCTCCTCGCATGCGCCGCTTCATCCGCGAGGCGAACACCGGGTGGGCGTCGGTGGGGTTCGCGCCGATGACGAGCATGACGTCCGCCGAGTCGACCGACGGGAAGTCCTGGGTGCCGGCCGACGTCCCGAAGGCGTGGTTCAGGCCGTACCCGGTCGGGGAGTGGCAGACCCGCGCGCACGTGTCGATGTTGTTGTTGCCGAACGCCGCTCGCACCATCTTCTGGACGACGTAGACCTCCTCGTTGGTGCACCGGGAGGAGGAGATGCCACCGATGGCACCGGCTCCATACCTCTCGCGCAGCGCAAGGAACCCGGACGCCACCCGGGCGATCGCCTCCTCCCATGACACGACACGCCACTCGTCGTCGATGGAATCCCGGACCATCGGCTCCATCTGCCGGTCTCGGTGTGATGCGTATCCGTAGGCGAAGCGGCCCTTGACGCAGGAGTGCCCCTCGTTGGCGCCGCCGTCCTTCCACGGCACCATCCGCACCACTCGGGTGCCGTCTCCCGTTCCCTGGACCTCGGCCTTGAACGAGCAGCCGACCCCGCAGTAGGCGCACGTCGTGATCACCGAGCGCGACGGCATCCCGAGCGAGACCACCGACTTCTCGGTGAGTGCGTCCGTCGGGCACGCCTGCACGCAGGCCCCGCACGAGACGCACTCCGAGGAGAGGAAGTCGGTGCCACCAGGGGTGATCCGCGCGTCGAATCCGCGCCCCTCGACGGTGAGCGCGAACGTCTGCTGGATGTCGGAGCACGCGCGCACGCAGCGGGAGCAGACGATGCAGGCCTTCGGGTCGTAGGCGAAGTAGGGGTTCGACTCGTCCACGGGCTCCGAGAGATGTGACGCCCCGCCCAGCCCGTAGCGCACCTCGGCGAGCCCGACCTGGTGTGCGAGCTCCTGCATCTCACAGTTTCCCCGAGCGCAGCCGGGGCAGTCCGCGGGGTGGTCGGACAGGTAGAGCTCCATGACGCCCCTGCGCAGCTGTGCCACCTGGTCGGTGCGGGTGGACACGACCATCCCGTCGACGCACGGCGTCGTGCACGAGGCGGGTGTTCCCTTGATGCCCTCGACCTCGACCAGGCACAGCCGGCAGGAGCCGAACGCCTTGAGCGAGTCGGTCGCGCACAGCTTCGGGATGTCGACGCCGACCAGCTTCGCGGCTCGCATGACCGACGTGCCGGGCGGAACGAGAACCCCGATGCCGTCGACGGTCACCTGCGCGGTCGCCTCGCCGCGGACGGTGGGAGTGCCGTGGTCCGGCGTCTCGAGTGCGGGTTGGTCGAGGAGCGTCATGGCCGGACCCCTTCCGTGGTGGACGCCGGGAGGCCGAAGTCCTCCGGGAAGTGCTCGAGGGCGCTGCGCACCGGCATCGGGGTGAGCCCGCCCATCGCGCACAGAGACCCCTTCGTCATCGTCGTGCAGAGGTCCTCGAGCAGCACGAGCTGGGTTCGCCGTACGCCGTCGTCCTGGGCCGCTCGGATGCGGTCGAGAACCTCCACCCCGCGCGTCGAGCCGATCCGGCACGGCGTGCACTTGCCGCACGACTCCTTGACGCAGAACTCCATGGCGAATCGCGCCATCCGTGCGGCGTCCATCGTGTCGTCCCAGACGACCACCCCGCCGTGTCCGACCATCGCGCCGGCATCCGTGAACGCCTCGTAGTCGAGCGGGAGGTCGAAGCGCTCCGGCGGGAGGTACGCGCCGAGCGGTCCGCCGACCTGCACCGCCTTCACCGGCCGCCCGGACGCCGTGCCACCACCGAAGCCTTCGACGAGATCCCCCAGCGAGATCCCGAAGTCGGCCTCGACGATGCCGCCGCGCGCGACGTTCCCGGCGAGCTGGAACACCTGGGTGCCACGGGAGCGGCCGGTGCCCAGGGCGGCATACGCCTCGCCACCGTCGGCGAGGATCATCGGCACCGAGGCCAGCGTGAGCACGTTGTTGACCACCGTCGGCCGCCCGAACAGGCCCTCGAGGGCGGGGATCGGCGGCTTGGCCCGGACCTCGCCGCGACGGCCCTCGAGCGACTCGAGCATCGAGGTCTCCTCGCCGCAGATGTACGCGCCGGCGCCCACCCGTACGTCGAGGTCGAACCGTCGACCGCTGCCGAGCACCGACTCGCCCAGCACGCCGTGGGCGTAGGCGATGTCGATGGCGCGGCGCAGCGTCCGGACGGCGCGTGGGTACTCGCTGCGCAGGTAGACGTACCCTTCCGTCGCGCCCACCGCGACCGCCGAGATCGCCATGCCCTCGACGAGGGTGAACGGGTCTCCCTCGATGAGCATGCGGTCGGCGAAGGTTCCGCTGTCCCCCTCGTCGGCGTTGCAGCAGACGAACTTCACGTCGGCGGATGCCGTGCGCACCGTCTCCCACTTGATGCCGGCGGGGAAGCCGGCACCACCACGGCCACGGAGACCGGAGGCGGTCACCTCGGCGACCACCTGCTCGGGGGAGAGGGTGAGGGCCCGCTCGAGTCCACGGAGCCCGCCCAGCTCACGGTATGCCGCGAGGTCGGTCGGCTCGATGACACCGACGCGCGCGAACGAGACGCGGTGCTGGGCTGCGAGCCACGGGTGCTCGTCCACGATGCCGACGCACTGCTCGGTGGGGTCCAGGGCGCCGGCGAGCAGGGCGGGCACGTCGGCCGGCGAGACCCCGGCGTACCCGACCCGGCCGCGAGGGGTCTCCACCTCGACGAGGGGCTCCAGCCACAGCATTCCCCGTGAGCCGTTGCGCCGAACCGTCACCCCCGCCGCAGTGAGCCGGTCCGCGACCTCGTCGGCGCCCACGGAGAGCGAGGCCGCGTCGCACGGAACCCATACGGTCGTCATCTCGGCCACCCCTCGGTCAGGCCCGCCAGCCGGTCGGGCGAGAGTCGGCCGTGCAGGGTGCCGTCGACTGTCCCGGCGGGACCTAGCGCGCAGTTGCCGAGGCAGAAGACCTCGGCCACCTCCACGTCGGGCGAGGCGGACCAGCGGTCGGCTGCGACGGCATACGTCTGCTCGGCCCCCCGCGCCTGACAGGCCTCACCTCGGCAGAGCGAGACGCGGTGGTCGGCCGGGGGGGTCCGCCGGAAGTCGTGGTAGAAGGTGACGACCCCGTGAACGTCGGCGCGCGAGAGGTTGAGCACCTCGGCGATGACCGGCACGTCGTCCTCGTGCACGAACCCGAGGGTCGTCACCACCTCGTGCAGCACCGGGAGGAGAGCCCCTCGGACACCCCGCAGCTCCTCCGCTATGACACGGACCGACGCGGCTCGCCCCGGGTCGGCCGGGGCGGGGGCCGGTGGTGGACCCGGGCCTCGCTGGCGCACGTCGTCGGACCTCTCTGCGGTGAGTGGTGACCTGGCTCTCAACTCTACGCGCGGAACCGTACGTGGACTCAGCGGCTGGCGAGCCAGACGACGAGCGCGGCCACCAGCGTGACGGTCACGAGGAGACCGACCGCCACCAATCCGCGGCGCCGGCGGCGCGCACCTGTCGGCTCCGGCACCGGGCCCCGGCCAACCGACGCCGGGTACTGACGCAGGAACTCCCGAGCCTCGGCCTCCGAGTACACCCGAAAGCCCGACTCGCGGGCAGCGGCGTCAGCGTCGGGTGATCGTCACCCATGAGCTGAGGCCCGACCCGGGCGCCGCGCCAAGCTTGGATTAGGGGGGAGGTCGGCGCGCTGGTAATCTTGCACACTGCCGTGAGAACCGGCCGCGGATCCAGAGAGCCCCGGTGAACCAGCCCGGGAGCGCCGCGCAGCGAAACCACAGAAGGAGAGTCGTCGCCCCATGCCCCTGAGCACGGACGTCAAGAAGCAGATCATGAGCGAGTACGCCACCACCGAGGGCGACACCGGCTCCCCGGAGGTGCAGATCGCCCTGCTCACCCAGCGCATCAAGGACCTCACGGAGCACTCCCGCGAGCACAAGCACGACCACCACAGCCGGCGCGGCCTGCTGCTGCTGGTCGGCCAGCGCCGGCGCCTCCTCCGTTACCTGGAGAGCGTCGACGTCGAGCGTTACCGCTCGCTCATCAAGCGCCTCGGCCTGCGCCGATAAGGACTTCCGCGAGGGGCGGTCCTCACGTCAACCGTGAGGGCCGCCCTTCCGCGCGAGGGGTGGTGCCCCGGCACCACCCGTTGGACAAGCCCGTGCACAACGACGATGCACGAGGGCTCACGGACACAAGAGAAAAGGAGGACCCATGGAGGGTCCTGAGATCACAGTCGCCGAAGCCGTTCTCGACAACGGCCGCTTCGGCACCCGCACCGTCCGGTTCGAGACCGGTCGGCTCGCGAAGCAGGCCGGCGGCGCCGTCGCGGCCTACCTGGACGAGGACACGATGCTCCTCTCCACCACCACCGCCGGCAGGAGCCCGCGCGAGGGTTTCGACTTCTTCCCCCTGACCGTCGACGTCGAGGAGCGGATGTACGCCGCGGGCAAGATCCCCGGCTCGTTCTTCCGCCGTGAGGGCCGTCCCTCGACCGACGCGATCCTCACCTGCCGCCTCATCGACCGCCCGCTGCGACCGACCTTCACCAAGGGCCTGCGCAACGAGGTCCAGGTCGTCATCACCGTGCTCGCCCTCAACCCCGACCACCAGTACGACGTGCTCGCCATCAACGCGGCCAGCGCGTCCACGCAGATCTCGGGGCTGCCGTTCTCCGGGCCGATCGGTGGCGTCCGCGTGGCGCTCATCGACGACCAGTGGGTCGCCTTCCCCAACTTCTCGGATGCCGCGCGCTCCACGTTCGACATGGTCGTCGCCGGCCGCGTCGCAGGGGATGACGTCGCCATCATGATGGTCGAGGCCGAGTCCACCGACGCGACCTGGGACCTCGTGAAGACCGAGGGCAAGACGGCACCGACCGAGGAGGTCGTCGCGGAGGGCCTCGAAGCCGCGAAGTCGTTCATCCGGGCCCTCTGCGACGCGCAGGCCGAGCTCGCCCGGACGGCGGCCAAGCCGGTCGAGGAGTTCCCGGTCTTCCTCGACTACGAGGACGACGTCTACGCGGCCGTCGAGGCGGAGGTGGCCGACGAGGCCGCCAAGGCGCTCTCCATCCCCGGCAAGCAGGAGCGGGAGGACCGTCTCGAGGAGATCAAGTCCGCACTGCACCTCACGCTCGTCGGTGACGCGGACGGCATCCACCACGGTGGCGCGGAGGGGCCGTTCGCCGGCCGCCAGAAGGAGGTCTCGGCCGCCTTCCGCTCGGTCCAGAAGAAGCTCGTGCGCGAGCGCATCCTGCGCGACAAGGTCCGCATCGACGGTCGTGGCCTCGCCGACATCCGGGCGCTGTCCGCCGAGGTCGAGGTTCTCCCGCGCGTCCACGGCTCGGCGATCTTCGAGCGTGGCGAGACCCAGATCATGGGCGTGACGACCCTGAACATGCTCCGCATGGAGCAGCAGCTCGACACCCTCTCGCCGGTCACCCGGAAGCGCTACATGCACAACTACAACTTCCCGCCCTACTCCACCGGTGAGACCGGCCGGGTGGGCTCCCCGAAGCGTCGCGAGGTCGGCCACGGCGCGCTCGCCGAGCGGGCCCTCATGCCGGTCCTGCCGACGCGTGAGGAGTTCCCCTACGCCATCCGACAGGTGTCGGAGGCGCTGGGCTCCAACGGGTCGACGTCGATGGGATCTGTCTGCGCGTCGACCTTGTCGCTGCTCAACGCCGGTGTCCCGCTGCGAGCCCCCGTTGCCGGCATCGCGATGGGCCTCATCTCGGCCGAGGTGGACGGGCAGATGCAGTACGCCGCCCTGACCGACATCCTCGGCGCCGAGGACGCCTTCGGCGACATGGACTTCAAGGTCGCCGGAACCCGCGAGTTCGTCACGGCCATCCAGCTCGACACCAAGCTCGACGGCATCCCCGCCGACGTGCTCGGCAGCGCGCTGACCCAGGCCCGCGACGCCCGCCTGCACATCCTCGACGTCATGAACGAGGCGATCGACGCACCCGACGAGATGAGCCCCTTCGCTCCTCGCGTCATCTCGGTGCAGGTCCCCGTCGACAAGATCGGCGAGGTCATCGGGCCCAAGGGCAAGATGATCAACCAGATCCAGGACGAGACCGGCGCGGACATCTCCATCGAGGACGACGGCACGGTCTACATCGGGGCGACCGACGGCCCGTCGGCCGAGGCGGCCCGCGCGATGGTCAACGCCATCGCCAACCCCCAGATGCCGGAGATCGGCGAGCGCTTCCTCGGGACGGTCGTCAAGACGACGACCTTCGGTGCGTTCATCTCGCTTCTGCCGGGCAAGGACGGGCTTCTCCACATCTCGGAGGTGCGCAAGCTCGTCGGAGGCAAGCGGATCGACGCCGTCGAGGACGTCCTCGCCGTGGGCCAGAAGGTCCAGGTCGAGCTCAAGGAGATCGACCCGCGCGGCAAGCTGTCGCTCGCAGCGGTGCTCGCCGAGGGCGAGACCGGTGACGAGCCGGCCTCGCCCGGGCCTGCCGAGGACACCGGTGCCAGCGAGACGCCGGCACTCGTGGTGGACGCCGACAGGCCGCCGGACGCCCCCGTCGCCGAGGGTGAGCACGAGGAGCGCGGCGAGCGCCGCCAGCGGAACCGCCGTCGTGGTGGCAACCGCGGACGTGGTGAGCGTTCGGACGCCGAGAGCGCGTCGACGGACGCCTGAGCCGGCGTCGGCGTCACCGCAACCGCACGACGAGGGCCCCGCACCGACAGGTGTGGGGCCCTTCGTCGTCCCCCGCCGCGGTCCGGGCTCTTCGGCTCGCCCGGGGTTCGGTCAGGCGGAGTGACTCGGCACCACGGGTACGGCGCTCCAGCGCATCTCCATACGCACGCGACCGTCGTCCGCGGTGACGGGGACCCAGCGCACGGACATGCCGGTGCGGGTGGTGGTGGAGTGAACCTTCTTCATGGGGAAGCCCTCAGGGTCGTCGTCGTGGAGTGTGGCCCATGGTAACGGAAGGTGTCGGGAAGGTGAACGGCAGGTGAACAGCAGCGCCGTGACTACAGTTCGCTGCATGAGCACGATCAAGGTCTCGGTGGTCGGCGCCGGCGGCCGGATGGGGTCGACCGTCTGCGGGGCCGTCGAGGCCGCCGAGGACCTCGAGCTGGTCGGCCGGTTCGACGAGGGGGACGATCTGGGGGACCTCGCCGGGGCCGACGTCGCGGTGGAGTTCTCCGTGCCGGACGCGTCTCCGGGCAATGTCGCGCACTGCATCGCCCGGGGCGTCCATGTCGTCGTCGGCACGACGGGGTGGAGCGCGGACCGTGTCGACGCCCTGCGTGCGCAGGTCGCCGGAACCCCGCTCACCGGCGTGCTCATCGCGCCCAACTTCGCGATCGGCGCTGTCCTCATGATGGCCTTTGCCGAGCGCGCCGCCCGGTTCTACGAGTCCGCCGAAGTCGTCGAGCTGCATCATCCCGACAAGGTCGATGCCCCCTCCGGCACGGCACGCCGGACCGCAGACCTTCTCGGCGCTGCCCGGGAGGATGCCGGGCTCGGTGACGTCCCGGACGCGACCACCGCGGACCCGGACGGGGCACGCGGGGCCCGCGTGCACGGCATCCCGGTCCACTCCGTACGGCTGCGCGGGCTCGTCGCCCACCAGGAGGTCCTGCTCGGGGGACCCGGTGAGCTTCTCACGATCCGGCACGACTCCTTCGACCGGGCGTCGTTCATGCCCGGCGTGCTCACGGCGGTCCGCATGGTCGGGAGCCACCCCGGGGTGACCGTGGGGCTCGAGCACTACCTGGGGCTCGGGGGCTGAGCCGGGCGTGACGACGCTCGTCGGGGTGGACCTCACGGGGCGGCGGGTCGTCGTCGTCGGAGGGGGAGCGGTCGGGACGAGGCGAACCGCTGCACTCGCTGCCGACGGTGCCCACGTCGTTGTCGTCGACCCGGCTCCCTCGGACGACGCGCGGGCGCTCGTGTCCTCCCCCACGGTCGGCCGCGTGGAGCTTGTGGAGCGGCCGGTCACCGAGGCAGACGTCGACGAGGCATGGCTCGTCGTCGCCGCCACCGCCGACGAGGCGGTCGACGCCGCGGTGGCGCAGTGGTGCCTGGAGAGGCGCACCTGGTGCATCCACGGCGCGGCCGGCACGGCACGCTCGGTGGCGTCGAGCCGGCACGGCGATCTCCTGCTGGGCGTCGTGTCCACGGGGGTCCCCGACCCGCGCAGGGTCGCGGGCGTGCGCGACGCCCTCGCGGAGCATCTGGCGTCCGGCGCCGTGGACCTGCGGCGACGACGTCCCCACGAGGGGCCGACCACCGAGGCCGCTGATGGGTGACCGCCGGCCGGCACTGGTCCTCTGCGCCCACGGGACCCGCGACGCCGTCGGCCGGGAGACGGTGCAGGGCATCTGGTCGGCGGTGGCCCGGCGGTTGCCAGACGTCAGGGTCCTCGAGGCGTACGTCGACGTCCACGGCCCCGAGCTCGACGAGGTCGTCGAGGGGCTGCCGCGTGCCGACGGCAGCGACCTGAGCGGCGTGGTCGTCCCGCTGCTGCTCGCCGCTGGGTACCACGTACACGTCGACATCGCCCGGGCGGTCGCGACCCGCCGCGACGTCCTGACGTCCTCGGCGCTGGGACCCGACGACCGGCTCGTCGACCTCGTCGTGGACCGGCTCCGCGAGGCCGGGGCGCCGGCGGCCACCCCCCTCGTCCTCGCCCCCGCCGGGTCGAGCGACCCTCGGGCACAGGCGGACAGCGCCGAGGTGGCCCGCCGCCTCCAGGTGGTGTGGGGAGGGCCGGTGACCCTGGGGTATGCCGCCGGCCCGGCGCCCACGGTGTCCGATGCCGTCCGAACGGTTCGCCTCGCGCGGGGCGGCGCCGTCGCTGTCGCGTCGTACCTGCTCGCGCCAGGCTTCTTCCAGCGGCGCCTGGAGGAGTCCGGGGCCGACGTCGTGAGCCGCCCGCTGGCACCTGATCCGCGGATCGTCGATGTCGTCGTCGAGCGCTACCGCACGACGATCGCTGCGGCGACTGGCACCCGCTAACCCCACCCGACCGCGCGCACGAGGGCCGCGACGGCGCCGGCGGCCAGCACGACGACGAGGAAGTTCGCCCGCAGGAGGAGCAGCCCGACGGCCACACCCACGGCGACCACCCTTGCGTCGACCACCAGCTGACCCCCCGGACCCGCGACCGTCTGCACGACGACGAGCCCGGACAGGAGCGCCACCGGCAGCAACGTGGTGATGCGTCCGCTGCGCTCACCGGACACCACGCGCTCGGGAACCAGGTAGCCCGCCAGCTTGAGGAGGTAGCAGGCGACGCACGCCGTGACGACCACCAGCCACATGGTCACGGCGTGGGGTCCGATCCGGTGAGGATGCCGTCGCCGCCCTCGAGCGGCCGCTCGTGCCGCCCTGGGTGCCGCAGTCCCACGACGACCGCGGCGACGGCGGCGAGGACCACGGGAATGCCGGCCGGCACCAGCGGGGCGCTGACCAGTGCGACGAAGGCGGCGAGCACGGCGGTGGCCGCGGCGTCCCGGCTGCGCAACCGCGGCCACAGGAGGGCGACGAAGGCGCCAGCGGCCGCGGCATCCAGCCCGAGCTGCCGGGGGTCCGCGAAGGCGTTGCCGAGGAGGGACCCGAGGAGAGTCGACGCGTTCCACAGGACGAAGACCGCGATCCCGGTCTGCCAGAAGCCGAGGCGCTGGGCCGGCGGCTCCGGCTGGGCGATCCCCACGGCGGTGGACTCGTCGATGGTCAGGTGGGCGGCCGCGAGACGCCTGAGGCCAGTGGCGCCGAGCATGAGCGAGGTCTGCAACCCGTACAGCCCGTTGCGCAGCCCGAGCATGGACGCGGTGGCGACGGCTGCTGGTGCCGCAGCCAGACCCCCGGCGGCGAGGATGCCGACGAGGGCGAACTGCGACGCCCCGGTGAACATGAGGAAGGAGAGTGCCTGGGCCTGCCAGACGTCGAGCCCGGCTGCGACCGCGAGGGCGCCGAACGACACGCCATAGGCCCCGGTGGCTCCGCCGACGGACCACGCCTGGCGGATCACCTCTCGCCGGCGGGCGGCCGGCAGTGGAGTCTCCTGCCCCTTCCCGGTTCCCGCGTTCCGCGCTGGTCCGGCCTCTGTCACTCGGTCGAGCCCTCCACGAGGCGCGCGGTGAGGCGGACCTCGCGGAGCGTCTCCCCGGAGGGCGAGACGACCCGGTCACGGAAGGCGCCGTCCGGGCCGAAGCCCGAGGCGGTGAGGAACCCTCGTGCCGCCTCGTCGTCGGCGAGCAGCCAGCAGCTGACGAGCTCCGCTCCGGCATCGCGCAGGACGTCCACGCTGGCGTTGAGCAGGCGTGACCCGTGCCCCTGGCGGCGGGCGTCCGGGTGGACCGCGAGCACCGTCACCTCCGCCGACGTCGAGCCTGCGTCCCGGTCCTGCGAGGGCCCGACCGCGGACAGCCCGACCACCTGCTCGCCGGCGCAGGCCACGAGCAGGCGGTGCACTCCCGCCGGTGGATCGAGAAGGCTCTCGCGCCAGGCTCGGGCGAAGGCCTCGGGGTCGAACAGGGTGACGACCTCGTCGGGCAACCGTCCGGCGTACGCCTCACGGAACACGGTCGCCTGCACGAGGCCGACGGCCGGGGCGTCGTTGGGCCGTGCTCGGCGCACGCTGGCATCGGCGACCGGACCCGGGTCGCGGTGATGGGCGTGGTCGTGCGGATGACCACCGCCGGCGGTCGTCATCGACGCCCCGTGCAGGGCGGCCGGCGGTCGTCGAAGGGGATGGGCACGCGCACGACCCTACCGATCGGAGTCCGCACGTTTTCGGAGCCCGGGCTCTGGGCAGATGGGGGCAAAGGAGACGACCATGAGACCCCGCAGTTCGCACCCCAAGCCCCATCAGTCACAGCTTCGGCCGGACGGGACGACGTTTCCTCCGGTGACGCCCGATCCTCCTCCGCCGCCGGGCTGGGTCGAACCGTTCACGGACCTCGAGCGACACGGCGAGCGGGCGAGGCCCGAGGACGGCGACCGCGGCGACACACCGCACCCGAAGTCAGCGCGCGGCCCCGGTGACCGGGACAGCCGGGTCGAGTAGCGGGACTGCCGTGCGTGTCGCGATCCTGTCGACCTACCCGCCCAGGCGCTGTGGGCTGGCCACCTTCACGGCCGACCTGCGCAGCGCCCTGGTGTCTGCCGACAGCTCCACAGAGGTGGTCGTCGCGGCGGTGCTCGACGAGGAACCGGCGGAGACCGCTCCCGAGGTCTTCCTCACGGTTCGCCAGCACGAGCGGGGCGACTACGCGCGGGCGGCACTCGCATTGAACGGCAGCGGGGTGGACGTCGTCCTCGTGGAGCACGAGTACGGGATCTTCGGCGGCGACTTCGGCGAGTACCTCGTCGAGCTCGTCGAAGCGTTGTCCGTGCCCTACGTCGTCACTCTCCACACGTTGCTCCGCGAGCCGGGCCCACAGCAGCGAGCCGTGCTTCGCAGAGTTCTCGAAGGCGCCTCGCGAGTGACCGTCTTCACGGCGATGGCGCGCGACCAGCTCGTCCGGAGCGGACTCGCGACGTGGGACCGCGTGGCGGTGGTGAACCACGGCGCACCGGAGCACCTGCTGCCCGTCAGGCGGGCCGAAGGTGCCCGGGGAGCCAGGCAGGGGACCGAAGCGGCCGGGCTCCCCGAGCTGGGCGTGCACACGGACCGGCGGGTGCTCTCGACGTTCGGCCTGCTGTCACCGGGGAAGGGGATCGAGGTGGCGCTGCGCGCCCTCCCGTCCGTGGTCGAGAACCACGAGGACGTGCTCTACGTGGTGGCCGGTCGGACGCACCCCGACGTCGTCCGCCGGGAGGGCGAGCGGTACCGAGCGATGCTCCAGGACCTCGTCGCCGACCTCGGCCTGCAGGATCACGTCCTCTTCGTCGACCGCTACCTGAGTGACGAGGACATCCGCGGGCTCCTGCATCGCACCGAGCTCTTCGTCACTCCCTACCGCTCGGAGGACCAGGTGGTCTCCGGCGTGCTGACGTTCGCCCTCGTGGCCGGGTGCCCCGTGCTGTCGACCCCCTACTTCTACGCCACCGAGGTGCTGTCGACGGGGGCCGGCCGCCTCGTCGGCGTCGACGACCACGAGGCCATGGCCGCTGCCGTGTCGGAGTTCCTCGGCGACGAGGCGTCGCTCGAGGGTGCGTCTCGGGCGGCGCTCGAGCTGGGCACCCAGTACACCTGGCCGGAGGTGGGCCGCGAGACCCTCAAGGTCATCGGCGAGGCGGCTCGAGGCCTGGACGGTGGCAGAGCGGGGGGAGGTGCTGCGCCGACCCTTCGGCTCACCCACCTTCGACGGATGGTCGATCCCGGCGGCATCGTGCAGCACGCCGTCGGGCTTGAGCCGGACCGGTCCACGGGGTACTGCGTCGACGACGTGGCGCGTCTGGGCCTGGTGGCTGCCGGGCTCGCGCGGAGGGACCCCCGTCACGGCGCCTGGACGGAGGTGGCCTGCCGGAGTGCCGAGTTCCTGGCAGAGGCGTGGCAGCCCGGACGTGGCGCGATGCGCAACTTCCGGGCCGTCGGCGGCGGGTGGCTCGACGAGCCACATCACGGAGACCACGTCGGCCGGGCCATCTGGGCGCTCGGCGAGATGGGGCTGGGGTCGAGCGCACTCGCCCACGGCTGCAGGGCCCTGCTCCACGACGTCGTCGTGGCCGACCCAGAGCTGAGCAGCCCCCGGTCGGCGTCCTTCGCGATCCTCGGGCTGGCTCGGCTGCCCGTCGACCTGCTGCCCACGGAGGAGCGCCACCTCCTTCGACGCCTGGGCGGGCACCTCGCGTCGCTCTACGAGGCGCACGCCTCGGCGGAGTGGCAGTGGTTCGAGGACGAGCTGACGTACGACAACGGCAGGCTGCCCCAGGCGCTCGTCGCGGCCGGGGCCTCCCGGCGGGATGCCGACCAGGTGCGCCTGGGGCTCGAGGCGCTCGAGTGGTACTGCGGCCAGTGCGCAGCCGACTCCGACGCCGTGGTCCTCGTGGGCAACCACTGGCGGCATCGCCACCCCGCACAGGGCACACCCGAGGGGGACGAGCCCGACCAGCATGCCCCGTCCCGCGGACGCGACGAGGGCGACGAGCAGCCACTGGACGCCGCGGCCCTCGTCGAGGCCTGTGTGGAAGCGTTCCGCGTGACCGGCTCACCCACGTACTGCCAGCGGGCGCGGAACGCCTTCGCGTGGTTCCACGGCCGCAACCGGTGGGGCCTCAGCCTCTACGACGAGGCCAGTGGCGGATGCCGCGACGGTGTGGGCCCGGACGGTCTCAACCCCAACGAGGGAGCGGAGTCCACCCTCGCCTACCTCCAGGCGTGGCTGGCCCTGGAGTCGGTCGGCCTGGGCCAGTGAGGAGGACGGCGTGAAGGTCGGCATCCTCGGGCCGATCACGTGGCGCACGCCGCCGGAGCACTACGGCCCCTGGGAGCAGGTGACCGGCCTCCTCGCCGACGGCCTCGCGGACCGCGGAGTCGACGTCACCCTCTTCGCGACGGGCGACTCACGGACCCGCGCCAGGCTCGACTCCGTCATCCCCCACGGTTACGCCGAGGACCCCGAGCTGGACGGCCGGGTGTGGGAGGCGTTGCACGTCGGCCACGCCCTGGCGCGGTCGGGGGAGTTCGACCTCGTCCACAACCACCTCGACTGGCTCCCCCTGTGCTTCTCCCACCAGTTCGCAGCGCCGCTCGTCACGACGATCCACGGGTTCTCGGGACCCGGCATCCTTCCTGCCTACCGGCGGGCCGCGTCGTCGTACGTCGCGATCTCCGACTCGGACCGATCCCCGGAGCTCGAGTACCTCGCCACCGTCCACCACGGCGTCGACGTCGACGCCCTCCCTTTGGGCGCGGGGGGTGAGTGCCTCGTGTCGCTGGGCCGGATCCACCCGGACAAGGGCACCGCGGAGGCGATCACCATCGCGCAACGCGTCGGCAGGCGTCTGGTGCTTGCTGGGATCGTCCACGACCAGAGGTACTTCGACGAGGAGGTCGCCCCCCACGTCGACGGAGACGGTGTGGTGTACCTGGGCTCCGTGGATCCCCGGGAGCGTGGTCGTGTGCTCGGTGAGGCGGCGGTGCTCCTGCACCCCGTCGCCTTCGACGAGCCGTTCGGGCTGTCGGTGGTGGAGTCGATGGTGTGCGGCACCCCGGTCGTGGCCTACCGCCGGGGGTCGATGCCCGAGATCGTCGACGAGGGGGTCACCGGCTACCTGGTGTCGGATGCCGATGCGGCAGTCTCCGCCCTGGATGCCGCCGCCGCCCTCGACCGATCACGGTGTCGCGAGCGCGCCGTGGCCCGCTACAGTGCGGCCCGGATGGTCACCGACTACCTTGACGTGTATGCCGGAGTCGTGGCACCCAGGTGAACAGAGGGTCTTCCGCAGGGCCGTCGCGAACCCGTTGCTCACGGCCGACGACTGGCCGTACCCGGTCAATGCGGTGTTCAACCCGGCGGTCGCGCACGACGGCGAGCAGACCGTCCTCGTGTGCCGGGTGGAGGACTTCCAGGGCCGCAGCCACCTGAGCGTCGCGCGGTCGGCGGACGGCCTCAACGGCTGGTCCATCGACCCTGAGCCGCTGATCTACCCGTCCGCCGACCACCAGGCCGAGATGTGGGGTGCGGAGGACCCCCGCGTCACCCGGGTGGACGAGCTCGGCGTGTGGGTCATCGCCTACACCGCCTACGGACCCACCGGGCCGGCGGTCTCGCTCGCGACCACCGTCGACTTCAGCACCGTGGAGCGCATCGGGGTGGTCTGCCCTCCGGACGACAAGAACGCCGCGCTCCTTCCCCGCAGGATCGGGGAGCACTTCGTGCTGTTCCACCGGCCCCGCACGGTCGTCGGAGGACACGCCGACGTGTGGATGTCCCGCTCGCTCGACCTCCGGAGCTGGCTGGCTCCCGAGCCGGTGTTCCGGGCCCGGGCGGGACAGTGGGACAGCGCCCGCATCGGCATGGGGCCACCACCGCTCGAGACGTCCGACGGCTGGCTCGTCGCCTACCACGGCGTGCGCGACACCGTGGCGGGAGAGCTCTACCGCGTCGGCCTCGCCCTGCTCGACCTCGAGAACCCGCTCAAGGTCCTTCGGCGGTCCCCCGAGTGGTTCCTCGGCCCGGCCACGTCGTACGAGCTCCAGGGGGATGTGCCCGGGGTGGTGTTCCCCTGCGGCTGGTTGCACGACCCCTTCACCGACTCCTTGCGGCTCTACTACGGGGCAGCGGACTCGGTGGTCGCCATGGCGGAGTCGTCGTTGAGCGAGGTGCTGGACCGGCTGTCGAGGTGCGCGTAACCCGACGATCGTCCCGGCGAGACCCGCAGGCCTCGCCGTGTCGGTGATCCCGCCGAACTACGGTGGGTCCATGCCGCTCCCGCTCACCGTCGTCCCCATCCCCGGACCGGGCGCGGAGGACGTCCTCGTCGCGGCGGATGGTCGGGTCTGGACCGGAACGGAGGACGGTGGCATCCACGTCCACGACCCCGCTGCCGCCACGACTCGGACGGTCGCGGCGACCGGCGGCCGCCCGCTCGGTCTGGAGCTGCTTCCAGACGGGCGGATCCTCGTCTGCGACGCCCATCGGGGGCTCCTCATCCTCGATCCGGCGACCGGGGACCTCGAGACCCTGCTCACCGAGGTCGACGGGCATCGGCTCCTCTTCCCCAACAACGCCGCGGTGGCGGCGGACGGGACCATCTGGTTCTCGGACAGCAGCCGCGTCTGGACGGTGGAGGAGTGGAAGAGTGACCTCCTCGAGCACACGTGCACCGGCCGGTTGTTCCGGCGTACGCCCGCGGGCCGCGTCGACACCGTGCTCGACGGCCTTGCCTTCGCCAACGGCGTGGCTCTGACGGCGGAGGCTGGCGCGGTGCTCGTGGCCGAGACGGCCACGTGTGCCATCCGCCGCGTGGAGCTCGTCGACGGTGAGCCGGGGGAGTCCTCGCTCTTCGTCGAGCACCTCCCCGGCCACCCCGACAACATCGCGCTCGGCAGCGACGGACTGGTCTGGGTGACGGTCGCGTCCCCGCGCGTCAGGGCGCTGAGCGTGCTCCAGCGGAGCCCTCGGGCGGTCCGCGGCCTGGTGCGCCGGGCGCCGTCGCGGCTCACGCCGGCGCCGAAGCACACGGCCCGGGTTCTGGCCCTCGATGAACGAGGCGCGACCGTGCACGACCTCGACTTCGACGCCACCCACTGGCACCTCGCCACCGGGGTTCGGGAGCACGAGGGCCGGGTGTGGCTCGGGAGCCTCGTCCAACCGGCCATCGCCGTCGGCAACGTGCCGAGCCGCTGACCGGGGTCCCGCGAGAGCAGGGTCAGACCCGCTCGTAGACGACCCGCGACCACCCGTCGTGGTCCTCGCGGGACTCCTCGGCCCAGGAGGCCCGGGGCCACGGGGGGAAGTACGTGTCGCCCGCCGGCTCCGCGTGCACCTCGGTGATGACCATGCGATGGGCGAAGGGCAGTGCTTCGGCGTAGATCTGGGCACCACCGGCGACGAACACCTCGTCGGCCGGTCCGGCGAGGGAGACCGCCTCTGCGAAGGAGTGGGCGGTCTCGACCCCCGGGTGCTGCCACTGCGGATCGCGGGTCACGACGATCGTGCGGCGTCCGGGCAGCACCCGTCCGATCGACTCGAACGTCCGCCGGCCCATGACGAGTGGGTGCCCCAGCGTCGTCGCCTTGAAGTGCGCCAGCTCCTCCGGGAGGTGCCACGGCAGGTCACCGCCCTTGCCGATCACGCCGTTGCGCGCCACGGCCGCGATGAGCGAGATCCGAGTCATCGCGCCCTCTCCCTGACGTCGCTGGTCCTCGTGGTGCTGAGGGCCACTCTGCCGTATGCCGGCAACCCGCCGGAGTCGGGAGCAGCGGCGGCTTCAGACGGCGATCGGAGCCCTGATCGACGGGTGTGCCTCGTATCCCACGAGCTCGAAGTCGTCGAGGTCGAAGTCGTCGATGCCCTCCTTGGGCGCCACCGTCATCGTGGGCAGCGGCAACGGCTCCCGGGTCAGCTGGAGCCGGGCCTGCTCCACGTGGTTCGAGTAGAGATGGGCGTCCCCGAGGGTGTGGACGAAGTGCCCCGGCCGCAGTCCGGTGAGCTGAGCCACCATGGTCGTCAGGAGCGCGTAGGAGGCGATGTTGAACGGCACCCCGAGGAAGACGTCGGCCGACCGCTGGTAGAGCTGGCAGTCGAGGAGGGCGGGACCGTCGTCGGCCGAGGGCCGCACGTAGAACTGGAACATCGTGTGGCACGGAGGCAGGGCCATGTCGTCCACGTCGGCGACGTTCCAGGCCGAGACGATGTGCCGACGCGAGTCGGGGTTCGTGCGGATGGCGTCGATGACCTTCGCGATCTGGTCGACGCGGCGGCCGTCCGGGGTCGGCCAGGAGCGCCACTGGTGCCCGTACACGGGTCCGAGGTCGCCCTTCTCGTCGGCCCACTCGTCCCAGATGGTGATGCCGCGCTCCTGCAGCCACCTCACGTTGGTGTCGCCGCGGAGGAACCAGAGCAGCTCGCCGATGATGGAGCGCAGGTGCAGCCGTTTCGTCGTGACGACGGGGAACCCGTCGGTGAGGTCGAAACGCATCTGGTGGCCGAACACGCTCCGGGTCCCCGTGCCGGTACGGTCGGCCTTGTCGACACCGTGCGTCATGACGTGGTCGAGCAGGTCGAGGTACTGGCGCACGCCGGGAGCCTACCCTCGCGACGCACTACCCTTGGGCGCATGACGAGCTCCCCCTTCGGTCGTGTCCTCACCGCGATGGTGACCCCGATGTCACCGGACGGCGAGGTCGACGACAAGGGCACCGACTCGCTCGTCGACCACCTGCTCGGAACCGGTCATGACGGCATCGTCGTCAACGGCACGACGGGGGAGTCGTCCACCCTCACCGACGACGAGAGCATCGCGCTGGTGCGCCGCGTGAAGGACCGGGCGGGGAACCGCGCGGCAGTCGTGGCGGGCGTCGGGTCGAACGACACGCGCCACGCCGTGGACATGGCGCGGCGGGCAGCCGC
>CALCXF010000086.1 GCA_937907685.1 uncultured Nostocoides sp.
CCAGCTCTACGCCGGCCAGTGCGCCCAGCTCTACGCCGGCCAGTGCGCCCAGCTCCACGCCGGCCAGTGCGCCCAGCTCCACGCCGACCAGTGCGCCCAGCCCTGTGCCGACCGAGGGTGCTTGACCCTGGCTGCTCCTACCCGGCACCCCTGACCCGCTGTCGCCGCACCGAGATTCTCACTGCGGTCCGCCCCGAGCTCTGCGATTGCCCAGAGCCAAGTGAGGAGCCGGACCTCCCGTAGGCTGCCCAGACGTGACCCCCACCTCGCTCGCCGACATCGTCAAGGCCTACGACGTGCGTGGCACGGTCCCCGACCAGCTCGACACCCGGGTCAGCCGAGCGCTGGGCGCGGCGTTCGCCGAGGTCGTCGTGCGCGGCCAGCACACCAGTGACGGAACGAGCGAAATCACCGGCACCGAGGGTCCCCAGCCGACCAACGACCGCGCCTCCCGCCCAGCGCACCCGACCCCCCACACCGACCCGACCCCCCACACCGACCCGACGCCCCGCACCGACCGAACGGCCACCGGCTGCGTCGTCGGCCACGACATGCGCGACTCGAGCCCCGAGCTCGTCGGCGCCTTCGCCGACGGCGCCCGGAGCCGCGGCGTCGACGTCACCCTCATCGGACTCGCCAGCACCGACGCCCTCTACTACGCCAGCGGAGCCCTCGAACTCCCGGGCGCGATGTTCACCGCCAGCCACAACCCCGCGGCATACAACGGCATCAAGCTGTGCCGAGCGGGCGCCCGCCCGGTCGGTCAGGACACCGGTCTCTCCGACATCCGTGCCCTCGCCGAGCGCATCCTCGACGGCGACGTCCCCGACCCGGGCGGCCCCAGCGGCGAGCTCACGCACCGCGACGTCCTCGCCGACTACGCCGCCTTCCTCCGCGGCCTCGTCGACCTCTCCGGCAGCCGCCCCCTCACGGTCGTCGTCGACGCCGGGAACGGCATGGGTGGCCACACGGTCCCCGCCGTTCTCGGCACCAAAGCCGGCCTTCCCGAGCTGCCCCTGACCATCGTCCCGCTCTACTTCGAGCTCGACGGCACCTTCCCCAACCACGAGGCCAACCCCCTCGACCCCAGGAACCTCGTGGACCTCCAGGCGGCCGTCCGCGAGCACCACGCCGACCTCGGCCTCGCCTTCGACGGAGACGCAGACCGATGCTTCGTCGTCGACGAGCGCGGTGAACCGGTGAGCCCCAGCGCGATCACCGGTCTCATCGCCCGTCGCGAGGTCGCGCGCGCCGTCGCCAACGGGGCGGATGCCGGTCACGTCGCCGTCGTCCACAACGTCATCACCTCCGCGCAGGTCCCTGAGGTCATCGCGGCAACGGGCGCGCGCGCGATCCGCACACGCGTGGGCCACTCCTTCATCAAGGCGGAGATGGCCCGGCACGGCGCCGTCTTCGGAGGTGAGCACAGCGCCCACTACTACTTCCGCGACTTCTGGTACGCCGACACCGGCATGCTCGCGGCGATGCACGTCCTCGCCGCCCTCGGTGAGCAGCCAGAGCCGCTCAGCGCCGTCATGGCCGACCTCCAGCGGTATGCCGCGTCGGGCGAGATCAACTCGACCGTCCCGGATGCCGCAGCGGCCACCGAGCGGGTGCGGGCCTGGGCCGCGCACGAGGGTGTCGAGACCGACGAGCTCGACGGCCTGACGGTCGTACACGGTGGGGGAGAGGGCGACCCCATGTGGTGGCTCAACCTCCGCGCCTCCAACACCGAGCCGCTGCTCCGGCTCAACGTCGAGGCCGCCGACGAGGCCACCATGGCCCGGGTCCGCGACGCCGTTCTGGACGTCATCCGGTCCTGACCCGGCCCACCCCGTGTGGGAGGATCGCCGATGACCGTGTCGCCCCCGGAGAGGACCCCATGAGCGAGCAGGCCGCCCCCGTGTCGCCGATCGAGCCGTGGCTGCGTGAGATCCTCCGGTGCCCGGCCTGCCGCAGCGAGCTGCGTGACGACACCGGTCCCGACGGTGGCCCCGAGCTCGTCTGCACCTCCACGACCTGCGGGCTCGCCTACCGCATCGACGACGGCGTCCCGGTCCTCCTCGTCGACGAGGCGCGCCGCCCGGCCTGACCGGGCCGCGCGACACCACGAGACCACCACCGGACAGCCATGCCATGGGTCGACGAAGGCCGGCTTGACGACCAGGACGCCCTGCGCGCCCTCGACACCCGCGACGCCCTCCGCTCCCTCGCCTCCGCCGGAGCGCAGGTGCGGCGGGCGCTCGTCTCCGCTGACGAGGCGGGCATCTCGCGGGTCGCCGGTGGCGAGCGCCCGAGGTCCGTCCTCGTCGCCGCCCTCGGCGGGTCGGCGCTCGTCTGCGACGTCCTCGACCTCCTCGCCGAGGCCGGTTCGCCGGTTCCGGTGACCACCCGGCGCGACGCCCCCCTACCCGGCTGGGTGGGGCCACTCGACCTCGTCATCGCGGTCTCCCAGTCCGGGCGGGCCGTCGGCCCTCTCGCCCTCGCCGCCGAAGCGGCCCGCCGTGGAGCTGCGCTCCTCACCGTGGGAGCAGCAGGCTCGCCTCTCGCCGCCGTGAGTGCGCAGGCGCGCGGCGTGCACGTCGATGTGGCGATCCCCACGCCGTCCTCCCGCACCGCCCTGTGGTCGATGCTGACGCCGGTTCTCGTCGCTGCCGATGTCCTCGGGCTCACCCCCTGTCCCACACCCGTTCTCGAGCGGGTCGCCGACATCCTCGACGAGGTGGCCGACGAGTGCCGGCCGACCTCGGAGTCCTTCGTCAACCCGGCCAAAATCCTCGCCACCGGCCTCGGCGAGACCGTTCCCGTCGTGCTCGGAGACGGCCTCCTCACCGGGGTCGCGGCCATGCGCGCGGCGTCGATGCTCGCCCGAACCGCCCGGGTGCCGGCGACGCACGGGTTCCTCCCGGATGCCGCCTCGCAGGTCGTCGCGTGCCTCGACGGCCCCTTCGGCTCCGGCCTCCGCGACGCCCAGTCACGCGATGACGACTTCTTCGCCGACCCGTACCTCGACGGCCCGGCCGCGCCGCGCCTCGGCCTTCTCGCCCTGCGTGACCCCGACCTGGACCCCTCCGCCACGGCCCTCGCGGATGCCGTCGTCGCGTCCGCCCGCGAGGCGGGGGCGGTCGTCCTCGAGCAGGAGGCGCGCAGCGGCGCCCCGATCGAGCGGCTGGCCTCGCTCGTCGCACTCACCGACTTCGCCGCCACCTACCTGGCACTCGGGCTGGGGCTCGACCCGTCGGTGTCCCGCCACGTCGTCGAGCTGAGCGACCGCACCTCCTGAGTCGCGAGAGCGAGGGCACGTGCGGCATCCCACGAGGTCGACCGTCGAGAAGGCGCCCCCGGGGCAGGAGCCCACACCGCGCGTTCTGTTCCCGTGGCGGGGCAACCGGTCCCGGCTCAGCGCCGGCGCCGCTGCCCTCCACGGTCGAGATGAGGCAACACGCACACGGACTGGGGGCCACGCCTGCGTGTTGCCTCATCTCGACGGGGTGTCTAGGCCGCTGAGGACCAGGGGTGGCCTCAGGCGAGTGGCGACGCGAGCTCGAGGCGCTCGGCACCGGGCAGCGACAGCAGGTCCACTCCCGTGAGGAGCAGCTTGCTCCGCCGTAGCCCGCTGCCGATGACGACCTCACCGGCGGCCACGACCGCCTCGTCCACGAGCACCGGCCAGCCCTCGGGGAGACCCACCGGGGTGATCCCGCCGAACTCCATGCCGGTCAGACCAACGGCGTCGTCCCGCGCGGCGAACGAGATCTTGCGCGCCCCGAGGTGGCGGCGGACGACACCGTTGACGTCGGCTCGATGGGTCGCGAGCACCATGACCGCGGCGTGGGTGACCGTCTCACCCCGGCGCCCGGCCACCACGACGCAGTTCGCGCTCGCTGCAGGGGAGACGTCGTATGCCGCACAGAACGCCGCGGTGTCGGCGAGCGTCTCGTCGATGGGTGCCACGAGCGCGCTCGGAACCGCGCCGAGCGCCGCGACCACCGGCGCCGCCAGAAGCTCGGGATGCGTTGCGGCAGGCGACCAGTCGAGGGTTCCACGGGCGGACGGCATACGGCGAAGGTAGCCGAGGCAGCCGAGCACCTGGCTCACGTGGTCCGGCGGCCCGGCGCGTCGAGGTGAAGCCGGCCGGTCGGGTCCGGCAGCGGCGGCATTCTCCGCGCCTAGGATCGCGCCATGTCGACCGAAGGTGGCACCAAGGCCGTCGTCGCGGCCCTCCTCGCGAACATCGGGATCGCGGTGACGAAGTTCATCGCGTTCCTGCTCACGGGGTTCTCCTCGATGCTCGCCGAGAGCATCCACTCGGTCGCCGACTCGGGCAACCAGGTGCTCCTGCTCGTGGGCGGCAAGCGGTCACGCCGAGAGGCCACCGCCGAGCACCCGTTCGGCTTCGGTCGCCAGCGCTACGTGTACTCCTTCATCGTCGCGATCATCCTCTTCAGCGTCGGTGGCCTGTTCGCGCTCTACGAGGCGTGGCACAAGTTCGAGGAGACCCGCGGTGACGAGGGGTACGACCCGTTCGAGTCGCGGTGGTGGTGGGTGCCCCTCGTCGTCCTCGGGATCGCCATCGTCATGGAGAGCTTCAGCTTCCGCACGGCGGTGGTCGAGTCCAACAAGGTGCGGGGGTCGAGGTCCTGGCTCAGGTTCGTCCGCAGCTCGAAGTCGCCCGAGCTGCCGGTGATCCTCCTCGAGGACCTCGGCGCGCTCGTCGGCCTCACCCTGGCGTTCCTCGGAGTCGGCCTCATGCTGCTCACCGGCAACCCGATCTTCGACGTCCTGGGCACGGCGAGCATCGGCGTGCTCCTCGTCTGCATCGCCGCGTTCCTCGCCCTCGAGATGAACAGCCTCCTCGTGGGGGAGTCGGCGACACCCGAGCACCGGGACGCCATCATGGCGGCCCTCGTCGAGCCGGGATCCGTCGACCGGGTCATCCACAGCAAGACGATGCACATCGGTCCGGAGGAGGTGCTCGTGGCCGCCAAGCTGGCCGTGGCGTCCGCCGACACGGCCGGTGAGGTGGCCGCCGCCATCGACGAGGCGGAGATGCGCGCGCGTGCGGCCGTCCCGGAGCTCACCCTCCTGATGTACCTGGAGCCGGACATCGACCGCGGTGACGCCTACGTAGCCGACGAGCGCCCGACCCCACCGATGCCGGCCGCGCACTGACCCCTCCCGCTCCGGCATGGGGGAACAGCCGGATGCCGTGCGAGGTTGCGCTGCCATGACTCCCACCGCTGACGCGACCATCGCTGCCCTGCGAGCCACGCACGACGAACTGGCAGAAGTGGTTCGCAACCTCACCGATCAGCAGCTTCTCGCCCACTCCGGCGCCTTGGAGTGGACTGTCGCACACGTGCTGTCGCACCTCGGCAGCGGCGCAGAGATCGGCCGGGCGACGCTCCGGGCCGCGATGGAAGGCGGGGACGGCCTCCCCGACGGTTTCAACCAGTCGGTGTGGGACCGCTGGAACGCCATGTCGCCGCGCGAGCAGGCCGACGGCTTTCTCGCGTCCGACGCCGAGCTGGTGTCCGTGTTCGAAGGGCTGAGCTCGGAGCAGCGCGAGAGTGCGCAGGTCAACGTGGGCTTCTTGCCGATGCCGCTCCCCTTGTCGTCGTATGCCGGGATGCGGCTCAACGAGGCGTCCGCGCACTCCTGGGACGTGCGCGTCGCGTTCGACAAAGCGGCCGCGATCGACCAGCGCACCGCCAGGCTGGTGATCGACCACTTCGCGTCGGGACTGGGCTTCCTCCTCGGCTTCACGGGCAAGGCCGACCAGGTTGCGGAGCCCGCCCGGGTCGCCCTCGGCGACCTCGATCACGTACTGACGATCACCGACTCGGTGGCCCTGGTGCCAAGAGGCGCCGACTCCGACGTCACCGCAACGTTCGTCAGTTCCGCGGATGCCGTCGCGCGCCTCTTGTCGGGACGGCTGACTGCGCGTCACACGCCCGAGAGCGTCGCGGTGACCGGGAACGTCACCCTCGACGAGCTTCGCAGGGTCTTCCCCGGTTACTGATGGGCACGACGGGGAGGCGTCGGTCGGCGTCCCGCCCGACACAAGGCCGATGCACGTGGAGGATGACTGCCCCGCTGGGTGTCGCCGTCCCCGTCACCGCCACCGGGCATTCGCCATGGATGTGACCGTCTGACCGGACCTCCCTGACCGCCGGCCGTGAGTGGCGTTCCTGTCGGAGGGCAGCAGACGCAGGGCCCGGGCCCGCAGGCGGCATGGCAAGGAGCGGGTCATGGGCAGGTCATGTTTTGGTCAAATGGATGTCGCCTGGGTGCACGGGCTGAGACCCTCGAGATGAGTGCTCCAGTCGGCACGGCACCAGACGCAGCGACCTGAACCAGACCAGGAAGCCCGCGTTCGTGGGAGGTGGATGGCATGGCCAAGAGGCTCGGCGCCCGCCCGAATGGGAAACCCTGGTGAGCCGTGTGTCGGCAGGCGTGGTGCCTGAGGGCAGTCCTGGAGCAGACTCTCGGCCTGCTGAGCTGCCTTGCGGCCGGCGGCCTGACCGAGCATGTTCTCTTCACCAAGCTTGCGCAAGGTTTCGGTGCCTCGGCGGCAGGCCATGTCGGGTTCGAGCCCGCCTCGGGTAGCGCCACGATCACGATCTGGTCGCCGCTGGACGACCTCGGCGAACCGCGGGAGGTGCTGGACCGCCTCCCTCAGGCGCTCCCACTGTTCCTGCAATGGCTGGACACGGAGCGGCGCTCGATGAGCCGTTCGGTCGCGGCCTCCCAGTCCTCGTGGCAGGGAACGGTCGGCGCCGGGCAGACGCGCGACGGACGGTGGCCCGACGTCGCGGACATCGCGCACGTCCCCCTGCACCACGACGGACCCACGCTTCGAGCTGTCGTTCTCGTGCGCTCCGAGGCATTCAACCGGCGTGACCTCCACGTGCTCGACCGCTTGCGCGAGCCGATGTCGGCGTTGACGCGCCTCACCGAGGACCTCACCCCCGATCCGCCTGTAGGGTCGCATATCTCCAATGCCGACCGGCTTGCCGGCCTGACGACGCGAGAGGTCGACGTCCTGCGGCTCGTCGCCGAAGGAATGCTGGCCACGAGCATCGCTGCCCGGCTCGACGTCTCCCCCCGAACGGTGCACAAACATCTGGGAAACGTCTACCGCAAGCTCGACGCCCATGACCGCCTCATCGCCGTGAGACGCGCCGAGGCGATGGGACTCCTCGCGGGCCGGCATCCACGAGCAGCCACGGCGACGAGGTCGTGCTCACGATGAAGTGGTAGTTGTACCCATGGCGGCCGCCGCTCGCGGCCCCATAGCGTCGGTGGAGCGCCGACGGTCGGAGGCGCGAGACCGGATGCGGATGCTCGACGCGCGCGAGCCGTGCGCTGCGTCGGCGTCCACGGGCGAAGGGGGATGCCGTGGCTACCAAGGCGCGGACCGGGGGTGCTGCCGACAAGAAGGCGGCCGCAGGCAAGTCCACCAAGAAGAAGAAGGGCGGGATCACGCCAGGAACGGGCAAGGGAGCGAGGGTGCCGAAGCCGCTTGCCGATGTCGAGCTCGTCGTCCCTTCACAACCGTTCCTCGACGAGCAGCTGCACGGCAAGACGTCCAAGAAGGCGGCCCACAGCGAGCACTTCACCGGTGCCGCAGCCATCGAGGACGCGGCGAGCCACATTCGAGCGGCCGCGCCGGTACCGGTGAGCAAGCTGCCCGACGAAATCGTCCAGTCGGTGGAGGCGCTTCAGCCGCAGAAGCGGTCGATGCACGGGGCGAAATACTCCCTGGCGTACTTCCC
>CALCXF010000087.1 GCA_937907685.1 uncultured Nostocoides sp.
GGTGACCTCGAACATCCGGACGAAGACCGAGAGGGCCTGCCCCTGCGCCATGGCCGAGTACCACGGAGCCTGGAGGGTCTCGCTTGTGTCACCGTGGACCGCGAAGTCGAAGTCGTAGGGGTAGTACCAGGCGCCGGCTGACTCGACCCGCCGGTCGACGAGGCGCTGGGCGTTCTTCGCCGCCGTCTCGAGGTAGACGGGGTCCTTGGTCAGGCGGTACGAGTTGAGGTTGTGCAGCGCGTACTGCGCCTGACCGACCGGATGGTTCCACTGGGTGGTCTGCCCCGGCCAGACGAACATCCGCACTCCGGTGGCATCACGGGTGCCCCACCCGCCCCGTGGGGACACGGAGGTGCTCTCGTAGCCCCGCGTCCCCACGGCAACCCGCTGCATGACCTCGGTGGAGAGCGTGTAGCCACTGATCGGGACGCTCGCGGTACGGTCCCCGTCCACCGCCTGGAGCCGGGCTGCCTCCTGGCGCTCCTTGAGCAGGCGAACATCCCGCTTCGGGGCGCTGGGCGTGCCCTCGAGGCCGCCGAAGTCGTCGGGCACCGTGGCGGTCGTGGGGTCGGGCGCGACCTCGACGACACCTCCCAGCGCGCTCGTCACCGAGGTGACGGATCCAGCTGATGCGGTCGGCGCCACGAGGAGAGTGACGCAGAGGCCGAGAGCCGTCAACGTCAGGATGGACGGTCGTCGAGTCACGTGTTCAGGTTCCTTGGCGTCACGGCGCGCTCGTGGTGGCGCTCCTGGTACAGGGTACGGCGGCGGCGAATATACCCGTTCGCGGGCGCGTGCCTGGGTCCTTCACAACGGGACCTAGGCTTGCCCGCGTGAAGGTCCTCAGCATCGTCGGTGCCCGTCCACAGTTCGTCAAGCTGGCCCCCATCGCTCACGCCCTCGAGTCGGTGCGACACGACCACGTCATCGTGCACACCGGCCAGCACTACGACGTGCGCATGAGCGACGTCTTCTTCGACGACCTGGACATCCCTGAGCCGGACGTGCACCTCGGGGTCGGCTCCGGCAGCCACGGCGTCCAGACCGGTGCCATGCTGTCCTCCCTCGACGCCGTCCTCGAGGAGCACGCGCCCGACTGGGTGCTCGTCTACGGCGACACGAACTCCACGATCGCCGGTGCCCTGTCGGCGGTGAAGCTGCACATCCCGCTCGCGCACCTCGAAGCGGGTCTGCGCTCGTTCAACCGTCAGATGCCCGAGGAGCACAACCGGGTCCTCACGGACCACGCGGCCGACCTCTGCCTCGCCCCGACCGAGGTGGCGATGGGACACCTCGCCGCCGAAGGGCTGGCGACCCGGTCGATGATGACCGGAGACGTCATGACCGACGTCTGCCTCATGGTGGCCGGCAGGGTGGGCGACGTGCGCGCGGCCCTGCCCGAGGGTGTCGGCGACCGCTACGTCCTCTCGACGATCCACCGCGCCGAGAACACCGACGACCCTGAGCGCTTGCGGGCCATCGTCAAGGGGCTCGGGTCGCTGCCCCTCCCGGTGGTCCTCACGGCACACCCGCGCCTCGTGCAGCGGGCGCGCCACCACGGGATCGACCTCGATGAGGGATCGCTGCACACCATCGAGCCCCTCGACTACCCGGCCATGGTGTCGGCGGTGAGGAACGCCCACCACGTCGTCACGGACTCCGGCGGGCTCCAGAAGGAGGCGTTCCTCCTCCGTACGCCGTGCACCACCGTGCGCACCGAGACCGAGTGGACCGAGACCGTGGACCTCGGGTGGAACGTCCTGGCCCTCGACCCGGCCGACCTGCCGGCACTCGTCGCCCGCCCCCAACCTCCGGCGACGGAGGAGACCCCGTACGGCGACGGCCACGCCGCCCACGCGGTCGTCACGGCCCTCGTGAGCAACCGTCGGTGAGCAGCCTGCGCACGGCGGTGCCGCCGCCGGTCCGCCGGATGCTGCGGCCCGGGGTGAGGGCCGCGCGCCGCGGCGTCCGCGTCGCAAAGGCGCTGCCGAGGACCCCCGGACAGGCCCGCACGAGGCTCGAGAAGGTGCTCGACCACGTCGTGATCCCCGACGAGCGCCATCGCGCCCGGCTGCTCGGAGCGTGGCGCCTGCGCACCCGCCTGGGAGCTCTCGGCCGCCAGGACCGACTGGCCCACCATGCGCTCGGGCTCGGTCGACGCCTGGCCCGGCGAGGCGAGGTGGAGGCGGCGATCGCGGTCTACGCGGCGGGTGAGACCGCGCTGCGGTCGCCCGACTCGCGACTCCTGCTGACGGTCCAGCGGCTGGCACTCGAGCTCCGTTCGGGCACCGTGCCCGCCGACCTGTGGGACCGTGCCCGTGACCTCCTGGCGGCGGCGGACCGCGCGCTCGACCGTGACGACCTCGACGCCGCCGGGACACGGCTCCAGGAGGCGTTCAACCTCGGGTTCCATCGGACGTTGCACTTCGAGGACATCCCGTCACCCCTCTCCGCCGACCCGGAGGCCTTCCTGGCGCCCTTCGCGGAGTCATCGACGTTCCGCGTGGCCACGAGGTCCGCGGACGGCCACCGCCCGCCCGTCGTCGCCCGGGACACGCGGCCGCACCGACTCCTCGTGACGACGTTCATGAACTGGAACTTCGTCGGCGGGATCATCGACGACTACCGCAACACCGAGGGCGTCGAGGTCCGCACGGTCGACCTCAAGGAGATCCCCGACGGACCATGGCGCGCGCAACCCGTGGACCTGGTCAAGGACCGGCTGCGACAGGCCACGGGTGGTGGCGGTGTCGACCCACCGCCCGAGGTGCGCGAGGCGTTCGACTGGGCGGACACGGTGTTCGTCGAGTGGGGGCATCGGGCCCTCCCCTGGGTCTCGATGCTCCACGAGCTGCGAGCACGGGTCGTCGCGCGGATCCACAGCTACGAGGCGTTCACCCCGATGCCGATGCACACGAACTGGGCCGGCATCGACGACATCGTGTTCGTGTCGCCGCACATCCGCGCCCTGTGCGAGGTCACGGTGCCGGAGATGGTGGCGCACACCCGTATCCATACGATCCCCAACCGCAACGTCCTGGCGCCCTACCTGCGACCGAAGCACCCCGGAGCCGAGTTCACCCTCGGGCTCCTCGGGTGGAACAACGTCACGAAGGACCCCGCGTGGGCGCTCGACGTGCTGGAGGCCCTCCGTGAGCACGACGAGCGGTGGCGTCTACGGCTGGTCGGAAGCAACTTCCCGACCAGCAACATCACCGGTGCGGCCACGGCATACCGCGACGCGCTCCTCCGCCGCATCGCCGCGTTGGACGACGCCGTCGAGCGACCGGGGTTCACTGACGACGTCCCGGAGGCGCTGCGCCACGTCGGCGTGATGCTCAGCTCGAGCCGCCGGGAGGGCACGCACGAGGGCCTCATCCAGGGGGCGGCGAGCGGTGCTCTCCCCGTCGTGCGGAACTGGCCGTACGTGGCGCGTTGGGGCGGTGCCAGGACGATGTTCCCGGACGAGTGGGTCGTCGAGACGGCCGGTGAGGGTGCGGCCCGCGTCCTGGAGGCGACCCGGGCGGGGGCGATTGGTGAACGCGCAGCGTCGCTGGCAGAGTGGACGCTCGGACGTTATGACTGGTCGGTCGTCCGCCCGCAGCTGGACGCCCTGCTGCTCGACCCGACCCGCACGTGAGACTGAGGACCCACCACATCGTGAGCAGACCGCACCTGTTGTACCTCGCCTGGGGCTTCCCCCCGGCGGCGAAGTCCTGCACGTACCGCATGCTGGCCACCGCGAACTCCTTCAACCGGGCCGGGTGGCGGGTCACCGTCCTGACCCTGTCCAAGGACGCGTGGCTTCGCGAGCACGGACTCGACGAGTCGCTGCTGGATCTCGTCGACCCGGAGATCGCGGTGGAGCGGCTCCCCCTGTACCGCGAGGACCTCGAGACCGACATCCGCACCTACAGCCGGCTGCGGGCCCAGCGGCCCAAGCAGTGGCTGAAGTGGCACCGGCGGCAGGATGTCCGCCAGTTCCCGGAGCTGGTGTTCGGCCGCTGGTACGGCGAGATCGTCGAGGCGACCAGGGCGATCCACGACCGCGACCCGGTCGACCTCGTCCTCACCTCCGCGGCGCCGTACACCTTCTTCGGGCCCGCTCTCGACCTCTGGGAACAGGCGCGGGTGCCCTTCGTGCTCGACTACCGCGACGCCTGGTCGATCGACATCATCCACGACTCGCCGGCCTTCTCGCCGACGAGCCGTCGGGGACGGATCGAGCAGCGGCTGATGGCCGCCGCGCACGAGGCGTGGTTCGTCAACTCACCCATCCGCGACGCGTACGCCCAGCTGTACCCGCACCGCGCGGACGACCTGCGGATCGTCATGAACGGCTCCGATGTGGCCATCGGCACCAACCGCATCCCGCTGCGCCACCCGGAGAAGGACGAGGGCCTCGTCTTCGGCTACCTCGGCACGGTGACCTTCAAGGCCGAGCGCACCCGGGCGCTGTGCGAGGGTTGGCGCCTCGCGGGGGAACGCAGCGAGGTGATCGCCCGGTCGTCCTTCGTCTTCCGGGGGCACCTGGGGGCGGGCTCGGCCCGAGGGGTCAACGCCCACGCGCGCATCATCGCCGAGTACGCGGACCAGGGGATCAGCTACGGCGGCCCGGTCGCCAAGGCGGAGACGGCGGCCGTGTACGCGTCCTGGGACGCGCTGGTCCTGAGCCTCGTCGGGGGACGGTACGTCACGTCGGGCAAGGTCTTCGACTACGTGTCGACCGGTCTGCCCGTGATGTCGGCGCACGGGAGGGACCACGCGGCGACCGAGGTCCTTCGGGACTACCCGCTGTGGGTCCGCAACGACGGGCTGACCGCCGAGGACCTCGCGCGGGCGTTCATCGCCACGGCCGAGCTCGTGGAGCGGGCCAGCGTCGAGGACCGGGCGCGGGCCCGGCAGTACGCGGAGCGATACGAGCGGTATGCCCAGATCGAACCGGCGGTGCAACGGTTGACCTCTCACTTCGCATCCGCGCTCGTGGAGTCCGCCCCGTGAAGGACCGCGCCACCGGGGAACCCTCGACTCTGTCCGCCGTGGAGACCCCCGGCAGCCTGCTGCCGGAACGGCAGGCCCCGGTCCCCCACGTCGCCGGTCGGCTCGTCGTGCTCTGCCACACCGGGCCCATCCCGCGCATCGTCCACACCTCCATCGAGCAGATCCGTGACAACGGTGGGCGGGTGGTCCTCCTGGGGCCGCTCGTCCGAGGTGCCGACGCGTCCGCTCCCGCCGACGAGGTGATCGTGCTGCGCCAGCGCGCTGCCCCGGTCTACGTCGACAAGGCGAACCCGCCCCGCAAGTACAGCCGACAGTGGGTCTCCATCGTCGCGCGGAACCTCACACGTCGCGCGACCTTCAAGCCGGCTCGGCGCGTGCTCGGCGCCTCGACGATGTGGTGGTTGGCCGCCCTCCACAACCGGGCCGCCCTGTCGGCGCTCGACAGTGCCGACGTCATCACCGCACTGGATGCCGGGGCCGTCTACATGGTGTGGGAGGCGTCGAGGCGGAACCGCGCGGCGGCGGCGGTCAACGGCATCGGCCCGACGATGGAGCACCTCGGGCTCGCTCGCTGACCCGTGGCAGGGCTCACGCTCAGACGGTGATCGTCTGCCCCGTGGCGGCCGACTGGATACAGGCCTCGGCCACCCGCACCGTGGCGAGCCCCTGCTCGAGGGTCACGATGTCGGCGTCCTCGCCGAGCACCGCGTTGCGGAACTGCTCGTGCTCGACGCGCAGGGGCTCGGGTTTGGGGATGGCGTAGCGGACGACGTCGCCCTCGGACACGCCACGGAAGTTGGCGATGTCGTCCCACGTCGTCGCCACCTCACCGTTGGCGTAGTAGGTGAGGTCCGCGGTGAGGGTGTCCGCGACGAGGGTGCCCCGCTCACCGGTGATGATCGTGACGCGCTCCTTGAGCGGCGAGAGCCAGTTGACGAGGTGGTTGGTCACCGTGCCGTTCGACAGCTGGCCGACCACGGCCACGAGGTCCTCGTGCTCGCGACCGCTCTTGTATGCCGTGCGCGCCGCCACGGTCACGAAGCTCTGCTGGGTGACCCATGCCGTGAGGTCGATGTCGTGGGTCCCGAGGTCCTTGACCACGCCCACGTCGGCGATGCGAGCGGGGAAGGGACCCTGCCGGCGGGTGGCCACCTGGTGCACCTCGCCGAGGTCGCCCGCCTCGAGGCGGGCTCTGGCCTGCTGGAGCGC
>CALCXF010000088.1 GCA_937907685.1 uncultured Nostocoides sp.
TTCGCGACGCCTTCCTGCGGCACGTCATCGGTGGCAAGGGGCTGTCACGGGGCCGTGGTTTCCGCGACCTCGTCCGCGCCGCCACCCCGGACGCGGTGCTGCGAGGGGTGGAGGTGCTCGCCGACGTCGTGGGCCGCGACGTGCTCGTCGTCGACGTGGGAGGCGCCACCACGGACGTCTACTCCGTCATCACGCCACAGGGAGAGGACGCGACGATCCACCGGGAGGTCGTCGGCACGCTGTGGCACGCTCGCACCGTCGAAGGGGATCTCGGCATGCGGTGGAACGCCGAGGGGATCGTCGAGGCGGCTCGTCGCGAGCGCCTGCCACTGCCTCTCGCCGCTGTCGAGTATGCCGGTCGCGTCGCCGCCGACCCGGGGTACCTGGCGGTGTCCGACGCGGACTGGCGGGCCGAGATGCGGCTGGCGGAGACGGCCGCCGTCGTGGCGGTGCGGCGCCATGGCCGTCCGCCCCACTCCTCGGAGCGGCCCCGTCCCCTCGCGGACGTCGCCCTCGTGGTCGGTTCCGGTGGCGTGCTGCGCCATGCGCCGGATGGCCTCCCCTCGCACGTGCTCCGTCGCGTCACGGACGACCACGGCGGGGGTTGGCGCGTCCCGGAGAGCGCTCGGACGTGCGTCGACACGGCATACCTGCTCTTCGCGGTCGGCCTGCTCGCGGACCGGCACCCCGGGGCGTCGTCGGCTCTCGCGGCGACCTTGGCCGCCACACCGAGGTCGGGGACGTGAGCGTCAACCCGTGAGAGCGGCACGGCAGAAACCGACAGGACGTGTGTCGGTGGTCACATCTAGGGTCGTGCTCATGAGTGAACGCAGTGCTCCCCAGACCCGACCCCTCCTCGACCTCGTCGTCCTCGACTGTCCCGATGCCCGTGCCCTCGGCGCCTTCTACGCCGAGGTGCTCGGCTGGGAGGTGGAGGACGACTCCGACGACGACTGGGTGACCCTCGTCCCTCCGAGTGGAGGCGGCTCGCCGGACCGGCCCGCCGGAGCGACCTCACTGGCGTTCCAGCGCATCGACGACTTCGTCACCCCGACGTGGCCGGGCGGGGCGCACCCCCAGCAGTTCCACCTCGACCTGCAGGTCTCCGACATGGAGGACGGGGAGCGCCAGGTGCTCGCGGCGGGGGCCCGCCGCCACGACGTCCAACCCTCGGAGAACGGCGGCTTCGTCGTCTACCTCGACCCCGCAGGACACCCGTTCTGCCTCGTCCGATGAGCGCGCCGGCCATCGAGGCGACGGACCTCGTCAAGCGGTTCGACGACTTCACCGCCGTCGACGGCGTCAGCCTGTCGGTGCCCGCCGGCACGGTCTTCTCCATGCTCGGACCGAACGGCGCGGGGAAGACCACGACGGTGCGCATGCTCACGACGCTCACCGAACCGACCAGCGGGAGCGCCCGGGTGGCCGGCCACGACGTCGTGGCCGAGGCCGACGCGGTGCGCCACAGCATGGGTCTCACGGCCCAGTCGGCGACCGTCGACGAGCTGCTCACCGGCCGTGAGAACCTCCGCCTCGTCGGCGACCTCTACGGCCTCGACCGCGCGCTCCTCAAGCGGTCGATCGAGGAGCTGCTCGAGCGGTTCTCCCTCACCGAGGCGGGCGACAAGGTCGTCAAGGACTACTCCGGGGGGATGCGTCGGAGGTTGGACCTCGCCGTGAGCCTCATCGCGACGCCCCCGGTCCTGTTCCTCGACGAGCCGACGACCGGACTGGACCCGCGGAGCCGGGTGGAGCTGTGGGGGGTCCTCCGGGACCTCGTCCGGGACGGGACCACCCTCTTCCTCACGACCCAGTACCTCGACGAGGCCGACCAGCTGGCCGACCGCATCGTCGTCGTCGACCAGGGTCGGATCATCGCGGAGGGCACGCCGCTCGAGCTCAAGGACCAGTCGGGGCGTGCCAGTCTGGTGGTCACGGTCTCCCGGCCGGACACCGTGGCGCGGGCCGCGGACGTCGTCCGCGAGGAGGTCCCCGAGCTGCACGTCGACCACGACTCCCGGCGGCTCAGCGCTCCCGCCGAGGGGGTTGCCGCGCTCACCCGCATCGCGTCACGTCTCGACGAGGCGGGGATCGAGGTCGACGACATCGGGCTCCAGCGTCCGAGCCTCGACGACGTGTTCCTCCACCTCACGGGCCACCGCGCCGAGTCGGACACGCGCCCGACCTCGGACGCCGATCTCGATGCTGTGGGCGCGACGGGAGCAGTGCGATGAGCGCCGCGACGACGTCCTTCCGCGCCACCCACCCGGGGCAGAGGGTCGCCAGCCCGCCCCGGCAGATCTCCGCCCTGGTCCGGCGCAACCTCATCCACATCAGGCGACAGCCCGAGATGCTCACGGACGTCACCATCCAGCCGGTGATCTTCGTGCTGCTCTTCGCCTTCGTCTTCGGTGGGTCGATCACCATCCCCGGCGTCGACTACAAGGAGTGGCTGCTCCCCGGCATCATGGCCCAGACCATGGCCTTCAGCTGCTTCATCGTCGCGGTGGGGCTCACCTCGGACATCAGCAAGGGGATCCTGGACCGGCTGCGCTCCCTGCCCATCGGCCGGTCCGCTGTCGTGGTTGCGCGCAGCGTCTCCAGCCTCATCCACTCGATGATCGGCATCGTCGTCATGTCCGTGACGGGGCTGTTCGTCGGGTGGAGCATCAACGACGGGGCGGCCCGGGGTCTGCTCGGCTACGGCCTGCTGCTGCTGTTCGGGTTCGCGATGATCTGGGTCGGCATCCTGGCCGGGTCGTCGCTGCGCAGCGTCGAGGCGGTCCAGGGCGTGATGTTCTCGACGATGTTCCCGATCACGTTCCTCAGCAACGCCTTCGCCCCACCCGAGGGGATGCCGTCCTGGCTTCGCACCATCGCCGAGTGGAACCCCATCAGCGCGCTCGTCCAGGCGTTGAGGGAGCTGTGGGGGAACGACGGCATCCCACTGCCGGCGGATGCTGCCCTGCCGCTCCAGTATCCCGTCACCGCGACGATCCTCTGGTCCCTGGGCCTCTCCGCGATCCTCGCGCCACTGGCGGTCCGCGCGTTCATCCGGCGCACGAAGGACTGACGGGAAGAGGGCCGGGTCCTCGGCGGACCCGGCCCTCTTCGCGGTGCGGCGCTCGACGGCCGGCTGGTGACCCGGCGTCGGCCTGCTGAGAGCTCAGCCGTCGTACGGCGTCGTGTGGAGGACCTTGACGTCGACCTGGGTGCCGTTGGGTGCCTCGTACGAGACGGTGTCGCCCACCTTCGCGCCGTTGACGGCGGCACCGATGGGGGACTTCTCGGAGAAGACGTGCATCGAGGAGTCGCTGATCTCGCGCGAGCCGAGGAGGAAGGTCTCCTCGTCACCGAACATCTCGACGGTCACGACCATCCCCGGCTCCACGACACCGTCGTCGGCCGGCTTCTCACCGATCACCGCGCTCTCGAGCAGCTGCGTCAGCTGGCGGATGCGGGCCTCCATCTTGCCCTGCTCCTCCTTGGCCGCGTGGTAGCCACCGTTCTCCTTGAGGTCACCCTCCGCGCGGGCCGCCTCGATCTTCTTCGCGATCTCGCTGCGACCCGGGCCCGAGAGCTCCTCCAGCTCGGCCTTGAGGCGGTCGTACGCCCCCTGCGTCAGGAAGCTCGCCTGGTTGGCGGTCTCGGTCACGTCACTCACTCCTGGTTGATGGGTGCGGCGTCCGTCCGGAAGCGACGGCGCCACGGTGCTACGGCAACGGGCCCGGGTCTCATTGCTGCCGTGTGGCGGCATGTCGGACCCAGACCCGCGAGATGAAACCGCCAGTCTACCCGCCGAGCGCCGGATCCTCACCACGCACACCGCCCCGGCGAGGCAGGTGGATGGTGACCTCGCAGGTCAGGGAGTGGGTGCGGAGACTCGGACGCAGGAGTCCACGACCCCCGTGACCGCACGCACACTCGTGCGGATGAGGACCTCGCGGTGCACCGAGGTGGGCCCGTCGGCAGGAACGGCGTCCTCCACCGTGCCGACCCGCGCCTTGCTCCCGTCGAGGGCGCTGACCCGGCACCGGACCGCCGTCCCCGCCGGCCGGTGCACGTCGTACTCGACGACGATCGAGGCGTCGGACTCCACCATGTATCCCGTCACCTCCGGGCGGACGCTGCCGACGGTGCTCACGACGCCCCACCAGACGATGACACCCACCGAGACGAGCACTCCCACGGAGCCGATGAGCCACCACTTCCTGGTGGCCGGCGAGGGTCGCGGAAGGGGCATGCGGGTCCTTGTCGGTCGTGCGTCGCCGAGTGAGAGGATGTCGGCGTCCATTCTCGGTGATGACCCCGAGACCACCACACCGAAGGGTCCACGCGTGTCCGAGCGGCTCCGGCTCATGTGCGTCCACGCGCACCCGGACGACGAGTCCAGCAAGGGCGCCGCGACGATGGCGAAGTACGTCGACGCCGGTCACGAGGTCCTCGTCGTGTCGTGCACCGGTGGCGAGCGGGGCGACGTCCTCAACCCTCGCCTCCAGGCGGACGCGCACATCGTGCGCGACCTCGCGCAGGTGCGGCGGGACGAGATGGCGGCGGCCCGCGAGATCCTCGGGGTCCAGCACACCTGGCTCGGTTTCGTCGACTCGGGGCTCCCGGAGGGCGACCCCCTTCCACCACTGCCGCCGGGCTGCTTCGCGCTGGAGCCGCTCCGGGTCACCGCCGAGGCGCTCGTCCGGGAGATCCGGCGCTTCCGCCCACACGTCATGACGACGTACGACGAGAACGGCGGCTACCCGCACCCCGATCACGTGATGTGCCATGACGTGTCGGTCTCGGCGTTCCTCGCGGCCGGCGACCCCGCGGCCCACCCCCATGCCGGCCCACCGTGGCAGCCCCTGAAGCTCTACTACAACCAGACGTTCAGCCGGGCCCGGATCGAGGCGTTCCACGAGGCGCTCACCGCACTCGAGGAGGAGAGCCCCTATGCGGAGTGGCTCGAGAACTGGTCGCGCCCCGACCGGACGGTGACCACCCGCGTCGAGTGCGCGGCCTGGTTCGAGCGCCGTGACGCGGCGCTGCTCGCGCACGCCACCCAGGTGGACCCCGACGGCACCTGGTTCCGGGTCCCTCGGGCGGTCCAGCAGGAGGTCTGGCCCACGGAGGACTTCGAGGCGGCCCTCTCCTACGTGCCGATCGCCGAGGGGGAGGACGACCTCTTCGCAGGGTTGCCCGCGGAGGTCGGCACGGCCGACGCCCTGGCGACCTCGCCCGACCTCAGCATCGTCCACGACACCCGCACGGAGCGTGAGGCATGACCGACGCACCCACCGCCGACCCGGGCCCCGGCTTCTACGCCTTCGTCGGCTTCTTCCTCCTCGCCCTCGCGCTCTGGTTCCTCATGCGGAACATGAACGCCCGGATGCGGCGGATGTCCTATCGGCAGCAGCTGGCACACCGTGGCCGCGACGAGCCCCAGGCGGGGCCGGGCGAGGTGGGCGAGGACGAGAGCAGGACCGACGCTCCGGGGGAGAGGGGCGAGGATCCACCGGATGAACGCGGCTGAACCCGCTCAGGCGGCTGCCGGGCCGGTCAGCGCGAGGGATGCCGCCACGAAGTGCGCCGCGAACGCGAGGATGGTGAGCGCGTGGAACACCTCGTGGAACCCGAACCACCGCGGTGAGATGTTCGGCCGCTTCGTTCCGTAGACGATGGCGCCGAGGCTGTAGAGCGCCCCGCCGATGACCACCCAGGTCATGACCGCGACTCCGGCGTGCTCGAGCAGCGGGCCGAAGTAGAAGACGGCCACCCAGCCGAGGCTCACGTAGGCCGGCACGTAGAGCCAGCGAGGCGCACCCGACCACAACACGCGGAAGAGGACGCCGAGGATCGCGCCGCCCCAGACGAGGAGGAGCATCGTGCGCGCCTGGCCTGCCGGCAGCAGCAGCGCGAAGGGCGTGTAGGTACCCGCGATGATGAGGAAGATGTTCGAGTGGTCGAAGCGGCGGAGGAAGCCGCCGACGCGGGGCGACCACGTGCCGCGGTGGTAGACCGCGGAGGTCGCGAAGAGCAGGACCGCGGTGCCCCCGAAGACCGCCGCCGCCACCTTGCCCTCGGTCGTGCCGGCGAGGGCGACGAGCACGATCCCGGCGACGAGGGCCACGGGCGTCATCCCGGCGTGCAGCCACCCCCGCAGCTTCGGCTTGACGTGGTCCAGCGCCGCCTCGACGCGCTGTTCCAGCGCCTCGACCCGGTGCTCGAGCGCATGAAGGTGCCCCGGGTCGGTCGGGTGGTGTGGATCGGTCGGCGTCACGGCGTCAGGCTAACCTGCGCGACCGTAGGTTTCCCTGCGCGGATCCTGAGAGGGTCGCCAAGCTTCGACCGGCGAGGAGCCAGCCCTGGCCGTACGGCGGACGCCGGACGATCTCGGGGGAAACGGGCCGCGGAGTAGCGTGGGCCCCGCCGCACCGGGAAGGGC
>CALCXF010000089.1 GCA_937907685.1 uncultured Nostocoides sp.
CGACGGCGAGTGGCAGAAGATCGTCGACAAGAACCTCGGGCCGGCGAACTACAAGCCGGGTGCGGGTAACCCGCCCACCCCCGACGCCTGCGCCTGACCGCAACCCCTGTCCCCGGTATGCCGTCCGCCCACTACCCGGTGGACGGCATACCGCGGCAGTGTTCGTCCTGACGAGAGGTGACCTGTGGGCGAGATCCTCAGCGAGTACGACATCATCGGCGCCTTCTGGGTGACGATCCAGCTCTCGCTGCTCTCCGCGATCGGGGCGCTCCTCATCGGCACCGTGATGGCCGTTCTGCGGGTCTCGCCCGTCGCCGTGCTGCGTCTCCTCGGGACCAGCTACGTCAACATCGTGCGCAACACCCCGCTCACCCTCCTCATGGTCTTCAGCGTCCTCGGACTCTCGTTCATCCTGGGCCTGCAGATCAGCGAGGAAGCCACGACCAACTCCTACTGGTGGGCCGTGATCATGTTGTCGGTCTACCACGCTGCGTTCGTCTGCGAGGCACTACGCAGCGGGGTGAACACCATCCCTGCCGGTCAGGCCGAGGCGGCCCGCTCCATCGGCCTGACCTTCGGGCAGTCGCTCAGGGAGGTGCTCCTACCGCAGGCGTTCCGCGGGTCCATCGCGCCGCTCGGGTCAACCCTCATCGCGCTCATCAAGAACACCACCGTCGCGGCCGTGATCCTCGGCACCGCAGAGGCAGCCGGTCTGCTCGCCGAGATCACGGAGAACGAGGGTGCCAGTCTCCCGACGTTCTTCCTCTTCGCGCTGGGCTTCGTCATTCTCACCCTTCCGCTCGGGATCCTCTTCACCAACCTCTCCCAGCGCCTGTCGGTGAAGCGATGAGCGCCGAGACGGTCCTGTTCGACGCACCTGGCCCCCGAGCCAGGCGTCTCCACGCCATCCTCACCGTCCTCGGGGTCGTCATCGCCCTCGGGGTGCTGTGGGTGGTCATCCGCAAGATGGGGTCGGCGAACCAGCTCGAGGGGTACATGTGGGCGCCGTTCGTCGAGGACCCGGAGGTCTGGACGGAGTACCTCCTGCCCGGGCTCTGGGAGACGCTCAAGGCCGCGGCGCTGTCCGTGGTCCTCGCCGGAGTCTTCGGCATCGTCTTCGGCATGGGCCGGCTCTCGCACCTGCGGGCGGTTCGCTGGGTGTCCGGTGCGGTCGTGGAGTTCTTCCGCTCCGTGCCCGTCCTGCTCATGATGATCTTCTTCTTCTTCGGCTGGTTCTCCCGGGCCGACTGGATGCCCAACGACCTGGCACCCCTCGCGGGGGTCGTCCTCGCCCTCACGCTCTACAACGGCTCGGTCATCGCCGAGCTCGTGCGGTCGGGCGTGCACTCGCTTCCGAGGGGACAGGCCGAAGCCGGCCTGTCGATCGGCCTCTCGCCAGGCCAGACCCTGCGCTCGATCCAGCTGCCGCAGGCGCTGACGGCGATGCTGCCGGCCCTCGTCGGCCAGCTCGTCGTCGTCCTCAAGGACACCGCGCTCGGCACGATCATCCTCTATCCCGAGCTGCTCACCTCCGCCCGGACCCTCGGGTCGGCCTACGCCAACACCGTTCCGGCATACATCGTCGTGGCCGTGATCTTCATCGTCATCAACTACGCGCTGACCCGCCTCGCCCGGTTCGTCGAGCAGTGGCTGCAGACCCGCGGGCACACCGCTGGACCGGTCACGACCACCGCGCCGATGCTCGTGGAGGGTCCCGCCGAGCCCGGCGGTGTGTTCGGCGAGGAAAGCCGGCTCGTGGGAGGCCGCACCCAAGCCTGACCCTTTGCCCCGTTTGAGCCGCAGTACTCATTGCCGTTTCCGGCCGATGCTGTCAGTCTCACAGTGCGGGGGTCACCAGGCTCCGGCCAGCGCGAGTCAGGTTCGATTCGCAACGTGCAGTAAGGGGAACACTCATGCGCACAGCCCTGAGGACCACTGTCGTCCTCGCGCTCGCAGTCCCGCTGGTTGCTCCAGCGCTACCCGCCTCCGCCGCCACCACATCGCACTTCCGTGAAAGGGGAACCTTCGCCGAGGCCTTCTTCGAAGGGGCCGGCACCCCCGGGGGCCTCCCCGGGAACTACACCATCGGGCAGCTCTCATTCCACGGCAGCGTCGCCGAGGGCTTCGTGGAGA
This sequence comes from uncultured Nostocoides sp., assembly GCA_937907685.1. GTDB lineage: Bacteria > Actinomycetota > Actinomycetes > Actinomycetales > Dermatophilaceae > Fodinibacter. The sequence continues at coordinate 2,134 of CALCXF010000089.1, forward strand.
CCTTCGACTGTGCGGAGGGGCAGATCCCGTGGGGCGATGAGGACGAAGAGAACGCGTGCGACTTCACCGGTGGGTACTCCGCATGGGGCGAGGGCGTGACGACCGCCAAGAGCAAGGGCAAGGTCAAGTCCAGTACCTACACCGGCACCGTCGACCTCTACCAGGAGTCCGACGAGGAGTCCGGCGAGGAGGAAACGGTCGCCGCCGAGGACGTGCCCTTCACGGTGACCTTCACCCCCACGGGTCGCGCCTCCCGCTCCACGTTCACGGACTCGTTCCGCGACCCCGAGAACGGCGTGTCCTACCGGTCCCGCGAGACCGTCGTCTACCGCATGGCGACCGTCGAGGGAAGCCTTGACGGCATCGACGCGGTCGAGGGTGTCGTCGGCACCTACTCCCGGAGGTCGATGGAGCGCGTCCGCTGACACCTGCCGTCAGTCGCCGCCGCGTCGACGTCGAGTCCTTGCTCCGCCTACCTGGGGACATTGACGCGCCTGTCGCACAGGTGTAGTCCTAAGGCAGAGCCTTCACCCAGCCGGACGGTCCGACCGTCAGGATCGCTCCGAGCAGGAGGTCGGCCATGGCCACCGCCACACCCGTCACATCGCCGGCAGCACCGCAGACCACACAGGGCGTCCGCCCATGGCTCGGGTGGTTCGCGCTCGCAGTGGTCGTCGGAATGCAGGCCGGCACCTTCTTCAGGCCGCTGGGTGCTCTTGGCGAGACCCGCGTCGCGGACTGGATCGACCTCCTCACGGCCTACGCCGTCATCGGGACCGCCGCGATGGTGATGTACCGGGCCGCCGCCACCCGGTCTCAGTGGGTCGTGTTCGGGGTGGCCTCGGTGACGTTCGCCCTGGGAAAGGGCCTGCATCTCGCCGCCAACTCGATCAGCAACGTCCCGGATGCCGCCGTCGCGGATGCGTCGATCGTGCACCTGTGGGATGAAGTGGTGAGCCACGTGATGTGGTTCTCCGGGCTGTTCCTCCTGCTCCTGAGCCTGGCCTGGGCTTTACAGCACGTCACCTGGCGCGTGGGGCTCCTCGACCTCGTCGTCGCTGCCCTCGTTGCCGTCACCCTGGTCAACAACTACATCGAGGGAGCGCAGCCCTGGCTCGGGCTGATCTTCCTGGGCGTGCTGCTGGCGATGGGGATCCGCTCCCACCCGAGCCCCGCCTCCCGACTTCTGATCGTCGTCGGTGGCCTGGGCCTGCTGCTGCTCGTGGGATGGGGGATCTTCTGGTTCATCACGGATGGCCAGGTGTTCCCCGAGTTCAGTGAGCTGGGCTGGATCTGACCCCCAGCCCTCTTCTGCGGGCATCGGAGCGGCGTGACGAGCGGGTCAGTTCTTCAGCGTGACAAGCTCTGCTGCATCCTCTGCCACAAGCGCCGTCGCCGCGGCACGGGAACGTGGCCCCCATGTACATGCGAAGCAGCGCCGCCCGCCACCAGCACGGCTCCGAAGGCGTCCGACCGTATCGGCGAGCCGGGTGCCGTGGGGCACGGCCTTCTTGCTGCCGATCGCCGAACCGAAGCCGGGCGCGATGTCGGCGTGGCAGTGCTTGCACCGCAGCGCGTCGGTGCGGATCTCCTCCTTGCAGTACGGACACTGCCTCGTCGTGCTCTCCGTGTCGGCCATGGCCCCACCTCATGTCGTCGAAAGGATGCCGAGAAGCCCAGTCTCGGACGGTGGTTGCCAGACAGCCCGTGCTCGAGATCGTCCGCTCACCTGCATCTGGCAGTTCGGCATGGCGTGACTCTCCCCAGCCGCGAGGAGCTGGACAACGGCCCCGTTCCGCCTCCACCGCAGGGTCACGACAATTGGCCGGCTTGGGCGAGCTGGCGCTGGCCGACGCTGCCTGTGATCACCGGAGAGGCTGATGACCGGCTCGACGGCACATCCGCTGACGAGAATCGCTCTGGGCATGTTTCCTCACATGCCCAGCTACGTGCGTTCGGGGCGCTTCCGCAACAGGACCGCCGAGACGGCGGCAAGGATGACACCACCTGCGAGGACGAGGAAACCGGGGCCGGGCAGCGGAATGAGCGCCGCGCCCGCAACGATCAGGGCTAGTCCAACGCCGAGCAACACCTTCAGCATGTTCACATCCTCGACCGTCTCCTACGCTAGGCGTCAGACTGCCAGGCATCTGCCGCGGACCGGGGTGTAGCGATCATGGCGTGCTGCTGAGTCACGCGCCGGGTTCGGCTGTGAATGTCACGTTCGTTGATGCGGTGACGGCGCTTGCGACGTGCTGAGCGGTGAGTGAGGTGGGCACGATCGCGATGAACACGAGACCCCCATTTAGCTCGTGGTGGTCCTCGAGCAGGCCTCCGAGTCCGGCCAGGACGACCGCGACCTGTTCCATGACGTCGTCAGCGACAGCCAGCCATGGCGGGCGGCCCGCCACGTCGGTCCTGATCGCCACGTCGTGCACGTCGGGGAGATCGACGATCGAACCCTGCCGTGCCGGCCATGGCAAGGACGCCTGTCCAGACAAGATGCGCTGACGCGTTGCGTCTGTCGTTCGGTCGTGCTCCTGTGTCGCCGCGAACTGGACGGCAGCG
>CALCXF010000090.1 GCA_937907685.1 uncultured Nostocoides sp.
TCCTCGAGGGCCTCGAGGCGGTCCGCAAGCGTCCCGGCATGTACATCGGCTCGACGGACTCCCGGGGTCTCATGCACTGCCTCTGGGAGATCATCGACAACGCGGTCGACGAGGCCCTCGGCGGGCACTGTGACCGGATCGAGGTCGTGCTCCTCGCGGACGGGTCGGTCGAGGTCCGTGACAACGGGCGCGGGGTGCCGGTCGACATCGAACCCCGGACCGGGCTGACCGGCGTCGAGCTCGTCTACACGCGGCTCCACGCCGGCGGGAAGTTCGGTGGCGGCTCGTACACGGCATCCGGCGGTCTGCACGGTGTGGGCGCCTCGGTCGTCAACGCCCTGTCCTCCCGGCTCGACGTCGAGGTCGACCGCGCCGGCAAGACCTATGCGATGAGCTTCCGGCGGGGCGAGCCCGGGTCCTTCTCGGACGTCGCGGGCGCTCGCGGCACCAAGGACCCCGAGCACGCCTTCACCCCCTACGTCGACATCAGTGAGCTCGAGGTGATCGGCAGTGTCCGGCGCGGCGTCACCGGCACGCGGGTGCGGTACTGGGCCGACCGGCAGATCTTCCTCCGCGACGCGACCTTCGATGTCGAGGGGCTGCTCGCCAGGGCGCGGCAGACCTCGTTCCTCGTGCCGGGCCTGACGCTCCTCATCCGGGACGAGCGCGGACCGGAGCCGATGGAGGAGGTCTTCCTCCACCACGGGGGCATCTCGGAGTTCTGCGAGTACCTGGCCCCCGACGGGCCGGTGACCGACGTCTGGCGCCTCCAGGGCAGCGGCACGTTCACCGAGACCGTGCCGGTGCTCGACGCCAAGGGGCACATGAGCCCCAGCGAGGTGGAGCGCGAGTGCGCCGTCGACGTGGCCGTGCGGTGGGGCACCGGCTACGACACCCGGGTCACCTCGTTCGTCAACATCATCGCCACACCGAAGGGCGGCACCCACCTGGCGGGGTTCGACCAGGCCCTCGTGAAGGTGCTCCGTCGCCAGCTCGAGGTCAACGCCCGCCGCCTCAAGGTGGGGACCGACAGGCTCGAGAAGGACGACGTCCTCGCGGGCCTCACCGCCGTGGTCACGGTCCGCCTGGCCGAGCCCCAGTTCGAGGGGCAGACCAAGGAGGTGCTGGGCACCAACGCCGTGCGGGCCATCGTCGCCCGGGTCGTCGAGAAGGAGCTCACCGCCCGCCTGCTGTCGAGCAGGCGCCCCGAGAAGCAGCAGGCCGCGCTGCTCCTCGAGAAGGTCACCTCGGAGATGAAGTCCCGGATCAGCGCGCGGATGCACAAGGAGACCCAGCGGCGCAAGACCGCCCTGGAGTCCTCGTCGCTGCCGGCCAAGCTCGCGGACTGCCGCAGCACCGACGTGGAACGCACGGAGCTCTTCATCGTCGAGGGTGACAGCGCGCTCGGCACCGCGAAGCTGGCCCGCAGCAGCGAGCACCAGGCCCTGCTGCCCATCCGCGGGAAGATCCTCAACGTCCAGAAGGCGTCGGTCACCGACATGCTCGGCAACGCCGAGTGCGCCGCCATCATCCAGGTCATCGGGGCGGGGTCCGGGCGCACCTTCGACCTCGACGCGGCTCGCTACGGCAAGGTCATCATCATGACCGACGCCGACGTCGACGGCGCCCACATCAGGACCCTCCTGCTCACGCTGTTCTTCCGCTACATGCGCCCGCTCGTCGAGGCGGGACGGGTCTACGCGGCGGTCCCGCCCCTGCACCGGATCGAGGTCGTGAACGCCGGGTCGAAGGCCAACGAGGTCCTCTACACGTACTCCGAGGCCGAGATGCGCCGGACGATGGCGTCGGTGACGAAGCGGGGCAGAAGCGTCAAGCCGCTGCAGCGCTACAAGGGCCTGGGCGAGATGGATGCCGACCAGCTCGCGGAGACGACGATGGACCCGCGCCACCGGACGCTGCGCAAGGTGACGGCGGCCGACCTCGAACGTGCCGCCGGTGTCTTCGAGCTGCTCATGGGTGGCGACGTGGGGCCGCGCAAGGACTTCATCATCGACTCGGCGCACGCCCTCGACCCCGAGCGCATCGACGCCTGAGCCGGCGGGAGGCGGCCACACCGGACCGACACGCCGCCGGACCCTGTTGCCCGGCAGGCGGACCTCGGCCACTCTGGTCCCAGCGGGCGCTCGAGCGACGCCCCCGAGAGGACGCCATGGACACGGCCATCGAGCAGGACCGGGAGCGTGCGCGGGGCGAGGAGCCCACCGAGCTGAAGCGGGCGATCGGTCCTCGGCTGCTCCTGCTCTTCATCGTGGGCGACATCCTCGGCACCGGCGTCTACTCGCTCACCGGGCGGGTGGCGAGCGAGGTGGGGGGTGCGGCCTGGGCGCCGTTCATCGTCGCGTTCGCCATCGCGCTCGTCACGGCGTTCAGCTATCTGGAGCTCGTCACGAAGTACCCGCGGGCGGCAGGGGCGGCGCTCTACACGCACAAGGCGTTCGGCATCCACTTCGTGACGTTCCTCGTCGCGTTCACCGTGATGAGCTCCGGGATCACCTCGGCCTCCACGGCCTCCCGCGCCTTCGCCGCGAACCTCGCCGACGGCTTCGGCCTCGACGCCGAGAACAGCAACCTCGTGCTCGTCATCGCCCTCGCCTTCATGCTCCTCGTCGCGGCGGTCAACTTCCGTGGTGTGGGGGAGAGCGTCAAGGCGAACGTCGTGCTCACCCTCGTCGAGCTCTCCGGACTGCTCCTCGTCATCCTCGTCGGTATCTACGCCGCGAGCGCAGGCCGGGCGGACTTCTCCCGGGTGACGATGTTCGACACCGCCGGTGACAAGACGACCTTCCTCGCGATCACGGCGGCCACCTCGTTGGCGTTCTTCGCGATGGTCGGCTTCGAGGATGCCGTCAACATGGCCGAGGAGTGCCAGGACCCGGTGCACAACTTCCCCAAGATGATGCTTGCCGGCATCGGGCTCACCGGGCTGATCTACGTCCTCGTCGCCATCGTCGCCGTGGCGCTCGTCCCCGTCGGGGAGCTCGGGGAGGGCGACACCCCCCTGACGAAGGTCGTCACCGCGGGCCTCCCGGACTTCCCGATCGGCGACATCATGCCCTTCATCGCGATGTTCGCCGTGGCCAACTCGGCGCTCATCAACATGCTCATGGCAAGCCGCCTCATCTACGGCATGGCCCGACAGGACGTCCTTCCACCGGCCCTCGGCTGGGTGCACCCGGGGCGACGGACACCGTGGGTGGCGATCATCTTCACGACGGCGGTCGCCTTCGGTCTCATCTACTACGTCAGCAAGAGCGAGAGCGAGGTCGTCCCCGCGCTGGGCGGGACGACGGCGCTTCTTCTGCTGGGCGTCTTCACCATCGTCAACATCGTCGTCCTCGTGCTTCGCCGGGACGAGATCGGCCGCAAGCACTTCCGGACCCCCACCGTGCTCCCGGTCATCGGAGCGCTGGCCTGCTTCTACTTCACGCTTCCGGTGACCGGGCGGGACCCGATCCAGTACACGATCGCGGCATGGCTGCTCGGTTTCGGGGTCGTCCTGTGGGCGCTGACCTGGGCGGCCAACCGCGCGTTCTTCGGGAAGAAGACCTACCTGCGCGAGCCCGACGAGCTCGCGGCCGGCACCCCGGCCGAGGACGACCGGCCAGCGGGAGCACCTCCGCGGCGCGGGCCGATCAACTGAGCTGGGGCTGCGCTGTCGCCGGCACCCGACCGGTCGACTCGCGCACGACGAGCTCCGTGGGCAGGACGATCTCCTTCGTCGACCGGTCGTCCTCGAGGAGTGCCTTGAGGAGCAGCCCGGCCGCGGCGTGTCCGAGTCCCGCGACGTCCTGGCGCACCGTCGTCAACCCCAGGACGGCGGACAGCACGTAGTCGTCGATCCCGATGATCGAGAGGTCCTCCGGGACCCGCAAGCCGAGTCGTCGAGCGCTCTCCCGCACCCCGATGGCCATCTCGTCGGAGGCCGCGACGATCGCCGTCGGTCGGTCCGGGCGCGAGAGCAGGGCGGTGCTGTCCCGGGCGGCCGCCTCGGCCGTCCAGTCCGACCCGAGGATCCAACCGTCGTCGCACGTGAGGTCCTGTTGCTCGACCGTCGCCAGGAAGGCCTCGAGCCGGTCCTGAGGGGTCTGGATGTGCGCGACGTTCTGGGGCACGGCGCCGATGTAGCCGATCCTCGTGTGGCCGAGGCCGGCGAGGTGCTCGACCGCCGTGCGCATCGCCGCCCGGTCGTCGATCCGGACGCACGGGCGACCGGGAACCGGGGAGCCGATGGCCACCAGTGGCAGTCCGAGCCGGTCGACGAGCTCGATCTCCTCGCTGGTCATGGGGATGTTCAGGGTGATGACGCCGTCGACCCGCTTCCACAGCATGTTCTGAGAGAGGGGGAGGCGGTGGTCGTAGCTGTCGTCCTCGAGGTCGAAGAGCAGCACGTGGTGCCCGGCGGCACGCAGGCTCTTCTCGATGGCGCTGACCAGGGTCGCGAAGAACCAGCGGGTGAGGAAGGGCGCGACGACCGCGGCGACGCGGGTCCGCCCCGATGCCAGGGAGGTCGCGGTGGGGGACGCGACGTAGTGCAGGTCCTCCGCGACCCGCAGCACGCGCGCGCGGGTCTGCGGGGAGACCCGGTCCAGTCCCCGAAGGGCGCGGGAGACCGTGGCGACCGAGACCCCGGCCACCCGCGCCACGTCGGTGATGGTGCTGATCGGCTGAACCTTCCCGCAGAGGGACGGGCGTCAGCCCTTGAGCCCGCCCGCGAGAAGTCCGCGAACGAAGTACCGCTGCAGCAAGAGGAACACCACGACGGGGACGATCATGGCGATGAACGCACCGGCCGACAGGAGGTACCAGGCACTGCCACGGCTACCGGACAGCTCGGCGACACGCACGGTGATCGGCGCGACGTCGGGCGTCCCACCGAGGAACACGAGGGAGACGAGCAGGTCGTTCCACACCCAGAGGAACTGGAAGATCCCGAAGGCCGCGAGGGCCGGCGTGAGGAGCGGCAGGAGGATGCGGAAGAAGATCGTCACGTGACCAGCACCGTCGACCCGCGCCGCCTCCATGAGCTCGCTCGGAAGCTCTCGCATGAAGTTGTGGATGAGGAAGGTCGCCAGGGGGAGCGCGAAGATCGTGTGGGACAGCCACACGCTCCAGTACGACGCCCCGAAGCCCAGCCGGTTGACGTAGAAGTCGAGCAGGGGGATGAGGGCGACCTGGAGGGGAACGATCTGCAGCGCGAACACCGCGACGAACAGCGCGTCCCGACCCGGGAACGGCATCCACGCGAAGGCGTAGGCCGCGAGCGATGCGAGGAAGAGCGGCAGGACCACCGCCGGGATCGTGATGACGATGGTGTTGATGAAGTACTGGGACAGGCTGGCCGAGGTGCCCGGCGCCAGCGCCTGGCGGTAGTTCTCGAGCGTCCATGCACTCGGGTCGCCGAACGCGGTCCACCACCCGCTGGTGTTGATGTCCCGCTGGCTCCGGAAGGAGGTGACCAGCAGCCCGAAGGTCGGCACGGTCCACAGGACGGCGATGACGATGGCGAGCCCCGAGGCCCACGGTGAGGTGATCGCGCGGGCCGCGTCTCCTGCCGCCGACTTCCTCCTGCGACGTCCCGGCCTCACGCTCTCCGGAGGTTCGGCGATCGTCTTGTCGTTGACGGACTCCGGCAGTGCAGCCGGCTGGAGGGTGCTCATCTGCTCAGGCCTCCTTGCGCATCTGGACGATGTTGTAGCCGACGATCGGGATGACGAGGATGAACAGGAGGACCGCGAGCGCCGCACCGAGACCGGGGGCGTTGAACCGGAAGCTCTGGCTGTAGAACTCGTTGGCGACGACCGAGGTGTCGAACTGTCCACCGGTCATCGTCCGGACGATGTCGAACACCTTGAGGGTTCCGATGCCGATCGTCGTCACGACGACGACGAGGGCGGCCCGGATGCTCGGCAGGGTGATGAAGCGGAACATCTTGAAGCTCTGGACGCCGTCCAGCTTGGCGGCCTCGATGATCTCGTCGGGGATCGACTTGATGGCCGCCGACAGGACCGTCATGGCGAACCCCGCCTGGATCCACACCATGACGATGATGAGCATGAACGTGTTGAGCGGTGCGTTGATGAGGAACTGCTGGGTGTCGAAACCCAGGGCCTTGAGGATGGCGTTGAGCAGGCCGATCTGCGGGCGAGAGGTCTGCTTGTACTGGTAGACGAACTTCCAGATGATGCCCGCACCGACCATGGAGATCGCCATCGGCAGGAAGATGAGCGCCTTGGCGAAGGCCTCGCCTCGCGCCCGGTCGATGAGGATGGCGTAGATGAGGCCGATCCCCGTGGCGAGCAACGGCACGAGGATCACCCACAGCGCGGTGTTCCGCAGGACGAGGAGGAGCTCGGGCTGGGTGAACATGGCCGAGTAGTTGCTCAGGGAGAACGCGTCCTCACCGGAGCGTCCGCGCAGGGACTGGATGATCGTGAGGATGGCCGGGTACACGAGGCCGACGCTGAGCAGGACGAGTGCCGGCGCCACGAAGATGACACCTTGCCACTTCTCACCGCTGCGCCCCTTGAAGAGGGAGGCGAGGAAGAGGACGAGGCCGAACACGGCCGCGAAGAACGCGATCGCGAAGAACATCAGGAAGAACTTGCCAGCGACGCTTTCGGCGCGAAGGAAGGGCTCGGGAATGATCCCGGCCCCCACGCCGCCGAGGACGGTTGTCGTCATTGACTCCACCTCCGGTCAAGTGGTGAAAGGGGTGAGCCGGGGTGGGGCGGAGCGTCTCCGCCCCACCCCGGCTCGATGGTCCCAGGACTCAGGTCAGGGACGTCAGGACGCGGGCCAGGACTGCTCGATGAAGTCGAGCGTGGCCTTGTCGTCCTTGCCGATGATCCAGTCGGTCATGCCCTTCCAGAAGGTCCCCGATCCCACGGCGCCCGGCATGAGGTCGGAGCCGTCGAAGCGCAACGTCGCGGCCTCGTCGGTGAGGATCTCCGCCGACAGCTTGTCGATCGCGTTCTCCAGGAGGTTCGGGTCGACGTCCTTGTTGGCCGTCACGCAGCCACCCAGGCCACAGGTCTTCGCCCGCTCCGTCGCCCACTCCAGGGATGCGAGGTAGGTCTGGAAGGCCTTGACCTCCGGACGGTCGGCGAACGCGGCGGTGAACTCGCCTCCGACGAGGACAGGACGAGTGTCCGCGCTCGTGGACGGCAGGTAGAAGGCCCAGACGTCGCCGTCCTCGGCCACCGTGGTGCCCTCCGGGAAGTTGGCCGCGTAGAACGACGCCTGGCGGTGCATGTAGCACGTCCCCTCGGTGATGCCGAGACCGGCCTCCTGGAAGGGCGTCGAGGCGATCGTCTTGACGTCGCCGAACCCGCCGTTGACGTACTTGTCGTTCTTGAGGATCTTGCCGGCCTCGGCGATCGCCGTCTGGATGGCCGGGTCGTTGAACGGGATCTCGTGAGCGACCCACTTGTCGTAGGTCTCCGGACCGGCGGTGCGGAGGATGATGTCCTCCATCCAGTCGGTCGCCGACCACCCTGTCGCGTCGCCGGACTCGATGCCTGCGCACCACGGCTTGACCTCGTCACCGGGGTTGTCGCTGGCGATCTTGTCGCTGAGGGCGAGCAGCTCGTCCCACGTCTTGGGGATCTGGTACCCCTTCTCGGCGAAGGCCGACGGCGAGTACCAGACGAAGGACTTCACGTTCGCGCCCAGGGGAGCGGCGTAGAACGTGCCGTCGACGGTGCCCCAGGCCTTCGAGTCGGGCATGTACTTGTCGACGTTCGCGGCGACCTCGGGTGGAGCCGGCTTGACCTGGCCGGTCTCCACCATGGTCTTGAGCAGACCCGGCTGCGGCAGGTAGGCGATGTCGGGGGCGTTGCCGCCCTTGACCCGCACCGGCAGCTGGGCCTCGAACTCCTTGGAGCCCTCGTACTTGATCTCGACGCCGGTGCAGTCCACGAACGGCTGGTACGACGCGATGTGCGGCTCGTCCTCGGGAGCGGTGATCGAGGTGTAGACGGTCACCGTCTTCCCGTCGAGCTCGCCGAAGGCCTCGTAGGGCGCACAGTCGATGGCGCCGCCGCCGCCGGTCGAGCCGGCGTCGTCGCCGCCGCCTTCCTCGTCACCGCTTCCGCAGGCCGTCACGGTTAGCGCAGCCACCGCGAGGACTGCGGTCAACGTCGCGAAGCGACGTCTTGAGTTGAGGGCCATATGCCCGCCTCCATTTCACTGGTCGCGCCGAGACGGGATGTCGGCCTCGGCGATGAGGGAACCGGCACCAACGTAAAAGCGTTTACACACCCCGCGCAACGGTACCGAGGCACCCAGCGGTAACGATTGGGTAACACGGCGACTCGTCGACCGTCACCGAGCGGGGGACCCGATGCCGGCGATGACCGCGGGGTAGGGGACGCCCGACCCGTCACGCCGCCCGGACGGCTCGGGAAGGTCGAGGGCCACCCCACCCGCTCCGGAGGCGCGGGCCGGGACGGCGCCCACCCACGCGAGGACGAGCGTGTCCTCCCCACGGAGGAACCGGTGCGCGCGGACGCCACCGGTGCCACGACCCTTCGTCGGGTACTCGCCATACGGCGTGACCTTGAGGGATCCGGGCTGGGTGCCCGGCAGGGCGTCGGCCGAGCCGGCCGAGGTGACGACGACGTTCTGCCCGGCGGGGTCGACGGCACCGAAGAACGCCACCCGGGCTCCGGGGGACAGGCGGATGCCGGCCATGCCACCGGCCGCTCGCCCCTGAGGACGCACGGAGGAGGCCGGGAAGCGCAGCAGCTGGGCGTCACTCGAGACGAACACGAGGTCCTCGGAGCCGTCGCGCAGCTCCACCGCTCCCACCACGTCGTCGCCCTCGCGCAACCCACCGATCGCGTCCCAGCTCCCACGGGCGGGGTGGTCTGGAGCGACGCGCTTGACGATCCCGGAGGTGGTGCCGAGGGCGATGCCCGGGCCCTGTGGGTCCAGTGACACGATCGTCAGCGGCTGCTCCCCCGGGGGGAGGTCCACATAGACGGCCAGGGGTGCACCCCCCGACAGGCCGGGCGCTCCTCCCAGTGGGGGGAGCGTGGGCAGCTCGAGGGCAGACATCCGCACCATCCGGCCCCGTGACGTGACGAGGGCGAACTCGCCGCGGGCCGTGGTGCGGACCGCGCCGACGATGGCGTCGTGCTTCGTGCGGCCGCCCTCGACCGGGATGGGTTCCGGCCCCGAGGTGCGGGCCAGCAGGCCGGTCGAGGAGAGGAGGACCCAGCACGGGTCGTCCGCGACCTCGAGAGGCGTGGCCACTGAGGCGGGTGTGCCCGCCGACTCGAGAAGCACCGTCCGGCGCGGTGTGCCGTGTGCCTTGGCGACGTCCGCGAGCTCGGTCGACACGGTGCGGTGGAGCAGCTTCTCGTCGGCGAGGATGGCCTCGAGCTCCTCGATCTGCCGTCGCAGCTCGTCGCGCTCGGCCTCGAGCTCGATCCTCGAGAACCTCGTGAGGCGTCGCAGCTGCAGCTCGAGGATGTACTCGGCCTGGGCCTGCGAGAGGTCGAAGACGGAGACGAGACGAGCTCGCGCGGCGGCGGCGTCGTCGGACGTGCGGATGAGCTGGATGACCTCGTCGATGTCGAGGATCGCGACGAGCAGTCCCTCGACGAGATGCAACCGGGCGCGTCGTCTCGCGAGGCGGTGCTCGGTGCGGCGGCGCACCACGGCGATCCGGAAGCCGACGTACGTGCGCAGCAGCTCCTTGAGCCCGAGGGTGCTGGGCTGACCGTCCACAAGGGCCACGTTGTTGATCCCGAACGAGTCCTCCATGGGCGTCAGCCGGTGCAGCTGCTCCAGGACCGCTTCGGGGTTGAAGCCGTTCTTCACCTCGAAGACCAACCGCAGGCCGTGCTTGCGGTCGGTGAGGTCCTTGACGTCGGAGATGCCCTGGAGCTTCTTGGACTGGACGAGCGTCTTCACCCGTTCGATGACCTTCTCGGGACCGACGAGATAGGGCAGCTCGGTGACGACGATGCCCATCCGGCGCGGGGTGAGCTTCTCGACGCGCGCAGTCGCGCGGGTACGGAAGCTGCCGCGGCCGGTGAGGTACGCGTCGCGGATGCCGTCGAGACCGATGATGCGTCCACCGCCGGGGAGGTCCGGGCCGGGGACGAACTTCATGAGGTCGTCGAGCGAGCAGTCCGGGTGGGCGATGAGATGCCGAGCGGCGGCGACCACCTCGACGAGGTTGTGCGGGGCCATGTTCGTCGCCATGCCGACCGCGATTCCGGACGCGCCGTTCACGAGGAGGTTCGGGTAGGCCGCGGGCAGGACGCCGGGCTGGGTGAGGGAGTCGTCGTAGTTGGGGACGAAGTCGACGGTGTCCTCGTCGAGTCCCGCGACCATGAGGAGCGCGGCCGGGGCCATGCGGGCCTCGGTGTAACGGGATGCTGCCGGACCGTCGTCCAGCGACCCGAAGTTGCCGTGCCCGTCGACGAGCGGAAGCCGCATGGTGAACGGCTGGGCCATCCGCACGAGGGCGTCATAGATCGCGGAGTCACCGTGCGGGTGGTACTTGCCCATGACCTCGCCGACCACCCGGCTCGACTTCACGTGCGAGCGGTCCGGGCGAAGGCCCAGTTCGCTCATCCCGTAGAGGATCCGGCGCTGGACCGGCTTCAGGCCGTCACGGGCGTCCGGAAGCGCACGCGAGTAGATGACGCTGTAGGAGTACTCGAGGAAGGCGCTGCGCATCTCCTCCTCGACGTCGACGTCGACGATCCGCTCGGCGATCTCCTCCGGCGGTGGGGTGGTGCTGCGCTTCGCCATGGGTGGGAGTACTCCGAGGTCGGGCCGCGAGGGGTGCGCGGCTGGTGGTGGGGGTCGGGTCGGGCTCGTCGGTCGATCGGTTCCGGGCTTGCGGGTCCCGACCATCCTCACTCACCGGCGCGGTGCGGCTCCGTCCGACGCGCCGAACCGGCCCTCGTGGAGGACCTCGTCGACGCCGCGCCGGTGTCGCGAGCGGGCGGAGCCGGAGACCCGCTCGGCCTCCGTCCCGAGGGCCACGACACCGACGATCCGCCGGTCCCCCGGGATGCCCAGCGCCTCACGCACCGCCGTGTGGCGACCGCCGGGGACGCCGAAGAACAGCGCGGCGAGGCCGGCATCCTCCGCCGCGAGGAGCAGCACCATCGCGGCCATCGCGGTGTCGGTGTCCCAGTAGGGGATGGGCCACCGGTGCAGGGACCGGTCGTCCCAGCCCTTGTCCGGTTCGGCGTAGCGGTCGAGGTATGCCGTGGGGTCCGAGAGGCAGAGCACGAGTGCGGGAGCGGCGGAGACTCCACGGCGCCAGGCGTCGGGCGGGCCGCCGTCGTCGGTCGCCGCCCAGAACGCCGCGCGGTCCTCTGGTGCGAGCAGAGCGAGGAAGTCCCAACCCTGGGTGAAGCCGGCGCTGGGGGCCCGCAGCGCCAACCCGACGAGGTCACGCACGACCTCCGCGGCGACCGGGACGTCCGAGACGAACCGGCGCGCCATGCGCCGGCGCAGGACGGCGTCGCGCAGCTCCACGAGGACAGTGTGCCCCGCCGTGGCCGGGCGAGGGGGTGGCACGATGGCTCCCATGGAGGACGAGCCGCTCCCCCCGGGGTACCCCGCCGCGTGGGAGGCGGACGTCGTGCTCCGCGACGGGACCGTCGCGCACGTGCGGCCGATCCTTCCGTCGGACGTCGAGGGCATCCACCGGTTCCACGCGGCCCAGTCGGAGGAGTCCATCTACCTGCGGTTCTTCGCGCCGTTGCGCCGTCTCAGCGACGCCGACGTCCACCGCTTCACGCACGTGGACTACGCCGACCGGGTGGCCCTGGTCGTGACCATGCGCGAGGAGATCATCGGCATCGGCCGCTACGACCGGATCGACCCGCGCAGTGCCGAGGTGGCCTTCAACATCAGCGACCACTACCAGGGCAAGGGCATCGGCTCAGTCCTCCTCGAGCACCTCGCAGCCATCGCCCAGGAGTTCGGCATCACCCGGTTCACCGCGGAGGTCCTGCCGCAGAACCGCAAGATGCTCGCAGTCTTCTCGGATGCCGGCTACGACGTCCGTCGCCACGTCGAGGACGGCGTCGTCGAGGTCGGGTTCGACATCGAGCCGACCGACCAGTCGAAGGCCGTCGCCATGTCGCGCGAGCACCGCGCAGAGGCACTGAGCGTTCGGTCCCTGCTGCACCCGAGGAGCATCGCGCTCATCGGAGCCAGCCGTCGAAGGGAGTCGATCGGCAGCCAGCTCCTCGACCGCCTCGTGGACGCCGGCTTCACCGGCGAGATCCACCCCGTCAACCCGAAGGTGCGCACCCTCCGGCGGCGGGCGGCATACCCGTCCGTGAGCTCCGTGCCGGGGCGGGTGGACCTCGCCGTCGTCGCCGTCCCGGCCCATGCGGTGCTCGACGTGGTCGACGAGTGTGCCGAGGCCGGAGTTCTGGCGCTGCTCGTCGTCTCGAGCGGGTTCGCGGAGGAGGGCGCGGAGGGAGCCCGGCTCCAGGCCGAGCTCGTCCGCCGGGCCCGGGGGTCCGGGATGAGGGTGGTCGGCCCCAACTCCTTCGGGATCATCAACAACGACCCGGCGGTGCGACTCAACGCCTCCCTCGCGCCGACGCTGCCGCCGCACGGCCGGCTCGGCCTGTTCGCCCAGTCCGGGGCACTCGGCATCGCCGTTCTCGCCTCGGCAGCCCGGCGGAACCTCGGCATCTCGACCTTCGCGTCCGCGGGCAACCGGGTCGACGTCTCCGGCAACGACCTCATGCAGTACTGGATCGACGACGACTCGACCGATGCCGTGGGCCTGTACCTCGAGTCGATGGGGAACCCCCGCAAGTTCTCTCGCGTCGCGCGGAACCTGGCGCTCATCAAGCCGGTCATCGTCGTCAAGTCCGGGGTCTCCCGGTTCGGGGTGCCGCCCGGGCACAGGGTGCGACCCACGAAGGCGCGCCCCGAGGTCTTCAAGGCCATGCTCAAGCAGTCCGGGGTCATCCGGGTCGAGAACGTCCATCAGCTCTTCGACGTCGCCCAGCTCGTCGTGCACCAGCCGCTGCCGGCAGGGAACCGGGTGGCGGTCGTCGCGAACTCCTCGGCCCTGGGCGCGCTCAGTGCGGACGCCTGCACGAGCTGGAAGCTCACCGTGACCCATGGGCCCGTGAACCTCCCGAGCGAGGCGACGGCCGCAGAGTTCAGGAAGGCGCTCGAGACGGCCTTCGCCGACCCCGCCGTCGACTCGGTGCTCTCCTGCTTCATCCCCCCGCTCGTCACCGGGGACGAGGACGTCGCGGCAGCGGTGCGGGATGCGGCCATGAGCGCCGAGAAGCCCATCGCCGCGACGTTCCTCGGGATGCGCGGGGTCGACGACGGCCATTCCTCGGTCACGGGCACCGGGGGGTCCAGCCGCGCCATCCCGGTCTACAGCATGCCCGAGGACGCCGTCCGGGCCCTCGCCGCCGCGACCCGGTACGGGGAGTGGCGGGCCAAGGACCACGGCACCCCTGTGGCCCCGCCCGGCATCAACCGCCGGATCGCCGAGGACCTCGTCCACACCGTGCTCTCGGTCGACCCCAAGGGCCGGCGGCTCGACCAGGACGAAGCCTCGGCCCTGCTCGCCGCCTACGGGATCGAGGTCTGGAGACAGCAGGTCGTTCCCAGCGCCGACGCCGCCGTCGCTGCCGCCGAGGGGGTGGGCTACCCGGTCGTCCTCAAGTCCACCGCCCCGGTGATGCGCCATTCCGGCGGAGTGACCGGAGTGCGTGTCGACCTGCGCACCGAGGGCGCCCTCCGGGCGGCCTGGGACTCCCTCAGCGAGCTGCTCGCCCCACTCGAGGCGGACCGCTTCGTCGTGCAGCGGATGGCCAGCCCCGGAGTGCCGTGCGTCGTGACCTCCGACGAGGACCCGCTGTTCGGGCCGGTCATCGGCTTCAGCGTGGCGGGGCTCCCCACCGAGCTCCTCGAGGACATCGCCTACCGGATCCCGCCGCTCACCGACGTCACCGTGTCGGAGCTCATCTCGTCGGTCAAGGCGGCGCCGGTGCTGCACGGCCACCGGGGGGCCGCCCCGGTCCACCGCGCCGCCCTCTCCGACCTCATCGCGCGGGCGTCGGTGCTCGCCGACGACCTTCCTGAGGTCGTGTCGCTCGTGCTCAACCCCGTCAACGCGCACCCCGGCGGTGTCGAGGTGCTCGGCGCACAGGTCGTGCTCGCCCCCGCGCCGCGGCGCATCGACCCCGGCCGGCGCTCACTGACCTGAGCCGGCGGGCACAATGGTCGTCATGAGCAGTGCCTCCGACGCCCCCGTCCTCCCGGCGGACCTGACCTCCGCCATCGAACGGGCCGGCTACTACCCGGCGCTGGTGGCCGACGTCGTCGCCGCCGCCCTCGTGCAGGAACCCATCGAGAACCACCTCGTGCACCTCGAGACCACCTTCGACCGTGACGTCGTCCGCCGCCACATCACGGTGCTCGTGCTCACCCCCACCCGCCTGCTCATCGCCCACGCCGACGACCACGCCGACGAGCCGCCGGCTCCCCAGGACGTGGCCACCGCGACGACCGAGTCCATCCCGCTGTCGGCGGTCCGCGGCGTCATGCTGACCCACGTCGTCGAGAGCCCCTCGAGCTATGTGCCGGGCAGCCTCGGCCGGGAGCTCACGCTCACCCTCGGCTGGGGAACCGTGGCCCGACTCGACCTCGTCCCGGCGTCGTGTCCCGACCCCGACTGCGACGCCGACCACGGCTACGAGGGCACGATCACCGGGGACGACATCGCCCTGCGGATCTCCGCCGCTGCGGACGGAGACGACGCACTCTCACGCGCGCTGGCCTTCGCTCGCGACCTGTCCGCCGCCCTCGGCCAGGGCTGACCGCGGCGGATGCCGGCCACCGGCGACCCGTCCGCGGAGCCGCCCGTCGGGGTGGGACCGGCGCTGGCCGACGTCCTGCCCAGCGTGGCCACGAGCCTGGGGGTGCCGTGGAGCGCGGGTGACGGCACGGCATACGTCGGCTTCGAGATGCCGCCCACCCGGCGTGCGGTCGTCGTCCTCGTCGACGCGCTCGGGTACGAGCTGCTCCTGCGGCGTGCGGGGCACGCGCCGTGGCTGCGGGCTCACCTGCCTCAGACCCGACGCGTGACGAGCGGGTTCCCATCGACCACCGCGACCTCGATGGGGACCTTCGGGACCGGGCTGGCGGCCGGGGTCCACGGCCTGCTCGGCTACGAGGTCCTCGTGCCAGGTACGGACCGGCTGCTCAACGAGCTCTCGTGGGAGTACGGGCCCGACCCCCGAACCTGGCAGCCCCACGAGACCGTCTTCGAGGCCGTGGCTCGGGCCGGCATCGACGTCGTGAGGACGGGGCCGGCCTTCTTCGACGGGTCCGGTCTGACCAATGCCGCGGTGCGTGGAGGCCGGTTCGTCGCCGCTGAGTCACTCGCCGCCCGGGTCGACGCGACGCTCGCCGCCGTGCGCTCCTCACGGCGCCTGCTCGTGCACCTCTACTGGGGGGACCTCGACAAGGTCGGGCACGTAGCCGGGTGCGACTCCTGGCAGTTCGGCGACGAGCTCGAGGCCATCGACCGCGAGCTCGCGCGTCTGGCTGCCGGTCTGCCCGTCGACTGCTCGCTCACGGTGACGGCCGACCACGGCATGGTCGAGGTGCCGCACCATCTCCGGGTGGACGTCGCTGAGGAGCCGACCCTGGCCACCGGAGTGCGTCACGTCACGGGAGAGGCACGGGCGCCGCAGCTCTACGTCGGGGCGGGCGCCGAGGACGACGTCCACGCCGCCTGGACCGAGCTGCTGGGGGACCGGGCGCTGGTCCGCCGGCGGGACGAGGCGGTGGCCGCCGGGTGGTTCGGACCGGTGCTTCCCGAGAACCTGCCGCGCATCGGTGACGTCGTCGTCGCGATGCGGGGCCGGAACGCCGTCGTCGACTCCCGGCGCGCCCGGCCGGAGCTGCTCGCCCTCGTCGGCCTGCACGGCTCCCTCAGTGACGACGAGGTCGCGGTCCCGGTCGTCCACGTGCCCGCCGCGTCGGTCGCCTAGGGTGTCCCCTCGTGGCGGACCTGGTCTTCTTCTCGGGCACGATGGACTGCGGCAAGTCGACCCTCGCCCTGCAGATGGACCACAACAACAGCGTCCGCGGGCGCCAGGGCCTCATCTTCACCAAGCTCGACAGGATGGGCGAGTCGGTGCTCTCGTCACGGCTGGGCCTGTCCACACCGGCCATCGAGGTCGGGGACGAGCTCGACTTCTGGGAGGTCGTCGTCGAACGGCTCACCTCGGGCGCCCGGGTGGACTACCTCATCTGTGACGAGGCGCAGTTCTACACCCCGGCGCAGGTGGAGCAGCTGGCGCGGGTCGTCGACGAGATCGGCATCGACGTGCACGCCTTCGGGATCACGTCGGACTTCCGCACCGAGCTGTTCCCGGGCAGCCGCCGGCTCATCGAGCTCGCCGACCGGGTGCAGGTGCTCCAGGTGGAGGCTCTCTGCTGGTGTGGCCGCACGGCCACCCACAACGCTCGCATCGTCGACGCAGTGATGGTCGTGGAGGGCGAGCAGGTGGTCGTCGGCGACACCTCGGCCTCCAGCGCCGGCGTGGTGGAGTACGAGGTCCTCTGCCGCCGTCACTACATGCGCCGGATGAACAGCCACGCGGCCCGGGCGGCCGCCCCGTCGCCGGACACGCTGCCGTTCGAC
This sequence comes from uncultured Nostocoides sp., assembly GCA_937907685.1. Taxonomy (GTDB): domain Bacteria; phylum Actinomycetota; class Actinomycetes; order Actinomycetales; family Dermatophilaceae; genus Fodinibacter. The sequence continues at coordinate 16,694 of CALCXF010000090.1, forward strand.
CTCGACGTCTGTCCCGTCCCGCCGTCATCCTGACCGGGCCGCACGTCCCCCCGCGCCCGCGGCAGACCTTCGGACGCCGTCAGCCGGTCGGTCAGGACTGTTCGCCGCGGGTTCCGAAGACGATGTCGTCCCAGCTCGGCACGCTGGGGCGGCCGCGCCTCGAGGAGGCAGGCCGGGTCCGAGCGTCCGCGTCGACCTCGGGTCCCGGCGTCGGGGAGTGGTCCCCGGGAGAGCCGCCGCCGGTGGGGTCGACGCGGGGCGTGCCCCTGCGCGGCGAGCCGTTGCGAGGGGAGCCGTTGCGAGGGGAGCCGTTGCGAGGGGAGCCGTTGCGCGCCGGGCCGCTGCCGCCCTCCCACCCCTCGGTGCTGGGGCCGCTCGACGCGACCTGAACGCCCCCGGCATCCGCCGTGGCCGTGTCGGGGGCGGCAGGGGGCAAGGGAGGCCCCGTGGGGTCGAGGGCGAGCTCGGCGATCGGCAGCTCGTCGGGGCGCGGCGGGTCCTCGGCGGCGGTCTGCGACGCGGCCGGGCGGCGGCGGGACCGGCGTCCACGGGTCGAGCTCTCGCGCATGGCGGCCATGAGGTCGATCGGCTCGTGCGACGACCGCACCGGCCCCGGAGCCAAGCCGCCGTCGGCATCGACGTCGTAGACGTCGAGGTCGCCGAGGTGCGGGGCAGGGTGCGGGGCAGGAATGGCGCCGGGGACCGGGTCCTCGGTCAGCCAGCGCGCCTCGTCGTTCGACGCGGTCACCGAGCCGCCGAGCGGCTCGTAGTGCCAGGTCGCCATGCGCTCCCGTCCGCCGGCGAGAAAGGCCAGGGTGACGGACCACGTCCCCTCCTCGTCCCGCGCCGAGTCCCACTGGACCGCCCCCCGGTCGACGCCCCGGTCCCGCAGACGCTCGGTCACTCGTTCGGCAAGGGTGACCGGACCCGTGCCGCGGCTGCCCACGGCACACTGCTGGGCTCGGCTCGCGACGTGCTCGCGCTCGGCGAGGACAGGCCCCTCGAAACGGCGCACCTTCTCCACCGTCCACCCCGCGCGGTCCGCCACCTCCTCCGTGGACAGCCCGCTGCGGACGAGCGCCTGGACGTCGCGGGGGCGAAGGCCGCCCTCGATCTCGATCTGGAGCTGGCCGAGGCGCGGACGGTCACGGCGTGCGGCGGCCCGCAGGGCGTCGTCGAGGGTGAGGCGGTACCGGCCGCCGTCGGCATCGGCGAGAAGCAGGTGCTGGCCGTCCTCGTGGACGCCGATCAGGCGAAGGTCCTGCATGTCGGGCTCCCGAGTGTGCTCGTCGTCCCCCCGACTGTGCCACCCATCCCGGGCCGGATCGCGCAGCCCACGCCGGGGCGGTCAGGATTGCCCGGTTACCGTTGGCGCATGCCAGACGACGGTGCCCTCGCCCCCTACGACGTCGTGCTCCTCGGCTCCTTCGGCGGTCCGGAAGCGCCCGACGAGGTCATGCCGTTCCTCCGGCGGGTGACGGCGGGTCGCGGTGTCCCCGACGAGCGGCTCGCCACCGTGGCGGAGCACTATGTCGCCGTGGGTGGGCGCAGCCCCATCAACGACCTCAACCGCGCGCTTCTCGAGCGGCTGAGGTCCGAGCTGGCTCGGCGGGGCATCGACCTGCCGGTGGTCTGGGGCAACCGCAACTCCGAGCCGTTCTTCGCGGACGCCTTCCGTGAGGCGCTGGCGCTGGGGGCCATGCGGGTCCTCACCCTCACGACGAGCGCATACTCGTGCTACTCGTCCTGCCGCCAGTACCGCGAGGACCTCGCCGCCGCGGTGGCCGATGTCGGCCCGGCGGCTGACGGCCTCGTCGTCGACAAGGTGCGCCCGTATGCCGTGCATCCCGGCGTCGGCCGCGCCTGGCTCCGCGCGCTCGTCGACGCGTTGGGCACGGTGGGCGACCCCGCCACCGCGCGCCTCCTCTACGTGACCCACTCGATTCCGCAGGCGATGGACGACACCTCCGGGCCGGGCGACGGCGAGGGCAACCTCTATGTCGACCAGCACCTGCGCCTCGCCCGTCGGCTCACGGACGACGTCAACCGCGAGCTCGGGCTCTCGCTCGCCGGTGAGCTCGTCTTCTGCTCGCGGTCCGGTCCGCCGAGCCAGCCCTGGCTGGAGCCCGACGTCAACGACCGGATCGAGCAGCTGGCGCGCGAGGGGAGCGGCCCGGTGGTCGTGGCGCCGATCGGCTTCATCTCCGACCACATGGAGGTCGTCCACGACCTCGACACGGAGGCCGCAGCGACCGCTGCGCGGGTGGGTGTCCCGTTCCTCCGGGTGGCGACACCCGACACCGACGACATGTTCGTCGAGGGTCTCGTCGACCTGCTCCTCGAGCGCGCGGCCGAGGCCCGCGGTGAGGTTGTCGCCCGGGAGAGCTGGCTTCCCGGCGACGTGCGCCCTTCGGTCTGCGCACCCGGGTGCTGCCCGAACCTGCGGACCGCCAAGCCGGCCCTGTGCGGCAGCGACTGATGGGGCACGGCGTTCCCCTCCCCACGGGGACGGACCCCGCCGGCCTCGAGGACGTCGCGTGCGCCGTGGTGAGGGCCGCGGGCCGCCTCGTCGTCGAGCAGCGGCCCGCACAGCTGGGCGTCTCCGCCAAGTCCACCGTCACCGACCCGGTGACCGTCATGGACCAGCGCAGCCAGGAGCTGCTGATGACACTGCTCGGCGAACGACGCCCGGACGACGGGTTCCTCGGCGAGGAGGACGGAGGCACCACGGGGAGCAGTGGCCTGACCTGGGTCGTCGACCCCATCGACGGGACGGTCAACTACCTCTACGACGTCCCCGCGTATGCCGTCTCCGTCGCCGCCGTGACGGGTGACCCCTCTCGGCCCGGTGGCTGGCAGGCGGTCGCGGGGGCCGTGCTGAACCCCGTCACGGGAGAGCTCTTCCATGCGCATCGAGGCGGCGGGGCCCGGCTGACGACCAAGGCGGGGACGCGGATCCTGCGGGCCACGGCCGCCACCGACCTCGCCATGGCCCTCGTCGGCACCGGGTTCGGCTACGACCCCGAGCTCCGCCGGCGTCAGGCGGCGGCCCTGCTGGAGCTCCTCCCGCGAGTGCGGGACATCCGGCGCCACGGCAGCGCCGCGCTCGACCTGTGCGGGGTCGCGTGCGCGAGGCTCGACGGCTACTACGAGACCGGGCTCAACGCCTGGGACCGGGCCGCGGGTGAGCTCGTCGCCGTCGAGGCGGGGGCGGTCGTCGGTGGACCGGACGGGAACGTCCCCGACCGCGACCTCACCTGGGCCGCCGGATCCGGGCTGGCGGAGGACTTCGCGGCGCTCGTCCGCGACCTGACCGCCCGGCACGTCCGCGCCCCCGACTGACCGTCCTCTCCCACCTCCGCCACCCTCGCGGCGGGGGATCGGATGGGCGTGGTGGACCCGGCGTGGTGTTGTGGGCCTCGATGGTGCACAATCACCGCGCACGGCGAGTTCCCGGGCACAAAAGCGGCGATCCGTGTGTTGTCAGGGCCGGGTTACACGACGAAGGGTGGACATCAGCAATGGCAACCGACTACGACGCACCGCGCAAGACCGACGACGAGCTGTCCGAGGACTCCATCGAGGAGCTCAAGAGCCGTCGCGTCGACAAGCGCGCCTCGAGCGTCGACGTCGACGAGACGGAGCAGGCCGAGGGGTTCGAGCTGCCCGGGGCGGACCTGTCCGGCGAGGAGCTCTCGGTGCGGGTCCTCCCGCGGCAGGCCGACGAGTTCACCTGCTCACGGTGCTTTCTCGTGCACCACCGCAGCCAGCTGGCGAGCGAGAAGTCCGGCGTGCTCATCTGCCGGGAGTGCGCCGCCTGAGCGGGGGCCCGAGCAGGTCCGGGGGACCACCGGCCCGCGTTCCCGTCGGCGTGCTGCGGCTCGACCGCGAGGCGCGCGTGCCCGCGTACAGCACCGACGGTGACGCCGGCGCTGACCTGACCAGCGTCGCCGAGGTGACGCTCGCGCCGGGGGAACGCGCCCTCGTGCCGACCGGGCTGGCACTGGCCCTACCGCCGGGAACGGTGGGTCTCGTGCACCCGCGCTCCGGACTCGCGGCCCGACACGGCGTCACGGTCGTCAACGCGCCGGGCACGCTGGACTCCGGCTACCGGGGCGAGGTTCTCGTCAACCTCGTGAACCTCGACCCGACCGAGCCGTTCACCATCCGGGTGGGGGACCGGATCGCGCAGCTCGTCGTGCAGCACTACCTCCACGCGGACTTCGGTGTGACGGATTCGCTTCCAGCGAGCGACCGGGGGGAGACTGGACACGGCTCGACCGGAGGGTTCGGAGCCCCGGACCAGCGGTGGAGCCGCCGACGACCCCACACCGAGGACGACAGCACGTGAGCATCTTCAAGAGATCCAAGGACTCCGCGGGCGGGGACGCCGTCGCGAGCGGTGACGGGCCAGCCGACGCCGCCCAGGCTCCCGAGGCCTCCGGCAGCCGGCGCTCCGACGGACCATGGGACGTCGCCGAGGTGGATGGCCGCGATGGCCGCGTGGACCTGGGCGCGCTGTGGGTGCGCGGGGTGCCCGGGATGGAGCTGCGCCTCGAGGTCGACCAGAGCACTCAGCAGGTCAACGCGGCGACCGCAGTCCTCGGGGAGTCGGCACTGCAGATGCAGGCGTTCGCCGCGCCGCGCTCCGGCGGGCTCTGGGACGAGATCCGCGCGGAGATCGCCGCCGCGATCGAAGGCCAGGGCGGCACGGTCGAAGAGCACGAGGGCGAGCTGGGGACCCTCCTGCGCACCCGGATGCCGTCGCAGGGGCCGGACGGTCGCACCGTCTTCGCGCCCGCGACCTTCGTCGGGGTGGACGGGCCGCGCTGGTTCCTCCGGGCGGTCCTCTCCGGCCGAGCCGCGATCGACGAGGGCGCTGCGGCGCCCCTCGTCGAGGTCCTCAAGGCGGCGGTGGTCGTGCGTGGCAGCGAGCCGATGGCGCCGCGCGAGCTGCTGCCCCTGGCGTTGCCACGAGAGGTCGAGGCGCCCTCCGAGCAGCCGGAGCCCGAGGCGGACGGCACGTCGCTCGACCCGTTCGAGCGCGGCCCCGAGATCACGGAGGTGAGGTGAGCATGACGCTGCGCGAGCGGCTGCGTGACCTCGCGAAGTCCCCCGTCGAGCAGCAGGCGGACGCCCTGCGCGCCCAGTCGGAGACGGCCGGAGGCGACGACCTCACCGCGCTCGCGCCCCGTCACCCGGCGTGCGTCTGCGGGACGGTCCGCACCGTGACACTGCCGCCCCGGCGCAGCGTGCCGGCGCTCGTCGCCGAGGTCTGGGACGGCAACGGTGCCATCAACCTCGTGTGGATCGGGCGGCGGCGCATCGCCGGCATCGAGCCCGGCGTCTTCCTTCGCGCCCGTGGCCGGGTGACCCTCGTCCGTGGCGCGCCGACCATCTTCAACCCGGCCTACGAGATCGTGCCCCAGCAGTGACGGGGGACGCCCCACGGGCCGTGACGGCTGATGCCGAGACGGTCGAGGCGCTCATCCGGCACCGCCTGGGGACGGCCCTCGGGGGCTGGCGCGGCTCGGTCGAGACTGCCCTTCCCACGGTCGTCTTCGTGGCGTTGTGGAGCTGGCGCAAGGATGTCGGCGTGGCGGCCGGTGCTGCCCTCGCCGTCGCGCTGGTCCTCGCCGTCGTCCGCATCGTCCAGCGCTCCTCGCTCAGCCACGTGGCAGGTGCGGTCTTCGCGACGGCCATCGCCGCCTTCTTCGCCGTGCGGTCCGGCCGAGCGGAGGCGGCCTTCCTTCCCGGCATCCTCACCAATGCCGGCTTTCTCGCGGCGACCCTGGTCTCGATCGCGACGCGGTGGCCCGCAGTGGGCTTCCTCGTCGGTGCCGGCGACCCGCGCGCGCAGGAGGACCCGTTCGCCTGGCGCCGGGACCGCGGCATGGTCCGGGTGTGCAGCCGACTCACCTGGGTCCTCGTCGGGACGTATGCCGTCCGTCTCGCCGTCATGGTTCCGCTCTACCTCGCCGCCGAGGTCGCCTGGCTGGGCGCGGCGAAGATCGCGCTCGGGTGGCCGCTGTGGGTCGCCTCCATCGCGCTCATGGGCTGGCTCCTCCTGGCGGGCCACACCCCGCTGGAGCCGGGGGAGGGGCCGGGGGCCGAGCACGGCACCTGAGATCCGCGCGTCCCCGGGCGTCACCTGGTCGGCCGCCGCTCGGCGCAAAGGCTGGACATCATCGGGAAGCCGGGCGGGCGACCGAGCCAAGGGGCAGACTGGGCTCGTGGACTGGTACCTCGAGCGGACGGACCAGCTGGCCGACCTGCGTCACGAGCTGGTCGCCTACCTCGCTCGGCACGCGGCCCCCGAGGGAGAGGCCGGGATCGACGACGCTGAGCTCCTCGTCTCCGAGGCTGTCGGCAACGCCCTGCGCCACACCGGCGGCCCGGTCTGGGTCAGCCTGACCTGGTCGTCCGAGCTGCCGACGCTGCAGGTCTACGACCTGGGCGAGGGTTTCGACCTCGTCGAGCACGTGACGGACTTCCCGAGCTGGGAGGGGAGCGAGTCGACCGCACCCGGAGCCGGCGACTGGGAACGCCTGATGGAGGAGTCGGGGCGCGGGCTGATGCTCATCCGAGTGCTCGCACCCACCGCGAGCGCGGCGCTTCGCTCGGCGGCAGGCGTGGTCGTCTCCCTGACCCTGCCGGTCCCGCGTGCCCCCACGACGAGCCAGGACCCGCCGCGCCGACATGCCGCCTCGCTGCCGTCACTGCACGAGGCCCGGCCAGAGGGCGGCTTCGGCAAGGAGGCGTTCCTGCGCGCCCTCGTCGTCGAGATGTCGCGCGCGGTGGAGGCCCACCACGGTCCCGACGCCGCCGAGGCGGTCATCGCCCAGGTCGGCACCGACGTGGGAGGTCAGATGGAGGCCGAGTTCCGCGTGGCCACCGAGGTCGTCGGTCGGATGACCCCCGAGCAGCTCGGCGAGTGCTACGTGCGGCTCAAGCACGCCATCGACGGTCAGTTCAGCGTCGTGGAGGCGACGCCGGAGCGGATCGTGCTCGAGAACCGTCGGTGCCCGTTCGGCGAGGCGGTCCGCCACGCGCCGGCGCTCTGCCGGATGACGTCGAGCGTCTTCGGGGGCCTCGCCGCACGCAACCACCCGGAGGGCGCCACCGTGCTCCTCGAGGAGCGCATCGCCGTGGGCGACCCCGGGTGCCGCGTCGTCGTCTATCTCGGTCGGGCGCCGGCCGAGGTCGCGCCCTACGCCCACCGGTACCGGCCGCCAGCCTGAGCGAGCGTCAGCCCTCGTCGTCGTCGGCGTTCTCGGTGTCCCGCTTGTGTCTCTGGCCGGGGCTGAGGAGGGACTCGAGCTCCGCCTCGACGTCGGGCGTGGTGACGAAGAGCAGCTCGTCGCCCGGTTCCAGGGCGTCGTCGCGGCTGGGGGCGATGGGATGTCCCTCACGGATGATGCCGGTGAGCACGGTGTTCCCGGGAAAGGGGACGTCGCCCACCCTGGCACCGGCATACGGGCTGCCGACGGGGAGGGTCATCTCGACCATCATCGCCCGGCCCTGCTGGAACTCGAAGATCCGCACGAGGTCTCCGATGCTCACCGCCTCCTCCACGAGAGCGGTCATGAGCCGTGGTGTCGACACCGCGACGTCGACGCCCCAGGCCTCGTCGAACATCCACTCGTTCTTGGGGTTGTTCACCCGAGCCACCGTTCGCGGGACGCCGAACTCCGTCTTGGCGAGGAGCGAGAGGACGAGGTTGACCTTGTCGTCGCCGGTGGCCGCGACGACGACGTCGCACTCGGCGAGGCCGGCCTCACCCAGTGCCTCGATCTCGCACGCGTCCGCCTGGAGCCAGCTGGCGTCGGGCACCTTCTGCACCCGCTCGCCGTCCGCCTCGCGGTCCACGAGGAGCACCTGGTGCCCGTTGCGGAGCAGCTCGCGGGCGATGGACCTGCCCACACTGCCGGCTCCGGCGATGACGACGCGCATGGCTGGGCCTTTCGGGTCAGTGGGCGGGCGGTGCGGCGTCGAGGACCCGTTCCGCGGTGGCGAGGTCCTCGCGCCGCAGCGCCAGGTGGAGCAGGTCGCCGTCCTGGTACACCGTGTCCGGGCCCGGAAGGAGACCGTCGCCGAGGCGCGTGAGGTACGCGAGCCGACCCCCGGTGGCGGCTTCGATGTCCTCCACCCGATGCCCGATCCACCCCGTGGCGACCGGCATCTCGGCGATGACCACCTTCCCGGAGGGGTCGGTGAACTCCGGGACGTGGCCCGAGGGAAGCAGGCGCCGCATGATCTGGTCGCTCGTCCACTTCACGGTGGCCACGGTGGGGATGCCGAGCCGCTGGTAGATCTCGGCCCGACCCGGGTCGTAGATCCGGGCGACGACGTGCTCCACGCCGTACTTCTCCCGTGCGACGCGGGCGGCGAGGATGTTGGAGTTGTCACCACTGGAGACGGCGGCGAAGGCGTAGGCCTTGTCGATGCCGGCGGCCCTCAGGGTGTTGCGGTCGAAGCCGACCCCCGTCACGGTGCGCCCGTCGAAGCTCGCGCCCAGCCGCCGGAACGCGGACTCGTCCTGGTCGATGACGGCGACCTCGTGGCCGGCCCGTTCGATCGCCCGGGCGAGGGAGGCGCCGACCCGGCCGCAGCCCATGATGACGAAGTGCACGACGCCGACGCTACACCGACGTCTCGGCACCGGTGAGGGGGTCCCTCGACGCTCCCGGCGCCCGGTTTCGGTGCCGCATACAGTGTCTGTCGTGTCATCACCCGGACGTCTCGTCAAGCGCGTGGTCCTGGGCCGCGCGATGCGCAGCGACCGGCTCGGCGAGACCCTCCTCCCGAAGCGGCTCGCGCTCCCGGTGTTCGCCAGTGACGCCCTGTCCTCGGTGGCCTACGCGCCTGACGAGATCTTCCTGACCCTCGGCCTCGCCGGCGGCGCCTTGGCGATCACCCACTCCTGGGAGGTCGCCCTCGCGGTGGTCCTCGTCATGGCCGTGGTGATCATGAGCTACCGGCAGAACGTCCGTGCCTACCCCTCCGGCGGTGGCGACTACGAGGTGGCCAGCGTGAACCTCGGCCCGAGGGCCGGGCTGGGCGTCGCCAGCGCACTGCTCGTCGACTACGTCCTCACGGTGGCGGTCTCGGTGTCGGCCGGCGTCCAGAACGCCGCGGCGGCCTTCGGCTTCGTGCGGGGTCACGAGGCGGTCGTCGCCGTCGGCATCATCGCCGCGCTCTCGGCGATGAACCTGCGGGGGGTGCGTGAGTCGGGCACGGCCTTCGCGGTCCCCACCTATCTCTTCATGGTGACCGTGCTCGGGATGGCCCTCATCGGCGTCTACCGCAGGGCAACAGGGAGCCTTCCCCCGGCGGAGAGCGCCGGTCTGGAGCTGCTGCCGGAACCGGGCTACGAGGCGGTCACCGGCATCGCCCTGGGGTTCCTGTTCCTGCGTGCCTTCTCCTCGGGGTGCGCGGCCCTCACCGGGGTCGAGGCGATCAGCAACGGGGTGCCGGCGTTCCGCAAGCCCAAGGGCCGGAACGCGGCGACGACGCTGCTCCTCATGGGCTCCGTCTCGGTGACGATGCTCCTGTCGATGGTGGCCCTGGCCACCTGGACCGGCATCAAGTACGCCGACGAGCCGGCGGTCCAGCTGGCCCGGGACGGCGTGCCGGTCGGCGACAGCTACGTCCAGGACACCGTGATGGGCCAGGTGGCCAAGTCGGTGTTCTCCGGCTTCCACCCCGGTGTGGTCCTCGTGTCGCTCGTCACCGGGCTGATCCTCGTGCTCGCCGCGAACACGGCGTTCAACGGGTTCCCGGTGCTGGGCTCGATCCTCGCTCGCGACGGCTTCCTCCCCCGCCAGCTGCACACCCGCGGCGACCGCCTCGCCTTCTCCAACGGGATCGTCATCCTCGCCGGAGCGGCGGCCTTCCTCGTCCTCGTGTACGACGCCAAGGTCACCAGCCTGATCCAGCTCTACATCGTCGGTGTCTTCGTGTCCTTCACGCTGAGCCAGATCGGCATGGTGCGGCACTGGACGCGTCGTCTTCGCCTCGAGCGCAACGAGGCGGTCCGCGGCCGGATGCTGAGGAGCCGGGTCATCAACGGGATCGGTGCCGGCATGTCCGGCACGGTCCTCGTCGTCGTCCTCGTGACGAAGTTCATCCATGGCGCGGGCTTCGCCATCGCCGCGATGGCCGTGCTGTTCCTCGTCATGACCCGTATCCGTCGCCACTACGACGCGGTGCGTGACGAGCTCGCGGTGAGCGAGGGCGACACCAAGCACCAGCTGCTGCCCTCCCGGGTGCATGCCATCGTGCTCGTCGCGAAGATCCACAAGCCGACCCTGCGGGCCCTCGCCTACGCGCGCGCGACCCGGCCGTCGATCCTCGAGGCGCTCACGGTCGACGTGGACCCGGAGGAGACGCGCGCCCTGCAGGCGGAGTGGGACCGCCGGGACATCCCGGTACCGCTGAAGGCGCTGGACAGCCCCTTCCGTGAGATCACCCGTCCGGTCGTCGACTACGTCAAGTCGATCCGCTCCGGCAACCCCCGGGACCTCGTCGTCGTGTACATCCCGCAGTACGTGGTCGGCCACTGGTGGGAGCAGGTGCTCCACAACCAGAGCGCACTGCGCCTGCGGACCCGGCTGCTCTTCACACCGGGGGTGATGGTCTCCTCGGTGCCGTGGCAGCTGGCCTCGTCCGAAGGTGCCGAGGACCGGATGGACGGGCCCGTGGCCGGCGACGTGCGCCGCGGCGAGGGCTGATGCCGGTCCCGCACCACGTGGGCCTCGCCGTCGGCGACGAGGTCGCGGTGGAGGTCACCGCGGTCGCCCACGGAGGTCACTGCGTGGCTCGCCACGAGGGCCAGGTGCTGTTCGTCCGGCACACGATCCCCGGCGAGCGGGTGCTCGCCCGGGTGACCGAGAGCGGCGCCGGGGAGCGGTTCGTACGGGCGGACGCCATCGAGGTCCTGTCCGCATCGCCGGACCGGGTCGACCCCCCCTGCCCGTGGGCCCGGCCGGGCCTGTGCGGTGGCTGCGACCTCCAGCACGTCGCCCTGCACCGACAGCACCGGCTCAAGGCGGATGTCGTCCGCGAGCAGATGGCCCGGCTGGCACGTCTCGAGGTGGACGTCGAGGTGGAGCCCGTCCCGGGAGACAGCGGAGGCCTCGGGTGGCGCACCCGGGTGGAGCATGCCGTCGACGGGCAGGGCCGTGCGGGCCTTCGGCGGCACCGGTCGCACGACGTCGTTCCCATCGACTGGTGCCGCATCGCCTCCCCCGAGGTGACGTCCCTGGACGTGCCGAGCCGTCCGTGGCCGGGGGTCGAGCTCGTGGATGCCGTCGCCCCCTCCGCCGGTGAGCCGGTCACCGTGGTCGTGCCGGGGGATCCGCCTCCCGTGGTCCGGGAGCGCGTCGTCGCTGCGTGGCCGGGTCCGGACGGCGAGGAGCATCGCCTGGACCGGCACTACGAGCTCTCCGCCCGCGGCTTCTGGCAGGTCCATCGTGGGGCCGCCCAGACGTTCCTCACCGCCGTCATGGCAGCCGCGGCACCGCGACCCGGGGAGCGAGCACTTGACCTGTATGCCGGGGTCGGGCTGTTCTCGGCCGCCCTCGCAGGGGCGGTGGGCGGGTCGGGGCAGGTGGTCGCGGTCGAGTCCGACGTCGAGGCGAGCGCTCATGCACGAGCCAACCTCGCGGCATACGGAAACGTCGTCGTCGTGCCCTCACGGGTCGACGACGCCTTCGGGGTGGCGCGTCCCTCCCGCCGGGGGAGCGCCCGCCAGCGGGGCAGCAGACCACGTCAGCAGAGGCGATCCGTGCTCCTCCCCGCGTCGGCGGACGTCGTCGTCCTCGACCCACCGCGCACGGGGGCCGGGCGCGGCGTCTCGACCGAGGTCGCGGCCCTGGGTCCGCGAGTCATCGTGTACGTCGCGTGCGACCCCGCCGCACTGGCGCGGGACACGGCATACCTCGGCGAGGCCGGGTACCGGCTCGAGGGCCTGCGGGCGTTCGACGCCTTCCCGATGACGCATCACGTCGAGTGCGTGGCGCGCTTCGTTCCTGGCCCCGCGGAGGACCCCCACGCCCGCGAGCCACGCACGTCGGACGGCGCGGCATAGGCTCGACGGGAACCGACCCGGTATGGTTAGATATCTTGACGTCAAGATACCTGAACCGAATCGCGCGACGACGCACGACCCAAAGGGAGCCACGGTGGCCAGCACGAACAGCTTCGACGCCCACGGCACGCTCGAGGTGGGCGAGCAGTCCTACGAGATCTACCGGCTCCGCGCGGTCGAGGGGAGCGACACCCTCCCCTTCAGCCTGAAGGTCCTCCTGGAGAACCTCCTGCGGACCGAGGACGGCGCCAACATCACGGCCGACCACATCCGCGCCGTCGGTGGGTGGGACGCCGATGCCGAGCCGGACACCGAGATCCAGTTCACCCCCGCACGGGTGATCATGCAGGACTTCACCGGTGTGCCCTGCATCGTCGACCTCGCCACCATGCGCGAGGCCGTCGCCGAGCTGGGCGGCGACGCCGCCAAGATCAACCCCCTCGCCCCGGCCGAGCTCGTCATCGACCACTCGGTGATCATCGACGTCTTCGGCCGCGCCGATGCGTTCGAGCGCAACGTCGCGATCGAGTACGAGCGCAACGAGGAGCGGTACAAGTTCCTGCGCTGGGGGCAGACGGCCTTCGACGACTTCAAGGTGGTCCCACCGGGCACCGGGATCGTCCACCAGGTCAACATCGAGCACCTCGCCCGCACGGTGATGGTCCGCAACGGTGTCGCATACCCCGACACCTGCGTGGGCACCGACAGCCACACGACGATGGTCAACGGCCTGGGGGTGCTCGGCTGGGGGGTCGGAGGCATCGAGGCGGAGGCGGCCATGCTCGGCCAGCCGGTGTCGATGCTCATCCCGCGGGTGGTCGGGTTCAGGCTCTCCGGGTCCATCCCGCCAGGGGCGACCGCCACCGACGTCGTGCTGACGATCACCGAGATGCTCAGGAAGCACGGTGTCGTGGGGAAGTTCGTCGAGTTCTACGGAGAAGGCGTGTCCGCGGTGCCGCTGGCCAACCGCGCCACGATCGGCAACATGAGCCCGGAGTTCGGCTCCACGTGCGCGATCTTCCCGATCGACGACGTCACCCTGGAGTACCTGCGCCTCACCGGCCGGTCAGCGGAGTCCGTCGCGCTCGTCGAGGCGTACGCCAAGGAGCAGGGCATGTGGCTGCAGTCGGGCCCGGACCAGCCGGAGGCGCGGTACAGCGAGTACCTGGAGCTGGACCTGTCCACGGTCGTCCCGTCCATCGCCGGCCCGAAGCGGCCACAGGACCGCATCGCGCTGACCGAGGCCAAGACCGCCTTCCGGAAGGTTCTCCCGACGTACGTCGCCCACCACGAAGGCGACCGCGGGCCGGGGGCAAGCTTCCCCGCGAGCGACCCGACGGCCACGAGCGGGGTGGGGGTCGACCGCGACAACGGCGGGGACAAGCCGGCCGACGAGGGCACCGGCGACGACCGGCCGCGTCAGCCGGTCACGGTGACGACTCCGGAGGGGGCCAGCTTCGAGATCGACCACGGCATCGTGTCCATCGCCTCGATCACGAGCTGCACGAACACCTCGAACCCCTCGGTGATGATGGCCGCGGCGATGCTCGCGAAGAACGCCGTCGAGCGGGGGCTCTCCGTGCCGCCCTGGGTGAAGACGTCGATGGCCCCGGGCTCGAAGGTGGTCACGGGGTACTACGACAAGGCAGGCATGTGGCCCTACCTCGAGAAGCTCGGCTTCCACCTCGTCGGCTACGGCTGCACCACGTGCATCGGGAACTCCGGGCCGCTGCCGGAGGAGGTCTCCGA
>CALCXF010000091.1 GCA_937907685.1 uncultured Nostocoides sp.
AGCGCGTGGCCTCCGGGACCGGCGGTCGGCCGCAACGCCGCTCGGGCGGAGGCGCGTCGGACGATGACGTTTCCGACGGCCCACGAGGTCGCGGCGCCCACGACGAGCACGAGGCCGACGGCCGGCGTGGCTGCCGACCGCCCGAGGCCGACGACGCACAACCCCGCGGCACCCACAGCCACGCCCACCACCTGCGGCCTCGACGGTCGCTCGTGCAGCAAGAGCGCGGACAGGAGAACCGTGACGACCACCTGGGCCTGGAGGACGAGCGAGGCGAGCCCGGCTGGCATACCGACGGCCAGCGCGGTGTAGAGGAGGGCGAACTGCCCGAGGCTCATGAACACGCCCACGGCCGCAACGTCCCGGAACGGCATGGCGGGCCGGGGGACGAGGAGGAGGGCCGGCAGCAGGACGACGACGAAGCGAACGGCGACGAAGAGAGTGGGTGGCACGTCACCGAGGCCGAGGTCGATGACGACGAAGTTGGCGCCCCAGACCACGGCCACGATGACGGCGAGGGCAAGGTCGCGGGCTGGCACCTCCCGATCCTCGCGCAGCCGGCCCAGCCGTCGTGGACCGTTTCGCGGTCGGAAGGCCCGTGCCCGTGGTTCGCTGTGGTCGTGGCACCCGTCGAGGACCGGACGTCCTATGCCGGCCTCGACACCCAGGGCCAGGTCGAGGCCCTCCGTCGCGTGGCGATCGCGGCTGCCGCTGCCTTCGGCCTCAGCGTCCGGAGCCTTGCGCTCGTGCTCCACGCCTACAACACGACGTTCCGCCTGGAGACCGACGACGGGGGACGGTTCGCGCTGCGGGTCAACACGAACTCGCACAGCACGTCGGCGAACGTTCTCGCGCAGCAGTCCTGGCTGCACGCCGTGCGCGCCGAGACCGACGTGCTCGTCCCGGACCCGGTGTCCACGCGGGACGGGCGGTGGGCGGTGGAGGTGCCATGTCCCGAGTGGGGTGGACCGCTCCTCGTCACGGTCGCCAGCTGGCTCGAGGGCGAGGACGTCGGCGTGTGCGACGAGGAGCAGGCAGCGGCGCTCGGGCGGACCATGGCGCGGCTCCACGACCACGCCGAGGGCTTCACGCTCCCGCCGGGCGCCGAACTCCCGCTCTTCGACGAGCCGCTCTTCGGCGACGCGGACCTCCTCACCGGACGGCCGGGGCTCGGCGCGGGCGAGGCCACGGTCCTCGCTTCCGCCGTCGCCACGGGCCGCCGCGCCTTCGCAGAGGCAGGATCGGGGCTCACCCCGATCCTGCTCCACGCGGACCTCCACGGTGGGAACCTCAAGTGGCACGAGGGCCGTCTTGCGGTCTTCGACGTCGACGACTGCGGTCTCGGCGTCCCGGCCCTCGACCTTGCCATCGCCGTCTTCTACCTGCGGGACGGCAGCACGGCAACTGAGGAGGCGCTGCGCGAGGGCTATGCCGCCGTGCGCCCATTGCCGGACCTGAGCGAGTCGGCGTTCGAGGCGCTCGTCGCCTCGCGACAGCTCCTTCTCGCCAACAGCCTGTTCCAGAGCAGCACGGCGGACCTGCGGGCAGAGGCGGACGCGTACCTCATGGTGACGGTCGAGCGGCTGCGCCGGTGGCAGGAGACCGGCCGGTTCACCCGTGGTTCATGAGGGCCCGGCGGCGGACACCCGCCTGACGGACGGGTGCCCACCGCGGTGAACTCCTTCGCGTGGGCCCTTGCCCGGCGGATAGCATCGGCGGTGCCCCGGGACCCCTTTCCGGCGCGCCCCGCACCCCATCGCCCACAGGGTCCGCCCACGAGGAGATTCGCGCGTGTCTGCCCAGATCACCGTCCACGTCGCCGGGGAGGATCGTTCGGTCGAGCACGGAACGACGGCAGGGGACCTCTTCACGGGTGACCGCTCCGTGCTCGTCGCCCGGGTCGGCGGTGAGCTGCGCGACCTCGCTCACGTCCTCGCCGACGGTGACGTCGTCGAGCCGGTGAGTGTGGCCGAGCAGGACGGCCTCGACGTGCTCCGCCACTCCGCGGCACACGTCCTGGCGCAGGCCGTCCAGGAGGTCCACCCGCAGGCCCGCCTGGGGATCGGCCCACCGATCCGCGACGGCTTCTACTACGACTTCGACGTCGAGACGCCCTTCACACCCGAGGACCTCAAGGCTCTCGAGAAGGTGATGCAGCGCATCGTCAACGAGGGCCAGACGTTCCGACGCCGGGAGGTCTCCGACGAGGAGGCCCTTCGGGAGCTGGCCGCCGAGCCGTACAAGTGCGAGCTGATCGGCCTCAAGGGCGGCGCGTCCCAGGGCGGGAAACGGGGTGACGCGCGTGAAGCCCTCGAGGCCCTCGGGGAGGGCGCTTCGGTGGAGGTCGGGGGGGCGCAGCTGACCATCTACGACAACGTGCGCAAGGACGGGTCGACAGCGTGGGCGGACCTGTGCCAAGGACCGCACGTGCCCACCACGAAGGTTCTCGGCAACGCGTTCAAGCTCATGCGCAGTGCGGCCGCCTACTGGCGTGGATCGGAGAAGAACCCGCAGCTCCAGCGTGTCTACGGCACGGCGTGGCCCACGAAGGCCGACCTCACGGCATACCTCGACCGGTTGGCGGAGGCCGAGAAGCGGGACCACCGCAGGCTCGGCGCGGAGCTCGACCTCTACTCCTTCCCCGACGAGCTGGGCTCCGGGCTGCCGGTGTTCCACCCCAAGGGCGGGGTGATCAAGCGGGAGATGGAGGACTACGCCAGGCGGCGGCACATCGAGGAGGGCTTCCAGTACGTCGGGACTCCGCACATCACCAAGGAGGGCCTGTTCCACACCTCCGGTCACCTTCCGTACTACGCGGACACGATGTTCCCCCCGATGGAGTTCGAAGGCAGCAACTACTACCTCAAGGCCATGAACTGCCCGATGCACAACCTCATCTTCCGCAGCCGTGGCCGCTCGTACCGTGAGCTGCCGCTGCGCCTCTTCGAGTTCGGGTCGGTGTACCGCTACGAGAAGTCGGGCGTGGTGCACGGCCTCACCCGAGTTCGTGGACTGGAGATGGACGACTCGCACTCGTACGTGACGCCCGAGCAGGCCCCGGCCGAGATCAGACACCTCCTCGACTTCGTCCTCTCGTTGCTGCGCGACTTCGGGCTTGACGACTTCTACCTCGAGCTGTCGACGCGGGACGAGGCCGGGGACAAGAGCGACAAGTTCATCGGCAGCGACGAGCAGTGGGCCACGGCGACGGCGGTGCTCTCGGACGCGGCAGCTGCCTCCGGGCTGGAGCTCGTCCCCGACCCCGGCGGTGCGGCGTTCTACGGCCCGAAGATCTCGGTCCAGGCCCGCGACGCGATCGGGCGCACCTGGCAGATGTCGACGATCCAGTACGACTTCAACCAGCCGGCGGGCTTCGGGCTCGAGTACCAGGCGGCCGACGGGTCCAGGCAGCAACCCGTGATGATCCACTCGGCCAAGTTCGGGTCGATCGAGCGGTTCATGGGCGTCCTCGTCGAGCACTATGCCGGCGCCTTCCCGCCCTGGCTCTCACCGGTACAGGTACTCGGGGTGCCGGTCGCTGAGGAGTTCGTCGACCACCTCACCGACGTGGGGCGGCAGCTGGGCGCCGCTGGCGTGCGGTTCGAGCTCGACGCCTCGGACGACCGCTTCCCCAAGAAGATCCGCAACGCCAGCAAGGCGAAGGTGCCCTTCGTGCTCATCGCCGGGGAGGAGGACCGCTCCGCCGGCGCGGTGTCGTTCCGCTACCGCGACGGTTCGCAGAAGAACGGCGTTCCGATCGCCGACGCGGTCGCCGAGGTGGTCGATGCGATTGCCGACCGCCGTCAGGTCTGAGCCGACATCCGTCTCGTGGGTCTCGCTTCGTGAGACGGCGCGAGCTGCCCCATCGCCAGCCGTCACGGCAGTCACACGACACGCCGACGACACGCCGGTCCACCACACCTTCCTCAAAGTCGCTGTCGAAACCCCTTGCGGGGCACCGCATCCAGGACTAGAAATGGTCTCACTCCACCACCTCGGTGGCGGAGGGATCGAGAGAAGGCCGAGCGCCAGCCCGAGCGGTTCGCCGCACGGAGTCATCCGGTGATGCGGGTGGTGGGTGTTCGGAAGCTCTCTCGTGAGACGCGGAACATCACGCCGAGTCGATCGAGGCCCCGGGAACTCATACTTCCCGGGGCCTCACCCTTTGCCCGCCCTCCGGAGGCCGATTGAGCCATGCTGGGTCATGGACGTCGACGGGGTGTCGGTGCGCGAGGCGCGCCCCTCCGACGCGTTCTCGGTCGGCGCCCTCCATATCCAGGACGAGCGCGAACAGGGCCACACCGTACCCTCCGGCTTCCTCGACGACTTCGCCGACGCCTGGCTGCATGACCGTGCCCGCAGGACCTGGCTCGCCGAGGACGTCCGCGGTCGGCCACTGGGCGTGCTCCACGGAACGCGGGTCCAGCGGCTGCCGAGCGCCCACAGGCCGGCGGACGCCTGGTTCCACGTGAGCCTGCTGTTCGTCACCCCGGACGCCCGGGGCCACGGGATCGGCGACGCGCTGCTGAGGAGCCTGCTCGAGTGGGCAGGCTCCGACGGCGTCACCCGGGTCCAGCTCAATGCCGTGCCACAGGCACGCACCCTCTACGAGCGGTTCGGGTTCGGGCCTCCCTCCGAGAGGCTCATGGAGATCCGCCTCAGCCACCCTCCTCGGGACGTGGGAGCTGAGGACGGCGGACTGCGTGACGGGCCGCCGCCCTAGGATCGGGCTATGCCGGCGCACGAGGACCCCGCGGACTTCGCGGGGGAGGGGGACGCGTTCGAACGGCTGTGGACGCCCCACCGGATGGTCTACATCGCCGGCGACCGGCCGGACCCGGATGCCGGGGACGGCTGTCCCTTCTGCTCAGCGCCCGAGAAGGACGACGAGGGAGGGCTCGTCGTCCACCGAGGTGACCTCTGCTACGTGGTCATGAACCTCTTCCCGTACAACCCCGGCCACGTGCTGGTGTGCCCCTACCGGCATATCGCGCTCTACGTCGACCTCACCGCAGAGGAGACCGAGGAGTTCACGCTGCTCACGAAGGCAGCGATCCGCGCTCTCGAGGCGGCGTCGGCGCCGATGGGCTTCAACCTCGGTATGAACCAGGGGGCCGTCGCAGGCGCCGGCGTCGCAGCCCACCTGCACCAGCACGTCGTGCCCCGGTGGGGAGGCGACGCGAACTTCCTGCCGATCGTCGCGCGCACCAAGGCGCTGCCGATGCTGCTCGAGGACGTCCGGGGACGCCTCGTCGAGCACTGGCCGACCTGACCTCACGTGGGCGCGCCGTCAGATGTGGCGGCCCTTGCCGAGGTGGTCCTGCGCCAGCCGCTCGGGGAGGCGCTCGTAGCCCCGCTGCTCCCGGTGGAACGTGCCGGTGCCATGGGCAAGCGAGCGCAGGGTGATCGCATAGTCGAGGAGCTCCAGCTGGGGCACGGCGGCCTCGAGCACGGAACGACCCGGCTCGCCCTCCGCGGGGAAGGACCCGATGATCTGGCCCCGGCGGGTGCCGATGTCGGTCATCACGGCGCCCAGGTACTCGTCGTCCACGGTCACGAGGACGGTGTCGATCGGCTCGAGCAGGCACATGGTGGACGGCGAGGCCATCTCGCGAAGGGCGATCCCCGCCGCCGTCTGGAACGCCACGTCTGAGGAGTCGACCGAGTGGGCCTTGCCGTCGGTGAGGGTCACCTTGACGTCCACCACCGGCCACCCGGCGAGGAGTCCCTTCTCGAGCTGGGCGTGCACCCCCTTCTCCACACTGCCGATGAACTGCCGCGGGACGGCGCCACCGACGACGACCTCGGTGAACTCGACGCCCGAGCCGCGTGGCAGCGGCTCCATGACGAGGTGGCACACGGCGAACTGGCCGTGCCCGCCCGACTGCTTGACGTGGCGGCCCTGCGCCTCGGCGCGGTCGACGGCCGTCTCCTTCATGGCGACCTTCACCGGCACCTGTTCGACGGCGACGTTGAAGCGGCTCCGGAGGCGAGCGAGCACGAGGTCGAGGTGTGCCGGTCCGGTGGTCCACAGCACCACCTGACCCGTCCTCCCCTCATGCTCGATGCGCAGCGAGGGGTCCTCGGCCGCGAGCTCACGAAAGGCGACCGGCATCCGGTCCTCGTCCGCCCGGCTGGTCGCCGCCACCGCGGCCGGAAGCAGGGCCTCGGGCAGCGCCCACGGGGTGACGAGCAGGGGGCGCTCCGGTGACGAGATGGTGTCGGACGTCTGCGCGGTGGCGAGCTTGGTGACGACGACGACCTCGCCGGCCACGGCGTGGGGCTTGGGCACCAGCTCGCCATCGAGGGGCGCGGCGAGCGCCCCGGGTCGCACGTCCTCGTCGTGGGCCGCGTGACCCTCCCCGGTCGGCACCCCGAGGAGCTCGAGGTGGCCGGAGACATGCACCGCCCGGTCGCCGCGCAGGGTGCCGGAGAACACTCGGACGAGGGACAGGTGCCCCACGTAGGGGTCGGACTCGGTGTGGACGACCTCCGCGACGAGCGGGCCGGCCGGGTCTGCGGACAGCTCCACCGTGGCACCGCCACCGACCGGCGTGACCGTGGGGACCGGGTGAAGGCCCGGGTGCGGAAATGCCGCCTCGATGACGTGCAGGAGCACGCCGACCCCCGCACCGGTCTCGGAGGACACCGGCAGGACCGGGTGGAACGTCCCATGGGCGACCGCGGTCAGCAGGTCCCGCTCCAGCGTCTCGAAGTCGAGCTCCTCACCCTCGAGGTACCGCTCCATGAGGCCGCTGTCCTCCGACTCCTCGATGATCCCCTCGAGCAGCCCCGGTCGGTAGCTGTCGAAGACCTCCGCGTGCTCGGCGCCCGCACGTCGCACGGAGCGGGTTCCGTCGGCGTAGTCGTGGACCTCACCGAGGAGGAGGTCCGCGATCGAGCTCACCGCGCCGGCCGAGCCCGCGACCGGCACGCCGAGGGGCTGGATGCCGGAGCCGAAGTGGGCCTGACAGTCGGCCAGCGTGGCGGCGAAGTCGGCGTCGCGCGCGTCGAGCTGGGTGATGACGACCGCGCGCGGCACACCCACGACGGCGCACTCGTGCCAGAGCGCCCGGCTCTGCGCGTCGGCTCCGTCGGCCGCCGAGACGACGAAGAGGGCGGCATCCGCCGCCCTCAGCCCCGCCCGCACCACCCCGACGAAGTCGGGGTTGCCCGGGGCGTCCAGCAGGGTCAGCACCGCCTTCCCTGTGGTGATGGTCGCCGCGCGCAGGCCCGTCGTGGGCCCGGCCTCCTCGCGGGTGGCGCGCCCCGGCAGGCAGGCGTCGACGACGTGGTCGAACAGCCGGGACTTCCCTGACCCGCTGGGTCCGACGAGCACGACGTTGCGGATGCTCGTCGTTGCGGGGACGGGGGGTGCGGCTGCGGTCGTGGCACTCATGACGGCTACATTTCTCCTGTTGCCCTCCGGACACAAGCGGTCCGGACGAGAGTGACCGGCACCGCTCCGGCGGCCCCACTACGCTGGCCCCACCATGCTCAACCGATACGCCCGCGCCTTCTTCACCAAGCTGCTGACACCCGTAGCGGCACTTCTCATCCGACTCGGTATCAGCCCCGACGTCGTCACCGTCATCGGCACTCTCGGCGTCTGTTTCGGTGCCTTGGCGTTCTACCCGCGCGGCGAGCTGCTCATCGGCACGCTCGTCATCACCGGCTTCGTCTTCTCCGACACCGTCGACGGGATCATGGCTCGCAGGATCGGACGGTCCGGGAACTGGGGGGCGTACCTGGACTCCACGCTCGACCGGGTCGGCGACGCGGCCATCTTCGGCGGCCTGGTGCTCTGGTTCGCCGGGGACGGTGACGAGGCGTACATGGCGGCACTGGCCCTGGCCTGCCTCATCCTCGGCAGCGTGGTGTCCTACGCCAAGGCGCGTGCCGAGGGTCTGGGCATGACGGCGAACGTCGGCATCGCCGAGCGCGCCGACCGCCTCGTCGTCGTCCTCATCGCCACCGGGCTGACCGGGCTGCTCGACCTTCCGTGGGTCGTCCTCGGCGTGGTGCTCGGCCTGCTGGCGCTCGCGAGCCTCGTCACCGTCGTCCAACGGATCCTCGAGGTGCGCCGCCAGGCGCTGAGCACGGCGTGAGGCTCGTGCCGGACGACCTCGGGGACCGGCTCACCGTGGCGGGTCACCGCATCGGGTGGGGCGCGGTCAGGCGGATGCCGGAACGGGCTGCCTACGCCCTCTTCGACCGCGCCGCGGACCTCACGGTCGCCCGTGGTGGCGCCGAGCGGCTCCGGCAGAACTACGCTCGGGTACGCCCGGAGCTCGACGACGCCGAGCTCGGCACCCTCGTCCGGGACGGCATGCGCTCGTACCTCCGCTACTACTGCGAGGCGTTCCGGCTCCAGGACCTCGGCCCCGACGACCTGGCGGCACGGGTGACTGCCGAGGGTGACGGCCCGGTGCGGGAGGTCATCGAGTCCGGAGGGTCGGTCGTCGCGTTCCTCGGGCACATGGGCAACTGGGACCTCGCCGGGGCGTGGGGCACGACCCATCTGGGACCGGTGACGACCGTCGCGGAGCGCCTGAGGCCCGAGGAGGTCTTCGAGGAGTTCCTCGCCTTTCGCCAGTCGCTGGGAATGACGATCATCCCCCTGACCGGTGCCGGCAACCCGTTCCCGGCGCTGCGCGAGGCGGCCCGGCGACCCGGCATCATCCCGCTGCTCGCCGACCGGGACCTCAGCTCGAGGGGGATCGACGTCGACTTCTGCGGGCACCGGGCGAGGATGGCCCCAGGACCCGCCGCGCTGGCCATCGCGGAACGGAGGCCGCTGCACCCGGTGTCGATCCGCCATGAGCGCCGGGGGAGCGGATGGGGCATCGTCATCACGTTCCACCCCTGCGTGGCGGACCCCGGCAGCGGTACCACTCGGCAGCGGGCCACCGCCATGACCCAGGCGTGCGCCGACACGCTGGGCGCCGCCGTCCGGGAGCACACCGCCGACTGGCACATGCTCCAGCGGGTGTTCCTCGACGACCTGGACCGCGAGCGGGTGTCCGCCCGGGAGGGGGCTCGATGAGGATCGGCATGGTCTGTCCCTATGCCTGGGACGTGCCCGGTGGTGTGCAGTTCCACGTGCGGGACCTCGCCGAACACTTCATCGCGCGAGGCCATGAGGTGTCGGTGCTGGCACCGGCGGACCAGGAGGAGGGACTGCCGGCATACTTCACGTCGTCGGGACGGCCGGTGGCGGTGAGGTACAACGGTTCGGTCGCCCGGCTCACCTTCGGTCCGGTGACCTCCGCGCGGGTGACGAGGTGGCTCGAGGCCGGTCGCTTCGAGGTGCTCCACCTGCACGAGCCGATGAACCCCTCGGCCGCCCTCATGGCCCTGTGGGCCTCGACCGACGAACCAGTGGTGGCGACGTTCCACTCGTCCGTCGTCAAGTCCCGTGCCCTGCAGGCGGCCCACCCCCTCCTGCGCCCCTCCCTGGAGAAGATCCGAGGCCGGATCGCCGTGTCCCAGGAGGCACGCGCCAACATGCGGCGCTACCTGCGCGCCGAGTCGTTCATCATCCCCAACGGCGTGCGGGTGGACCGGTTCAGGGACGCCCGGCCGCGCGAGGGGTGGTGCGGCACCGCCGAGGCGCCCACGCTGGCCTTCCTCGGCCGATGCGACGAGCCCCGCAAGGGGCTCGGAGTCGCCCTCCGGGCCATGCGCGACGTCCTCGACGAGCACCCGACCGCCCGCCTGCTCGTCGCAGGCCCGGGCGACGCCTCGGTGCTGCTGCGTGACGCCGACCCCCGAGTGGTGAGGTCCACCGAGGTGCTGGGTGTGGTCACGGAAGAGGACAAGGCGTCACTCCTCGCGTCGGTCGACGCCTACCTGGCACCGCACCTGGGCGGCGAGAGCTTCGGCATCGTCCTCGTCGAGGCGATGGCAGCGGGGGCGACGGTCGTCGCGTCGGACCTGCCGGCCTTCACCGACGTGCTGGACGGGGGCCGCACGGGAGTGTTGTTCGAGACCGGGTCCGCCGATGCGCTGGGGCACGCGGTGCTGGACCTGCTCGCCGACCCGGAGCGACGGAGGACGCTTCGTGCCCTGGGGCAGGACCGCGCGCGCGTCTTCGACTGGGGTGTCGTCGCCGACCGGGTCCTCGCCGTGTACGAGACGGTCATCGCGGGTGCCGACGGTGAGCCGGACCAGCCCACGCCGACCGGGCTGTGGGGCCGGCTGGTCCGCGGCGTCCCGGGCGGTGGCAGCTGATGCTCGACGTCGACGTGCTGCAGGCCGTCACCTTCGTCGTCATCGTCCTCATCGCCCTGGCCTGGTACCTCTCATACTCGGCGGCCCGGCTGGACCGGCTGCACGCCAAAGTGGAGGGGGCGATGTCCGCGCTCGACGCCCAGCTGGTGCGCCGGGCCGAGGCTGCCCTGGAGCTGGCCAACAGCGGAGCGCTCGACCCGGGGAGCGCTCTGCTCATCGCCGACGCGGCCACCGCCTCCCTCGAGCGGACCACCGAGCACCCGTTGACCGAGGACCTCCTCGACGGCCAGCACTTCGGTGGCCGCGAGGGCGTCGAGAGCGACCTCACGGCGGCGCTCCGGGCAGCCCTGCCGGATGACGTCGTGGCGGGCCTCAGGGTCCGCGACGACGAGCTCGTGACGGACTCGCTGGACCGCGTCGCCGCCAGCGGGCTGCGGGTGCGGCTGGCGCGCAACTTCCACAACGACGCCGTGCGAGAGGTGCGCAGGGTCCGCGCCAAGCGCTCGGTGTTGTTCTTCCGGCTCGCCGGCTATGCCGCCCTGCCGGAACCCGTCGACTTCGACGACGAGCTGCCCCTGGCCCTGGCGGCCTGAGCCGCTCCCCGTCCTCACCCGGTGCAGTCCGTGGCAGGGGAAGCCGCGCGCGAGGTGTCCGCGTCGCAGTGGCGCGGGCGGTCCGGGAGGCTGTGGGAGCGGCGCTCCGACGGACCTAGACTGGGAGCCATGATCGAGCAGCAGAACGCCCCCACCACCGGCACGACCCGCGTCAAGCGGGGGATGGCCGAGATGCTCAAGGGCGGCGTCATCATGGACGTCGTCAACGCGGAGCAGGCGAGGATCGCCGAGGATGCCGGAGCCGTCGCCGTCATGGCCCTCGAGCGGGTGCCCGCCGACATCCGGGCGCAGGGCGGCGTGTCGCGAATGAGCGACCCGGACATGATCGACGGGATCATCGAGGCGGTCTCGGTCCCCGTCATGGCGAAGGCCCGGATCGGCCACTTCGTGGAGGCCCAGGTGCTCCAGAGCCTGGGTGTCGACTACGTCGACGAGTCGGAGGTGCTCACCCCCGCCGACTACGCCAACCACATCGACAAGTGGGCCTTCACCGTCCCCTTCGTCTGTGGCGCCACGAACCTGGGAGAGGCCCTGCGGCGCATCACCGAGGGGGCGGCGATGATCCGTTCCAAGGGCGAGGCGGGGACGGGCGACGTCTCCAACGCGACGACGCACATGCGCAGCATCCGCCAACAGATCCGTCGTCTCCAGAACCTTCCCGACGACGAGCTGTACGTCGCGGCGAAGGAGCTGCAGGCGCCGTACGAGCTCGTCAAAGAGGTCGCCGCAGCAGGCAAGCTGCCCGTCGTCCTCTTCACCGCCGGCGGCATCGCCACTCCTGCGGACGCCGCGATGATGATGCAGCTCGGCGCCGAGGGAGTCTTCGTCGGGTCGGGGATCTTCAAGTCGGGGAACCCGGCACAACGGGCGGAGGCCATCGTCAAGGCCACGACGTTCTACGACGACCCGGACGTCATCGCCAAGGTGTCTCGTGGCCTGGGCGAGGCGATGGTCGGCATCAACGTCGACGAGATCCCTGAGCCCCACCGGCTGGCCGAGCGCGGCTGGTGACCTGAGCCCGTCACGCGGTTACCCCGCTCAGGTGACCGTGGCCCGGGTGCGGAACTCCTCGCGCTCGAAGTCGCGGTCCCCGATCACCCCCTGGAGGTGCTGGGCGGCCCGCAGGACGTCCCCATGGGACAGGTAGAGGGGAGCGAAACCCAGCCGCACGATGTCGGGCTCCCGGAAGTCGCCGACGACACCGCGCGCGATGAGGGCCTGCACGACGGCATACGCGTCGGGATGCCGGACGCTCACCTGGGAGCCGCGCCGCTCGGCGTCACGCGGCGTGGCCACCGCAAGCTCGGGCAGCAGCTCCCCGAGGCACTGGAGGAAGAACCCGGTGAGGGACAGTGACCTCTCCCGCACCGCCGTCACCTCGAGCCCGTCGTACACCGCGAGCGCCGCCTCGAGCGCGAGCATGCCCAGCAGGGGAGGCGTGCCGACCCGGCCACGGGTGATCCCGGGAGCCGGCACGTAGGCGGGCGCCATCGCGAAAGGTGTGGCATGGCCGTTCCATCCCGCGAGCGGTTGGTCGAAGTCGTCCTGGTGCCGCGCGGCCACGTAGAGGAAGGCCGGGGCCCCCGGGCCACCGTTGAGGTACTTGTAGCCGCAGCCCACGGCGAGATCCGCGTCGTGGGCGTCGAGGCCGACGTCGAGGACCCCTGCCGAGTGGCACAGGTCCCAGCACACCAGTCCGCCGACCGCATGCGCCGCGCCGGTGACTGCTGCGAGGTCCCACAGCTCTCCGGTGCGGTAGTCGACCGAGCTGTACGACGCGAGCACAAGGTCGTCCCCGATGTCAGCAATGCGGGCAGCGGCGGCGGCGGGTGACACCTGCTCCACGACCAGCCCGGCGTCGCGGGCCGCGGCGTCGGTGACGTACAGGTCCGTGGGAAACGAGTCCGGGTCCGTCAACACCACCCGCCGTCCGGGCCGCATGCGGGCCGCCGCGACGACGGCCTTGTAGAGGTTCACCGACGTCGAGTCGGTGCAGACGACCTGCCCGGGTGCCGCGCCCACGAGTCGGCCGATGCGGTCACCGACCCGCGTCGGGGCGTCCCACCATCCCGCCTCGTTCCAGCTCGCGATGAGCCGGTTGCCCCACTGTCGGTGGACGACGTCGGCCACGACCTCCGCCACGCCGGCGGGAAGCGCCCCCAGCGAGTTCCCGTCGAGGTACACCACACCGGCCGGGAGGCGGAACCGCCCCCGTAGGTCGGTCGCGGCGTGGAGGCGGTCCAGTCCTCCTGCCCGTGCGGTCAAAGCGATCGACATGCGCCTGACCGTACCCGGGCAAGGTCCGCACGGATGACGGAGATCTGCGCGACCGGGTCGCGGCGAGGGTGGCACAGCAGTCGACCCGGGGGACTGACCTCGCCCCGCCCGGGCGCCGTAGCATCAAGGCCCGTGACCGGCAACCCACCAACCATCGGCGTCCTCGCCGTCCAGGGCGACGTGCGCGAGCACCGCGCGGCCCTCGAGGCCGCGGGGGCGCGGTCGACGACCGTTCGCCGGCCGGAGGAGGTTGCGACAGTCGACGCCCTGGTCATCCCCGGCGGCGAGTCGACGACGATGGACAAGCTCGTCCGCGCCTTCGGACTCCAGGCCCCCCTCCGCGAGCGCATCGCCGGGGGGATGCCGGTGTACGGCTCGTGCGCCGGCATGATCATGCTGGCGGACCGACTCGCGGACGCGCGGCCGGACCAGGAGACCCTCGGAGGTCTCGACATCACGGTGCGACGCAACGCCTTCGGCCGTCAGGTCGACTCGTTCGAGGAGGACCTGCACATCCGTGAGCTCGGCGGTCAGCCGGTTCGCGCGGTGTTCATCCGCGCCCCGTGGATCGAGGACGCGGGGGAGTCCGTGCAGGTCCTGGCCCGAGTGGAGGAGGGTCCAGCCGCCGGTAGGATCGTCGCCGCGCGTCAGGGGGACCTGCTCGTCACGTCCTTCCACCCGGAGGTGACCGGCGACCACCGGGTCCACCGCCTGTTCGTCGACATCGTGAGGCAACACCAGAGGGAGCGTTCATGAGCGGCCACTCCAAGTGGGCGACCACCAAGCACAAGAAGGCGGCGATCGACGCCAAGCGCGGCAAGCTCTTCGCGAAGCTCATCAAGAACATCGAGGTGGCCGCACGAACGGGTGGCGGCGACCCGGCGGGCAACCCGACCCTCTACGACGCGATCCAGAAGGCCAAGAAGACGTCGGTCCCCAACACGAACATCGACAACGCCGTCAAGCGCGGCTCCGGAGCCACGGCCGGCGGGGCGAACTGGGAGACCATCACCTACGAGGGCTATGCGCCGGGCGGGGTGGCGGTCCTCATCGAGTGCCTCACCGACAACCGCAACCGCGCGGCCGCCGAGGTCCGCACGGCCCTCACCCGCCACGGTGGCGCGCTCGCCGACCCCGGCTCGGTCTCCTACCTGTTCACCCGCAAGGGCGTCGTCCTCGTTCCCAAGACCAGCGACCGCACCGAGGACGACATCCTCGAGGTCGTCCTCGAGGCCGGCGCCGAGGAGGTCAACGACAACGGCGACAGCTGGGAGGTGGTCTGCGAGGCGTCGGACGTCGTGGCGGTCCGGACCGCCTTGCAGCAGGCCGGCGTCGACTACGACTCGGCCGAGGCGTCGTGGGTGCCGAGCATGCAGGTTCCCCTCGACCTCGAGGGCGCGAAGAAGATGATCCGCGTCATCGAGGCGCTCGAGGACTCCGACGACGTGCAGGACGTGTTCGCCAACGGGGACATCCCCGACGAGGTGCTGGCCGAGCTCGAGTCCGACTGAACGCGTCACCGCACGGTCCGCGTCCGACGGTGCGCGTGTTGCTCCGCGAGCGGCCCGCCGGCGGTGTGTAGCGTGGCTGCCGAACAGGTGTTCTAACGAGCAGCCGCCCCAACGCGGTGCCCCGGCGAGGAAGGCGAGACGTGCGCGTGCTCGGAGTCGATCCCGGCCTGACCCGCTGCGGTCTCGGTGTCGTCGACGGCCGGCCGGGGCGAGCCGCCATGGTGGCCGTGGGCGTGGTCAGGACCCCGAGCGACGGCGACCCGGGCGAGCGGCTGGTGTTCCTCGAGCGCGAGCTCGACGTGTGGCTCGCCCGCTTCCAGCCCGAGGTGGTCGCGGTCGAGCGGGTGTTCGCCGACGTCAACGTCGCCACCGTGATGACCACCGCCCACGCCACCGCCGTCGCTCTCCTCGCGGCGGCCAAGCGCGGCATCCCCGTCGTCTTCCACACCCCGACCGAGGTCAAGGCGGCGGTGACCGGCTCCGGGCGGGCCGACAAGTCGCAGGTGACGGCCATGGTCACCCGGATCCTCGGTCTCGAGGTGGCTCCGCGCCCGGCCGACGCGGCGGACGCCCTCGCCCTCGCCATCTGCCATGCCTGGCGCGGCGCGTCGACGGCCCGGCTGGCCGCGCTGGCGGCGGAGACCCGGCGGTGATCGCCTCCGTCCGCGGGACGGTGGCCCACGTCGGGCTGGACCACGTCGTCGTCGAGGTCGCAGGGGTGGGGATGCTCGTCCACACACCCCCGGCCACCGCCGCGACCTGCCGGCGGGGGAGCGAGGCGTCACTGGCGACCAGCCTCGTCGTCCGCGAGGACTCCCTGACGCTCTTCGGGTTCGGCGCGTCCGCCGAGAGGGACATGTTCCAGACCCTGCAGACGGTCTCCGGGGTCGGCCCGCGGCTGGCGCTCGCCATGCTGTCGGTCATGGGTCCGGACGAGCTGGCCGCGGCGCTCACCACCGGGGACAGCAAGGCGCTCACGACGATCCCGGGCATCGGGGCGAAATCGGCCGAGCGGCTCGTCCTCGAGCTGCGTGACAAGGTGGGGGCCCTGCGCGTCAGCAGCTCCGGCGCACCGGCGCGAACCGGCACACCCGACTCCGGTGAACCGTGGCGCGGTCAGGTGACCGAGGCCCTCGTCGGGCTCGGCTGGTCGGCGAAGCAGGCGGGGGATGCCGTCGAGCGGGTGGCGCAGAGCGCCCCGCCCGGCGCGGACATCGCCACCTACCTGCGACTGGCCCTGCGGGAGCTGCGGCCATGACCGACGTGCCGCCGCAGCGGGGCTTCGCCAGCGAGATCCGGGAACCGGAGGCCGGTGCGTCGTTCCGGCCCGGCGGGTCGACCGAGCCGGACGCTTCGTACGAGGCCACCGCTCGTGTCGTCGACGCCGGCGGCACCGACGACGACGGGGTGGTCGAGGCCGCCCTTCGACCCCGCCGCCTCGCCGAGTTTCCCGGGCAGCCCCGCGTCCGGGACCAGCTCGGGCTGATCCTCGAGGCGGCGAGACGCCGGGGCAGCCCCCCGGACCACGTCCTCCTCTCCGGCCCTCCGGGACTCGGCAAGACGACCCTCGCGATGATCGTCGCGGCCGAGCTCGACCGCCCGATCCGGGTGACCAGCGGGCCGGCGATCCAGCACGCGGGCGACCTCGCGGCCGTGCTCTCGTCGCTCGACGAGGGAGAGGTGCTCTTCCTCGACGAGATCCATCGCATGAGCCGCCCGGCCGAGGAGATGCTCTATCTCGCCATGGAGGACTACCGCGTCGACGTCATCGTCGGCAAGGGGCCGGGCGCGACGGCCATCCCCCTTGAGCTCCCGGCATTCACCGTCGTCGGCGCGACGACACGGGCCGGGTTGCTGCCCGCGCCGCTGCGGGACCGCTTCGGCTTCACGGGTCACCTCGACTACTACGAGGTCGCCGACCTCGTCACCATCCTCCGTCGCTCGGCCCGTCTCCTGGCCGTCGACGCCGACGAGGCTGGCATCACCGAGATCGCCGGCCGTTCCCGAGGGACGCCGCGCATCGCCAACCGGCTCCTCCGGCGGGTGCGCGACTGGGCGCAGGTGCACGGCGAGGGACACGTCGACCACCAGGCCGCCCGCGCGGCCCTGGCGCTGTTCGACGTCGACGACGCCGGCCTCGACCGGCTCGACCGGGCCGTGCTCGAGGCGCTGTGCGGCCGCTTCGGCGGTGGCCCGGTGGGCCTGTCGACGCTGGCGATCGCCGTGGGGGAGGAGGCCGACACCGTCGAGACGGTCGCCGAGCCGTACCTCGTTCGCGAGGGGTACGTCGTGCGGACTCCCCGTGGCCGGTCCGCCGCGGCCCGCGCCTGGCGCCATCTCGGGCTGACGGCACCGAGCCCGGGCCTCCAGCAGGACGCCCTACCGCTGGAGACCGGCTCCGGGTCAGGACAGGAGCCGGGCACCAGCGGGCGCTTCGGCCGCTGAGCCGCGGGCACTCGCGACGGGTCGGAGTCGTTGGTGCCCTCGGAAGGACTCGCCTAGACTGCACTCTCGGCCCGGCGCGTCCGGGCCGAACCACTGCCTGCCACGAGCGGGCAACCTGACCCCAAAGGACCGATCTCACCCATGTTCTCCGGCTCCAGCGGCCTCGGCTACCTGCTCATCCTGCTGCTCCCGTTCCTCCTGCTCGTCTTCATCATCGTCAGCCAGCGGCGGCGAGCCCAGCAGATCCAGGCCCTCCAGGGCTCGTTGGGGGTGGGGGAGGAGATCGTCACGACCTCCGGGCTCTACGGGACGATCGTCGAGCTCGACGCCGCCGTGGTCACGCTCGACGCGGGGAACGGCACCACGCTGCGCTTCGACCGTCGCGCCGTCGGCATGCGCGCGTCCGAGGTCCGCTGAGGATGTCGGCGCAGCAGCAGCGGGTCAACGCCAGACGTGCTCTGACGGCCCTCGCCGTCCTCATCCTTGCTCTCACCGGCCTCCTCGCGGGGGCGTACTACTGGTCGACCGCCCAGCTGAGCCCGAAGCTCGGGCTCGATCTCGAGGGTGGCACCCAGATCATCCTGGAGCCGCAGACCACCGCGGGCCAGAGCGTCTCGGCCGAGCAGCTCAACCAGGCCCGCGACATCATCGTCCAGCGCGTCGACGCCGGTGGCGTCTCCGGCGCCGAGGTGACGACCCAGGGTGACCGCAACATCGTCGTGAGCATCCCGGAGATCCCCACCCAGGAGGTGCGGGACGCCATCAGCCGGTCCTCCCAGCTGCAGTTCCGGCCCGTGCTCGCCGTGACGGCCGGCGCTCCGCAGCCGACGCCGTCGCCGAGCGGTACGACGACCGGCTCCCCGAGCCCGTCGCCGTCGGCGTCGGCCACGCCGACGACCGCGAGCAGCGCCACGCCGACGAGCAACAGCGCGGTTCCAGGAGCGCTGACCGCGGCGACCCCGTCGCCGAGCACAGCGGAGAGCCCGTCCCCCAGCGCCGACCCCTCGCCGACCGCCAGCCCGTCGGCCGGTGCGACCGCGCCGAAGGACCCGACCGACCTCGCGTGGATCACTCCCGAGCTCACCGAGGAGTTCCAGTCCCTCGACTGCTCCGACCCCGCCGCGCTCGAGGGCCTCGTCGACGACCCGACGAAGCCGCTCGTCACGTGCGAGGGCGACGGCAGCGCCAAGTACATCCTGGGTCCCGTCGCCGTGTCCGGCGACAAGATCAGCGACGCGACGTCCGGCTACCGGACCAACCAGCAGGGCGCGGTGACGAGCGAGGTCGAGATCGCGCTGACCCTCGACGGGGACGGCGCCCGCCAGTACGCGGACATCAGCCGCACGATGGTGGCACTCCCGGAACCGCAGAACCAGCTGGCAGCGACCCTCGACTCCCGGGTCATCGTCGCGCCGCGCTTCAACGAGGCCATCCTCGACGGCCGGGCCAGCATCACCGGCGGGTTCACGATCGACCAGGCCCGGGCCCTGTCCGACCAGCTGAAGTTCGGCGCGCTGCCCCTGTCCTTCGAGGAGCAGACGAGCATCGACATCAGCCCGACGCTCGGCAGTGAGCAGCTGCGGTACGGCTTGATCGCCGGCCTCCTCGGGCTCGTCCTCGTCGTGGTCTACTCCTTGATCCAGTACCGGGTGCTCGGGCTCGTCACGGTCGCGTCGATCCTCGTCGCGGCACTCCTGACGTTCCTCGCCATCTCCATCCTGGGCTGGTCGCACAACTACCGCCTGGACATGGCGGGTGTCACGGGCCTCATCGTCGCCATCGGTTTCACTGCGGACTCGTTCATCGTCTACTTCGAACGCATCCGTGACGAGCTGCGCGACGGCCGGTCGCTGGCTGCGGCGGTGGAGACGGGATGGAACCGCGCCAAACGCACCATCCTCATCGCCGACGGCGTGAACTTCCTCGCGGCGCTGGTCCTGTTCGCGTTGGCGAGCTCGAGCGTGCGGGGCTTCGCGTTCACCCTCGGCCTCACGACGCTCATCGACCTGCTCATCGTCTTC
The DNA here is from genome assembly GCA_937907685.1 of uncultured Nostocoides sp. Lineage (GTDB taxonomy): Bacteria > Actinomycetota > Actinomycetes > Actinomycetales > Dermatophilaceae > Fodinibacter. The sequence goes on from CALCXF010000091.1 coordinate 19,102, forward strand.
TGGTTCACCCATCCGGTCGTGTCGCTCCTCGCGCGCCGTCCGTTCTTCCGCGACGGGCACCCCTGGTCCGGGCTGGACCCACGGAGGCTGGTCACCTCGGGGGTTCCGCGGTATGCCGGCCGCGGCCGGTTCACCTCGCCGGCGCCGACGCCAGCCCCTGCTCCGGCACCCGCCTCGGCGGGCGGAGCGCCGGCGTCGTCGTCCGCCGCCCGGCCCGCACAGACCCCCAGCCCCCTCGCATCCGAAGGAGGCGTGGCATGAACCTCAACCTCGCCACCCTGGGCAACGACCTCTACACGGGGCGCCGGTCGGTGCCCGTCGTCGCCCAGCGGCGCCGCTTCTACCTCGCGTCCCTGGTCCTCATGACGATCGCCGTGCTCGGCCTCGTGACGCAGGGACTGAACCTCGGGCTGGAGTTCCGAGGTGGCTCCGAGTTCCGCGTGGCGACCTCCGGAGCGCCCGGGGCCTACGAGCAGGTGGCACGCGAGGCGGCCCGCGGAGACGACGAGTCCCTCGACGTCAACGTCACCCTCGTGGGCAACGACACGGTCCGCGTGCAGACCGAGCGGCTCTCCGACGACGAGAGCCAGAGCGTGCGTGCCGACCTCGCCGAAGCGTTCGACGTGCCCGAGCAGGACGTCAGCGCGACGTTCATCGGACCGTCGTGGGGTGCGTCGGTCAGCCAGCAGGCGCTCAGAGCCCTCGTCATCTTCCTGCTCGCCGTGGCCCTGGTCATGACGATCTACTTCCGCAACTGGAAGATGGCGGCTGCCGCGCTCATCGCGCTCGCCCACGACATGATCATCACGGTGGGCATCTACTCCCTCAGCGGCTTCGAGGTGTCCCCGGCGTCGATGATCGGCTTCCTCACCGTGCTCGGCTACAGCCTCTACGACACCGTCGTCGTCTTCGACAAGGTGCGGGAGAACACGAACGAGGCGTTCGCCAACGGGCGGCTCACGTTCGCCCAGGCGGCGAACCTCGCGGTCAACCAGACGATGGTGCGCTCGATCAACACGACGGTGATCGGTCTGCTCCCGATCGCCGCCGTGCTCGTCGTCGGCGCCATCTGGCTCGGTCCGGGCGTGCTCCTCGACCTTTCGCTCGTGCTGTTCATCGGCATCCTCATCGGTGCCTACTCCTCGATCTTCATCGCGACGCCGCTCCTCGTCTCGCTGCGTCGCAACGACCCGGCCGTCCTCGAGCTCGACAAGCGGGCTGCGCGGCACCAGGCGCGGCGCGCGAAGGACCTCGCGGCCGAGGAGCGTGCCAGCGCCTCCGAGGAGCCGGTCACGGTGGGCGGTCCGGGTGCGCCGGCTGCGAGCGAGGGGGAGGGCGCGACCATCACGGGTCGAGCCGTCCACAAGTACGCCCAGACCGGCCCGCGCAACCAGCCGCGGAGGACACCCAAGTCACGGCGCTGACCCCGGCCGGGCTGCGAGGGGGTCGCTGACCCAGGCACTGTGGGTGCGGCCGGTGTCGGTCCTTGACCGACGACTACACTCCCGGCATGGCCGAGGACATCACGACGGCTGCACCGGGGACGTCGGCTCCCGGCGTGTCGTCGCGCGCGCGAGCCCGCGCAGCCCTCGCCCTCGTCGGCCGCAACCGCGTCCCGGAGAACCCCGTCCTGGAACCGCTCCTGCAGGTCGTCCGGAGCACCCACCCCAAGGCGGACCTCGCCCTGGTCGAGCGCGCGTATGCCGTGGCCGAGCGGGCACACGACGGCCAGAAGCGCCGCTCCGGCGACGACTACATCACCCACCCGCTCGCAGTGACGACGATCCTCGCCGAGCTCGGGATGACGCCGACGACCTTGGCGGCGGCGCTGCTGCACGACACGGTGGAGGACACGGCATACAGCCTGGAGGCGCTGCGGCGTGACTTCGGCGACGAGATCGCCATGCTCGTCGACGGCGTCACCAAGCTCGACAAGGTGACGTACGGTCAGGCCGCGCAGGCCGAGACGGTGCGCAAGATGGTCGTCGCGATGGCGCGGGACATCCGGGTGCTCGTCATCAAGCTCGCCGACCGGCTGCACAACGCCCGGACGTGGCGGTACGTCTCGCAGGAGAGCGCCCAGCGCAAGGCCAAGGAGACCTTGGAGATCTATGCGCCGCTCGCGCACCGACTCGGCATGAACACGATCAAGTGGGAGCTCGAGGACCTGTCGTTCCAGGCGCTGTACCCCAAGGTCTACGACGAGATCGTCCGCCTCGTCGCAGAGCGCGCGCCGGCCCGGGAGGAGTACCTCGCGGGCGTCCGCGAAGAGGTCGGGGCCGACCTGAGGGGCGCGAAGATCAAGGCGACGGTGACCGGCCGGCCCAAGCACTACTACTCCGTCTACCAGAAGATGATCGTCGGCGGCCGCGACTTCGAGCAGATCTACGACCTCGTGGCCGTACGCGTGACCGTGGAGACCGTCCGCGACTGCTACGCAGCCCTCGGTGCGCTCCATGCGCGGTGGAACCCGGTGCCCGGCCGGTTCAAGGACTACATCGCGATGCCGAAGTTCAACATGTACCAGTCACTGCACACGACGGTCATCGGGCCCGGCGGGAAGCCCGTCGAGATCCAGATCCGCACGCACACGATGCACCGCCGGGCGGAGTACGGCGTCGCCGCCCACTGGAAGTACAAGGAGGACCCGGCCAAGGGGACCGGTGGCGAGGGCGGGGTACAGGTCCGCGACGGGCAGAACGACCCGGTCAACGACATGGCGTGGCTGCGCCAGCTCCTGGACTGGCAGAAGGAGACCTCCGATCCCGGGGAGTTCCTCGAGTCCCTGCGCTTCGAGATCAACGCCAGCGAGGTCTACGTCTTCACCCCGAAGGGCCAGCTCGTCGGGCTGCCCGCCGGGTCCACCCCGGTCGACTTCGCCTACGCGGTGCACACCGAGGTGGGTCACCACTGCATCGGCGCGCGGGTCAACGGACGGTTGGTGCCGCTCGAGAGCCAGCTCGACAACGGTGACGTCGTCGAGGTCCTCACCTCGAAGGCCGACTCCGCAGGCCCGTCCCGCGACTGGCTGTCGTTCGTCCGCTCGGCCCGGGCGCGCAACAAGATCCGGCACTGGTTCACGAAGGAACGCCGCGAGGAGATGATCGACCTCGGGAAGGACTCCCTGGCGAAGGTCATGCGCAAGCAGGGGCTTCCGCTCCAGCGGCTCACGTCCCTCGAGTCCCTCACCGGCATCGCCGAAGAGCTGCGGCTCGGCGGTATCGACAGCCTCTACGCCGCCATCGGCGAGGGGAACGTGTCGGCCCAGCACGTCGTCTCACGCCTCGTCGCCTCGGTCGGCGGCGAGGAAGGGGCGAGCGAGGACATCGCCGAGGCGGCCGTCCCGGTCGCCACCCGACCGAGCGCGCGACGCTCCAACGACCCGGGGGTCGTCGTCAAGGGGATGGCCGACGTCTGGGTCAAGCTGGCCCGGTGCTGTACGCCCGTGCCGGGTGACGACATCCTCGGCTTCGTCACGCGGGGGAACGGCGTGTCGGTCCACCGCACGGACTGCACGAACGCGGACTCGCTGCTCTCCCAGGCGGAGAAGATCATCGAGGTCGAGTGGGCGCCCACCGCCGGAAGCATGTTCCTCGTCCAGCTCCAGGTCGAGGCACTCGACCGGTCCCGCCTGCTGTCAGACGTGACGCGGGTCATCTCCGACCACGGAGTCAACATCCTCTCGGCGGCGGTCACGACGTCGCGTGACCGGGTCGCGAAGCTGCACTTCACCTTCGAGATGGGCGACCCCGGGCACCTCGGTCACGTCGTCCGCGCGGTTCAGCGCGTCGACGGCGTCTTCGACGCGCACCGGGTCACCGGCGGCCGGCGCGCCGACGACTGACCCGTGGGCACGAAGGACCCACAGGTGGTGGTCAGCCGCCGAACTCGTCGAGGCCGGCGCGGGCCTGGGCGAGCCACTCCTGCTGGGCGCTGAGCCGCTCACGCGCCGCCTCGGCGGCCGACTCGTCCCCTGTCGCCTCGGCCTGCGCGACCTCGGCCTCGATGGACGCCACCGACGCCTCGAGCTGGTCGACGAGGGAGCGGGCCCGGGCGGCCACCTCCGGGTTGGAGCGGCGCCAGCGCTGCTCGTCGGCCTCGCGGACCGCGGTCTCGACGCGCCGCATCCGCTTCTCGACGCGCTCGAGCTCGGCACGAGGCACCTTGCCCGCACGCTCCCACCGGTCCTGGATGCCGCGCAGCGCCCCCTTGGCGGCCTCCACGTCGGTGACCGGCAGCAGCGCCTCGGCCTCGGTGAGGAGCTCCTCCTTGACGACGAGGTTGCTGCGGAACTCCTCGTCCTCGGCCGCCGCCACCCGGTCCTTGGCGGCGAAGAAGGAGTCCTGGGCGCTGCGGAACCTCTCCCACAGGGCGTCGTCCTCGGCCCGCGAGGCACGCCCCGCGGCGCGCCAACGGTCCATCAGCTGCTTGAAGGCGCGGGCGGTCGGTGCCCAGTCCGTGCTGGTGGCGAGCTGCTCCGCCTCGCGGACGAGAGCCTCCTTGGCGGAGCGCGCGTCGGCACGGCTCGACTCGAGGTCGGCGAACCAGGCGCGGCGCGCCTTGTCGAAGGCGTTGCGGGCGTGGCTGAAGCGCTGCCACAGCGCCGACTCGGTGGTCTTGTCGAGCTTGGGGCCGGTGCGCTGGTGCTGCTTCCACTCCTCGAGCAACGTGCGCATGCGCTCCCCGCTCGTCTTCCACTGCGTGGAGCCCGGCGGCTGGGCGGCGATCTTCTCCGCCTCCCCGACGAGCGCCTCGCGCTGTTCGGCCGCCTGTGCACGGGCCGCGGCGCGCTGCTCCGCCTCGGCCGAGCGCTTGGCCGCCAGTCCGGTCTCGACGCGGTCCATCGTCGCGAGCAGCGCCGGCAGGTCACCGACCACGCCGGTGGTCTCCACGTGCTCCTTGAGGGTGGCCAGACCGTCGGCGACCTCCTTGGCCGAGACGTCCGGGTTCGCGAGCCGCGCCTCGAGCAGGTCCGCCGACGCCACGAGCTCGTCGTACTTCCGGGCGAAGTACTGAAGCGCCTCCTCGGGCGTGGCGCCGGGGTAGGACCCGACCTCGCGCTCCTCGTCGCCCACCGTGACGAACACGTGGCCCTCGTCGTCGACCCGCCCGAAACGCGCCGACTCAGAGTGCTTCACCGGGGCCGGCGCCGCCACGGGCCGTGCGTGGATCCGTGAGGCGATGGCGGCCGGTGAGGGGATCGCCGGGCGGGGCGTGGGCTTGTCGTCGGACACGGTCAGGCCTTCTTCTCGGTGACAGCAACCCGGAGGATGCTGATCGGCGCGGCAGGGATGCCGTCGTCGGAACTGCCCCCGGCCGCCACGCCGCGGGCGGCGATCCTGTCGACAATATCCAACCCGGAGGTGACCGTGCCGAAGACCGTGTACCCGTTCGGGTCGGGCAGGCTCGAGTCCCCGTGGACGAGGAAGAACTGGCCGCCGTTGCCCGTGTCCGGGTCGGCCGTCCGCGCCATCGCCACCGTTCCGCGCGGGTACGTGCCGTCCTTCGGTGCGTTCTCGACCGCGAACCCGTAGCCGGGGTTCCCCGAACCGGTTCCGGTGGGGTCTCCGCACTGGAGGACCTTGAGCGTCTCCGAGGTCGTGAGCCGGTGGCACGGCGAGTTCAGCCAGTAGTTCTGCTCTGCCAGCTGGACGAATGAGGCCACCGCCTGTGGTGCCTTCTCCCCGTCCAGCGTCAGCTCGATGTCGCCACAGTTCGTCGTCAGGGTCGCGACATAGGTCTTTCCCTGGACCGTCGCCTTGTCGGGAAGGCTGAGCTGCGCTCCCGTGCCGAGCGCGGTCGGGGGGATCGAGCAGCCGGTTGCCGTCGTCGGGGCCGGTGCTGCCGGGTCCTCCTCGGAGGCGAAGACGGTCCCGAGCACGGCGACCAGGCCCACGACGACGGCGACAGTCCCGACCACCGCGGCGATGCGCAGCCGCCGGGCACGCTCCGCCGCACGCCGCGCGATCGCCGCCTGCTGGCGCTCGTAGCGACGGCGCGCCCTCGCCCGCTCCTGCTCCTTGGTCACCCGGGATCCCTTCGACTGGCGGCAATGGCGGCCCCATCCTAGGCAGGGGCCGACGGCTACGCTCCCACCGTGCTCGCCGTCGCCTTTCCCGCCGCCGCCTTCGACACCAACTGCTACGTCCTCGCGCCAGGCCCCGGGGAGGAGTGCCTCGTCGTGGACCCGGGGATCGGCGTCGAGGAGACGCTGCGGGGCGTGCTGTCGGAGCACCGGCTCCGGCCGGCCGCGGTGTTGCTCACGCACGGCCACCTCGACCACGTCTACTCGGTGACCGCCGTGTGCGGGGGTGACACCGCGGCATACATCCACGGCGACGACCGGTACAGGCTGCATGACCCCATGGCCAGTCTGGCTCCGGGGACACTGGCGATGATGGAGCAGCAGTTCGGCCGGCGAGCCACCTGGCGGGAGCCGGACCGCGTGGTCGAGGTCGCCGACCGCGAGGTGCTCACGCTGGCCGGGCTCGACGTCGAGGTCCTCCATGCCCCGGGGCACACCGAGGGCTCGGTGATGTTCGGCCTCGGCGCCGTGCCCGACGGGCTGGCGCCCGAAGAGGGTCTCGACCGCACGATGGTGAGCGGTGACGTGCTGTTCGCGGGCTCCATAGGGCGCACCGACCTGCCCGGTGGAGACCATCCCGCGATGCTCCGCTCGCTCCACGACGTCGTGCTCCCCCTGCCGGACTCGACCCTCGTCCTGTGCGGCCACGGGCCCGCGACGACGATGCGCCGGGAGCGGGCGACGAACCCCTACCTGCAAGGATTGACCGCGTGACCGCACCGACGAGGGTGACCCCGATCTCCGGGTTTCCGGAGCTCCTGCCAGCCGAGCGCCTCTTCGAGCTGCACGTTCTCGACGTCGTGCGCGAGGTGTTCGAGCTGCACGGCTTCACACCGCTCGAGACCCGGGCGGTGGAGCCGGTGGACCGGCTGGTGGGCAAGGGAGGTGACACCGACAAGGAGATCTACGGCGTCACACGCCTCGCCGGCGACGACACGGTCCGGGATGCCGCCCTCGGCCTGCACTTCGACCTCACCGTGCCGTTCGCGCGGTACGTGCTCGAGAATGCCGGAAAGCTCGCCTTTCCGTTCCGCCGCTACCAGATCCAGAAGGTCTGGCGCGGCGAGCGGCCGCAGGAAGGGCGGTTCCGGGAGTTCACCCAGGCCGACATCGACGTCGTCGACGTCGGCGAGCTCGCCCCGCACTTCGAGGCCGAGATGCCGCTCGTCGTCGCCGAGGTCTTCCGGCGGCTCCCGCTCGGCGAGTTCCGCATCCAGGTCAACAACCGCAAGATCCCCGAGGGGTTCTACCTCGGCATCGGCCTGACCGACGTGGCCGAGACCCTGCGCATCGTCGACAAGCTCGACAAGGTCGGCGCGGACAAGGTCACCGGGATGCTCGTCGCGGCCGGGGCAACGCCCGAGCAGGCCGACCGAGCCCTGGCCCTGGCGTCCATCCGCAGCGTCGACCTGTCCTTCGTGGACCGGGTGCGCGCACTGGGCGTGGAACACCCGACCCTCGACGAGGGCCTCGACGCCCTCGCCGCGGTCATCGCCGTGGGCATGGACGAGGCACCCGGACTCCTCGTCGCCGACCTCCGGGTCGCCCGTGGACTCGACTACTACACCGGCACGGTCTACGAGACGCAGCTCGTCGGGAACGAGGCCTGGGGGTCGGTGTGCTCCGGGGGCCGATACGACTCGCTGGCCTCCGACGGCCGCACGAGCTATCCCGGTGTGGGCATCTCGATCGGGCTGACCCGCCTCGTCCACCTGCTCATCGCGAAGCGAGGGCTGACGGCGAGCAGGTCGACACCGGCGGCGGTCCTCGTGGCCGTCGTCGACGAGGAGAGCCGCACGGCGTCACGCCACGTCGCGAGCGTCCTGCGCACGCGCGGCATCCCGTGCGAGGTCGCGCCGGCCGCGTCGCGCTTCGGCAAGCAGATCCGGTATGCCGACCGCCGCGGCATCCCGTTCGTCTGGTTCCCGGGCGTGGCTGGTGACGGCGACCAGGTCAAGGACATCCGCACGGGCGAGCAGGTCGACGCCGATGCGACGACGTGGCAGTGTCCGCAGGCCGACCTGCGGCCCGCCGTCGTCACGCCGCAGCCATAGGGGGCGGCCGGAGGCCGATCTCTGCGAGCTCGAGCAGAGCCAGGGCGTGGATCACGTCGCTGTCTCCCCGACGCCAGGCACCGGCCGGGTCGTCCGAGATCTTGGCGAGCCGCGGCATCGGCTGGTTGGCCATGGCCCGCAGCGCGAAGAGATCGAGGTCCGGCGCCGCGTCGATGAAGCGCTGGGCGGCGCCCGCGCGGCGGATGAAGCGAAGCCGCTGCACGAGCCAGAAGAGACCGACGATGAGGATGGGCACGAGGGCCGTGGTCACCGCCAGGAGCAGCGCCACGCGCTCCACCGCCGTCACGAGGTTGTTGCCGGCCTGCTCGATCTCCGAGCCGACGCCGGCGGCGGACAGGAAGGGGGTCGCCACCCGATCCTCGAGCAGGGGCAGGTCGTCGACGCCGTTCCCCGCACTGGTCATCGTCCCCCGGAAGCTGGCGCCCGCCCCGGCCAGCTCGCGGCCCGGCTCGGCGAGGGCCATCGTCGCGTCGTGGACGCGCTGGGCCACCCGCACCCACAGCACGACCCAGAGCACGACCCCGATGTCGGCCACGAGCTGCGACACGCGTCTGGCGGGGATGTCGCTGTACACCTTCATGGGGCTCCTCCCGTCGGTGGCCGCACCGCGGCCCGGGTCTAGACTCGCATCGCGCTCGACCGGGGCGCAGCCGCCTCCGCAACGCCGCCGGGGTGTACGACGACAGCAGACAGGGCTGAATGACGGTGAAGGTCGGTATCCCCAGCGAGGTCAAGAACAACGAGTTCCGGGTCGGCGTCACGCCCGTCGGTGTCAACGAGCTCGTCCGTCGTGGTCACGACGTGCTCATCCAGAAGGGAGCGGGCCTCGGCTCCTCCATCACCGACGAGGAGTTCGTCTCGCAGGGCGCCAAGATCCTCGACTCCGCGGACGACGTGTGGGGTGAGGCGGAGATGGTGATGAAGGTCAAGGAGCCCGTCGCCGAGGAGTACCACCGCCTTCGCGAGGGTCTCGTCCTCTTCACCTACCTGCACCTCGCGGCCGACCAGCCCCTCACCGAGGAGCTCGTCACCAGGAAGGTCACGGCCATCGCGTACGAGACGGTTCAACTGCCGTCGGGCCTGCTGCCACTGCTCTACCCGATGTCCGAGGTCGCCGGCTGCCTGGCGCCCCAGGTGGGTGCCCACTCGATGATGAAGGCGCAGGGTGGGCGTGGGGTCCTCATGGGAGGAATCGGCGGTGTCGCGAACTCCAAGGTGGTCGTCATCGGGGCCGGGGTGGCCGGCCAGAATGCCGCGAACATCGCCCTCGGCATGGGGGCGGACGTCACGCTGCTCGACACCGACCTCGACAAGCTGCGGATGAGCTTCTGGCGCTATGACAACCGCGTCGCCCAGATCGCCTCGTCGGCGATGTCGATCCAGGACCAGGTGCACAACGCGGACCTCGTCATCGGCACCGTGCTCATCCCCGGCGCCAAGGCGCCGAAGCTCGTCACCGACGACATGGTGGCGCAGATGAAGCCCGGATCGGTGCTCGTCGACGTCGCCATCGACCAGGGTGGCTGTTTCGAGAACTCCCGGCCGACGACCCACGCGGAGCCGACCTTCGAGGTGCACGACTCGATCTACTACTGCGTGGCCAACATGCCGGGTGCCGTTCCGCACACCTCGACGTGGGCGCTGACGAACGCGACGCTGGCCTACGCCACGACGCTGGCGGAGTCGGGCTGGAAGGGCGCCATGAAGGCGGACAAGGCGCTGGCCGGCGGCCTCAACACCCATGCCGGACACGTCACGTATGCCGCCGTCGCCGAGGCGTTCGGCATGGAGAGCATCACGATCGACGAGGCCCTCTCCTGACGGCAGGTGCCGCAGAGCCGACGGCCAGTGCCACCCCCGTGGGCCGGGCCGTCGACGCCTGGCTCACCCACCTCGACGTCGAGCGGGGTGTCTCCCGGAACACGCTCACGGCATACCGTCGGGACCTGGCCCGGTGGGCGGCACACCTCGCGTCGGTGGGGGTCGAGCGTCCCGAGGACGTCCGGGAGGCCCACGTCGCCGAGTTCCTCGCCCGGCTCCGTGAGGGTGACGAGCACCACCCCCCGCTCGCGGCGTCCTCTGCCGCACGCACTCTTGTCGCCGTCCGAGGGCTCCATCGCTTCCTCGCCCTCGAGGGGGTCATGGACGCGGACCCGGCGCGGACCGTGAGCCCCCCTCGAGTCCCGGCCCGGCTGCCGAAGGCGATCCCCGTCCAGGACGTCGAGCGCCTTCTCGACGCCGCCTCGGTGGGGGACACCCCGGCCGCCCTGCGCGATCGGGCGCTGTTCGAGGTGCTCTACGGCACGGGCGCGCGCATCTCCGAAGCGGTCACCCTCGACGTGGACGACATCGACGAGGAGGACCGCGTGGTACGGCTGCGCGGGAAGGGTGGAAAGGAGCGCCTCGTCCCACTCGGCTCCTACGCCGCGTCCGCGCTGTCGGCATGGCTGGTCAGGGGCCGTCCGGTGTTCGCGGCGCGAGGGCGGGGCACCCCCGCGGTCTTCCTCAACGCGCGCGGCGGCAGGTTGTCGCGGCAGAGCGCCTGGTCGGTGCTCCGGGCGGCTGCTGAGCGGGCTCACCTGGGAGGCCACCTCTCGCCACACACACTGCGTCACTCCTTCGCCACCCACCTGCTCGAAGGCGGTGCCGACGTCCGGGTCGTCCAGGAGCTGCTCGGCCACGCATCGGTGACGACGACGCAGGTGTACACCCTGGTGACGGTGCAGCAACTGCGCGAGGTGTACGCCCAGAGCCACCCCCGGGCCCGCTGATAGGGTCGGTGCCGATCAGCGCGAGGCTGACCGCCGAGCACCACCAGCACCCGGGGAGAGAGAGTTGGATTCCGACGCGGCGTTCCAGATCCGCACCGCCGGACAGGTGGGCCCGACCGGCCGGCCACTCCCCGACTTCCCCGAACCGGCACCGCTGACGTCGCACGGACCCGCCCGCATCATCGCCATGTGCAACCAGAAGGGCGGCGTCGGGAAGACGACGACGACGATCAACCTCGGCGCCGCCCTCGCGGAGGTGGGCCGGCGTGTCCTACTCGTCGACTTCGACCCGCAGGGTGCGCTGTCGGTCGGCCTGGGCATCGCCGCCCAGCAGCTCGACGTCACCGTCTACAACCTGCTCACCGAGCGCGGCCACGACGTCAATGCCGTCGTCCAGCGGAGCAAGGTCGACGACCTCGACGTCCTCCCCGCGAACATCGACCTGTCGGCCGCGGAGGTCCAGCTCGTCGG
>CALCXF010000092.1 GCA_937907685.1 uncultured Nostocoides sp.
TCGAACTGACCTGCGGCCCATTTCCTTCCCAGCGACTGAGTGCGTGGGCCAGCGGCCAATCTCGAACCTGCTGCGTCTTTACTTCAGCCGACGAGGCACCGCTGAGTCCGCAAAACGATTGCAACCCGTGTGGATCTTCGGCACACTCGAAGAGGCATCGCCACGAGTTGGCGGGCGAGGAGGGACCGATGCTCGAACAGGCGTCGGCCGCGGGCAACGTGGGGATTGCGGAACACCAACGCCTGGAGCGGAGTTTTGCGGCGCTGAACGACCAGTTCGAGGCCGCCAACGAGGTGCTGGTCGCGCTCGGCCGGTCGGCGGGGGATCCGAACACCGTCCTCACCACGATCGTCGAGAGTGCTCGTCGGCTCTGTCCATCTCAGGCAGTCCACCTCTACCTGCTGGAGGACGGCGTCTATCGGCTCATCAAGAGCGTTGGGATGTCGCGGAAGACAGTCGACTACATCGCCGAGCACCCGATGCCGATGGACCGTGATTCGCTCATCGGGCGAGTGGGCCTCGACCGCACCACGCAACAGATTCCCGACGTGCTCGCGGACCCGGACTACGGCCGCAGAGATCTTCAGGAAGTGGCCCACTTCCGCACCACCATGGCCGCACCCCTGGTGATCGATGACGAGGTCGTCGGGAGCATGGCGGTCTGGCGCAACGAGGTGAGCCCCTTCGACGAGCGCGAGATGGCCATCCTGACCGCTTTCGCGGGTCAGGCGGCGATGGCGCTGAACGGCGTGAAGCTCGTGCAGGAGCTCGAGGCTCGCCGAGCGGAGCTCGCGCGCAAGGTCGATGAGCTGGAGGCACTGCGCGAGGTCGGGGAGGCGGTGGGATCCAGCCTCGACGTCGAGCACGTGCTCTCCACGATTGCCATGCACGCCGTCGAGCTGTCCGGAACGGATGGCGGCTCGATCCTGGAGTACGACGAGCACGACCGCTCCTTCATGGTTCGAGCCACCTACCAGACGGAACCCACAGTCATCGACCGGTTACGCAGCATCCGGATCGAGCTCGACGCGACCTTGGTCGGCCGGGCGGCCAAGGAACGTAAACCGTTGGCTGTCACCGACATGAACGCGGTCGACCTGGACGCGCATCTACGCATCCTGCAGGAGTCGGGCTGGCGGTCCGTGCTCGCGGTTCCGATGCTGCGGGAGGGGCAGATCGTCGGTGCCCTGATCGTGCGCAGGAAGAGGACTGGAAGCTTCTCCTCGGAGATCGTGCAGCTGATGGAGACATTTGCGAGCCAGTCGACGCTGGCACTGCTCAATGCCCGGTTGTTCCGTGAGCTCGAGCAGCGCAGCGCCGAGCTCGAGGTCGCCAGTACGCACAAGTCCGAGTTCCTGGCCAGCATGTCGCATGAGCTCCGCACGCCGCTCAACGCGGTGCTGGGCTTCTCCGAGGTCCTCCTCGAGCAGATGTTCGGGGAGATCAACGAGCACCAGGAGGAGTACCTCCGAGACATCCACGACTCGGGCAAGCACCTCCTCGAGCTCCTCAACGAGATCCTGGACCTCTCGAAGGTGGAGGCCGGCCAGATGGAGCTCGGATACACCACCTTCGAGCTCGCACCGGTTCTCGACCACGCGGCCTCGATGCTTCGGGAGAGAGCCAGCCTCAAGTCGATCGACATCGCGGTCGAGGCGGACGACGACGTCGGCGTGGTGGAGGCCGACGAGCTGAGGTTGAAGCAGGTGGTGATCAACCTGCTGACCAACGCGGTCAAGTTCACCGCGGACGGCGGGTCCGTCGTGATGCGGGTGACCCGGTCGGACACCGATGTCGTGACCATCACGGTGACCGACACCGGGATGGGCGTTCCCCCAGAGGACCGCGAGCGGATCTTCGAGTCGTTCCAGCAGGGGGGACGCGGAGCCTCGAGGGAGGAGGGGACCGGCCTCGGCCTGACGTTGTCGCGGCGGATCGTCGAGCTGCTCGGCGGACGGATGTGGCTCGAGAGCGAGGTGGGGGTCGGCAGCACCTTCGGGTTCTCCCTCCCGGCGTGCCGACCGAGCGTCGCCGGCTGGGTGGGGGACACGCGGTCGGCCGACACGCTGGCCGACGTCGTGGTCATCGACGACGACCGACCCTCGTTGGACCTCCTCACCGCCTACCTGGCGGGCGGGGCGCTCCGGGTCACCACCGCCAGAGACGGTCCGTCAGGCCTGGACGCAGTGCGCAGGATCAGGCCGGCGGTGGTCCTCCTGGACATCCGCCTCCCCGGCATGGACGGCTGGGCCGTGCTCCAGGCTCTCAAGGCCGACCCCACCACCCGGGACATCCCCGTCATCGTGGTGTCGATCGTCGACGAGCACCCTCGAGGAACGGCACTCGGAGCGGCGGCGTACCTCGTCAAGCCGGTGAGCCGCGACACGCTGCTGGGCGCGTTGTCGTCCGTCGGAGTACCTGCCGGTCATGCCCCAGCCGACTCCCTCGATGTGACGTCGTGAGTGGGGAACGCATCCTCGTCGTCGAGGACAACCCCAAGAACCTGAAGCTGGTCAGGGACGTCCTCCAGTTCTCGGGCTACGAGGTGATCGAGGCCACGTCCGGGGAGGACGGCGTCCGACTCGCAGCGGAGCAGCACCCGGACCTCATCCTCATGGACCTGCAGCTTCCCGGCATCGACGGCATGGAGGCGCTGCGACGGATCCGGGTGAGCGAGTCGGGTTCGGTCCCCGTGGTCGCGGTCACCGCGTCCGCCATGAACGGAGACGGCGACCGCGCGTATGCCGCTGGCTTCGACGGCTACGTGCAGAAGCCCCTGAGCGTGCGCGCGCTCCAGCAGCAGGTCCATGACTTCCTCACCCCGGGCGGGGGCACGCCATGACCCGCGAGGTCACCGGGAAGGCGACGGTGCTGGTGGTCGATGACCAGCCGCAGAACATCCGCCTCCTCGCCGCGGTCCTGACACCGCGGGGGTACGACGTCAGGACCGCCGCCTCGGGGGAGGAGGCGCTCGCGGCCCTCGACGACGCCGACGTCGACCTCGTCCTGCTCGACATCGTCATGCCCGGCATGGACGGCTACGAGGTGTGCCGGCGCATCCGCGAGCAGACCGAGACGGCCTACCTGCCGGTCGTCATGGTCACCGCCAGCGGCGACGAGCAGAAGATCAAGGCCCTCGAAGCAGGGGCCGACGACTTCCTGACAAAACCCGTCGACCAGAGTGAGCTCCTAGCGAGGGTGGCCTCGCTGGCCCGCATCAAGCGCTACCAGGACACCATCAAGCGCCAGGCCGGCGAGCTGGCCGACTGGAACCGCGAGCTGGAGTCCAGGGTGGAGTCACAGGTGTCCCAGCTGGAGCGCATGGGCCGCCTGAGGCGGTTTCTGTCCCCGCAGCTCGCCGAGCTCATCGTGGACTCCGGTGACGAGACGTTCCTGGAGAGCCATCGGCGGGAGATCGTGGTCGTGTTCTGCGACCTGCGCGGCTTCACCACCTTCGCCGAGTCGAGCGAGCCGGAGGAGGTGATCGCGGTGCTGCAGGAGTACCACCACGCACTCGGCGACCTCATCTTCCGGTTCGAGGGGACGCTCGAGCGCTTCACCGGTGACGGGATGATGGTCTTCTTCAACGACCCGGTCCGGTGCGACGACGGGCCGCTTCGCTCGGTCCGCATGGCGGTGGCGATGCGCACCCGTGTGATGGGGCTGGCCGAGTCGTGGGCCCGGCGGGGTCACGACCTGGGATTCGGGATCGGGATCGCCCAGGGCTATGCCACCTTGGGCACGATCGGCTTCGAGGGCCGCCAGGACTACGCCGCGATCGGTAACGTCACGAACCTCGCGGCACGACTCTGTGCCGACGCGGGCCCATGGCAGATTCTCACGACCGAGCGGGTCTTCTCAGCCGCCGGGCCGTCCGTCGTGGGGGAGGACGCCGGCGACCGCCAGGTCAAGGGTTTCAGCCGCCCAGTCCACGCTTTCAGCGTGATGGGGCTGGACAGCGCGAGGACCGTCTCGTGACGGGCGCACTCTGGACCGCACCCCCGCAAGCGCCAGCTCTCCTCTCGGCGTTGACCGAGCAGGAGCGCTACCGACGGTTCGACACGCTGCAGGCACGCATGCCCGACGTGTGGAACGCGATGCGCCTCAACCACGACGACGAGTCGATCGTCGTCGTCCCCTCGATCTCGCTCGACCGTGCCGTGTCCGCGAGCGGCAGCATGTCGCAGGCGTACGAGGAGCGGTTCCTCTTCCTGCTCGTCCTGCTGCGCCAGCCGCGTCTGCGGATGGTCTACGTGACGTCGATGCCGATCGCACCCGAGATCGTCGAGTACTACCTGGCCCTCCTCAGCGGCGTCATCCCGAGCCACGCCCGGGCCCGCCTCTCCCTCATCTCCGTCCACGACTCGTCCGCGCGCTCGCTCAGCGAGAAGCTCCTGGCACGACCGAAGCTGTTGCGCCGCATCGCGGAACTGGTGCCCAACCCGGCTCGATCCCACATGGTCCCCTACAACACGACGGAGCTGGAGCGTGATGTGGCGCTGAGCATCGGCATCCCGATGTACGGCGCCGACCCACGGCTGGCCGAGCTCGGATCGAAGACCGGATGCCGACGACTCTTCGCAGAGGTCGGGGTGCCTCACCCGTTGGGTGCCGAGGACCTGCACAGTCTCGACGAGATCGCCGACGCCGTGGTGGAGATGCGGCGGCAACGCCCCGCCATGGCCAGCGCCATCGTCAAGCTCAACGAAGGTGTCTCGGGGTCCGGAAACGCCGTCGTGACCCTGACCGGACTCCCGAGTCCGGGCTCGGTCGACGAGAGGGACGAGGTGATGACGCGCCTCCAGCACATGGTCCTGGAGTCGGAGACGACACCGTTCGACGTCTACGTTGCCAAGTTCGCCGAGGGCGGCGGGATCGTCGAGGAGCGCATCAGCGGAGAGGAGCTGCAGAGCCCGAGTGTCCAGCTGCGGGTCCTGCCCAGCGGCAAGGTCGAGCTGCTGTCCACCCACGACCAGCTACTCGGCGGGCCCAGCGGGCAGATGTACCTCGGATGCGTCTTTCCGGCCGCCGCGGCGTACGCGAGGCTCATCACCACCCATGCGGAGCAGATCGGGCAGCGGCTCGCCCAAGAAGGTGCTCTCGGCAGGTTCGCGGTCGACTTCGTGGTCGTCCGAGAGGGTGGTGCATCGTGGACGCCGTACGCCATCGAGCTCAACCTGCGCAAGGGCGGCACGACCCATCCCTTCCTCACGCTGCAGTTCCTCACCGACGGTCGGTACGACCCCGCAACAGCCTTGTTCACCACACCCCGGGGTGGGGAGAAGCACCTCGTGGCGACGGACCACCTGGAGTCCTCGGACCTTCGCGGCCTCGCCCCCTCCGACCTGTTCGACATCGTGGCCCGGCACGGGCTGCACTTCGACCAGTCGCGTCAGGAGGGCATCGTCTTCCACATGATCAGCTGTCTGACCGAGCACGGCCGCGTCGGGATGACCTCAGTCGGGGACACCCGCGCCGAGGCAGACCGCCGCTATCGCGAGGCCGAGCGGATCCTGCTGGACGAGGCTCGCTTGGCTCTGCAGGAACAACCACTACGTGTCTGACCCGTCGCAGTTCAGGCGGTGTGGTACGTCGCCTTCGCGGAGAACCTCGCTCTCGACCGCTTTCGGATCCACCTCTGGGGGGGCGTGACGGGCGGGCTGGTGTTCGCGGGCCGCTCCTAGGTGTGGGGTGGTGGGATGGCGTTCCTGGACCGGGGGAACGCCGGTTCGGATCGCATGCCGCGATCTCGGATCTGGCGCGTTCCGTGGCGTGACGGCGCCAGAAGCGGTGTGACAGGACGCCCGGCTGCGCTCGTTGCCCGCGGTGGTGCGCGTCGACGAGGTCAACGTGTGGAGTTCCGGTCCATCACCGTGGGCGGGTAGTCGCCGTACTCGAACGAGCCGACCTCGTCGGCCGGAACCGCGGCGGACGGCCGGCGGGTGATCGAGCGCAACGTCGCGAGGTCCGCCTTGGGCTCACGGTCGGCGGTCACGAGCCCGTTCTTCTCCTGCAGGGTGTCGGTGAACTGGGTGTAGCAGAAGCCGCTGATGGCGGGTGCGTCGAGCAGCGCGTCGACGAGGGCGCGGTAACGCTCGACGAGGTCCTCCGGCGTCCGCGCCACCGAGTACCCGTGCCAGGACGGTGCGCCGTCCCCGTCGTGGGAGATCCCGCCGAACTCGGTGATCATCAGGGGGCGACCCTCACCGGGCATCCCCGGCAGCAACACCGTGCGGTACATCGGCTGAACGTCCTGCAGGGTGTCCGCGATGCTGGCGGCGCTGCCATAGCGCTGCGTGAGCACCTCCGGCCGTGCGGTGTAGTCGTGCACCGTGATGACGTCGGTGACCACCTGCTCCCAGCCGTCGTTGCCCACCACGAGCCGGGTGGGGTCGAGCGCCTTGGTGAGGTGGTAGAGCGCCGTGACGAAGCTGCGGTGCCGCGTCGAGGTGGCGAGGTTCGGAACGCCCCAGCTCTCGTTGACCGGCACCCACGCGATGATGCACGGATGGCTGTAGTCGCGCCGCTGGATCTCCAACCACTCCCGGGTGACCCGCTCCACCGTCCGGGTCGAGTACTCGTAGGCGGCCGGCATCTCCGCCCACACCAGCAGACCCAACCGGTCGCACCAGTAGAGGAAGCCCGGGTCGGCCACCTTCTGGTGCAGGCGCACCCCGTTGAAGCCCAGGCTGCGCACGAGCTCCACCTCCCGGCGGGCCGCATCGGGGTCCGGCACCGCCAGGTGCGACTCCGTCCAGTAGCACTGGTCGAGGACGAGACGCAGGAAGTACGGACGGCCGTTGAGCAGGATCCGGTTGCTCGAGGCACCGATGCTGCGCATCGCGGCGTAGCTGTGGACCAGGTCCACCGGCTCCGTGGCACTCCCCTCGCCATCGGTTGCGTGCAGCCAGACCTCGGCGTCGAGCAGGTTGGGCGTCTCGGGCGACCACAGCATCCGGCGCCGTTCGAGGGTCATGTGGGACTGCCGCAGCGGCACGGTGATGCTGGCACGGTCCCGCGCCACCATCACCGAGGTGTCGGCCAGTTCGGCGCCGTCGTGAGTCAACCGCAGGCGCAGCCGCAAGGGCTGCTGGGCCACGGCGTTCAGGCGGACATCGAGGCTCAGCGTGGCGGTCTCGACGTCGGGAGTCCACCGCAGCTCATCGATCCGCGTGGCCGGCACCGGCTCGAGCCATACGGACTTCCAGATGCCGCTGGTCCGTTGGTACCAGATGGCGTGAGGGGCCTCCTGCCAGTCCTGCTTGCCCCGGGGCTGCTCGAGGTCGTGTGGGTCATCGACTGCGCGGACCACCACCACCTGCTCCGCCGAGCCGACCAGCGCATCGGTGATGTCAGCGTGAAACGGCGTGTGACCACCGGTGTGCTGAGCGACGAGCTGTCCGTTGACCCAGACATCCGCCGTGTAGTCCACGGCGCCGAAGTGCAGGAGCAGCCGCTCGTCAGGACCGTTCGGCGCCGTGAACGTGCGCCGGTACCACAGCACTCGGTGGAAGCCGGTGTCCCCGATCCCACTGGCTGTCGACTCAGGGGGGAACGGCACGGTGATGGCACGCTCGGCCACACCCTCGGACTCATCCCAGCTCTGGTACCAGCATCGGTTCAGCCCGACGTCGGCGTCGTCGTACGAGAACTGCCACTGGCCGGAAAGGTCGAACCACCGTTGACGCGTGAGCTGAGGCCGGGGATGCAGGCCGGTTCCCGATTCCGCCATCACCGACACCACGCTAGTAGCCCCGGCAGCCCGAGCAAAGGTCGCGAATCCGGACCAGCTAGTCACTTCCTGCAGGAGGGTCCACTCCGGTGACGTCCCCGGCTGCGTCGGTGGCGTACCGTCCGGCCGAGAGGTCGACCAGGGTCAGGGCATTGCCGAACGGATCCTCGACCACCGCCACGGTTCCGACCGGGATGGGGGTGGCCTCCAGCACGACCCGCCCGCCTCCGGCGACGACGGACCTGGTCGCCTCGGGAACCGAGGTGACGAGCCAGTTCGGCGCGTGGTCGAGGGCCGTGGTCAGCACGATCTCCGTGTCGCTCTCCGGCATGCTCAGACCCGCCTGCCCGATGGCGTCGTGGCGCCACAGCAGGGTGTGACCCAGCTGGTCACGATAGAAGCGGAGCCCTTCGTCGAGGTCTGGGACGGGGATCGTGATCGCGTCGACTCCGCGGAGCAGTGGGGGATCGCTCATGACCCATCGTGCACCGCGTGCCGCCGACGTGGCTCTTGGCCATCCGGCGTGGGGCGGCGGGCTACGCACGTGACGCCCTACGTGCACGTGGCTCCACACCCTCCACGGCGAGAGAGCCTCGACCTCCGAAGGGGACCCGGGCGTCCAAGCAGCGGTGGTGGTGGAGGGCCGGGCGCACGCCGCGCTGGTGATGGACGGCCGCGAGGCCGTTGCGTGGTGCCGGTACTGCAGTCGGCGGAGCTGCCGAACGTCCACCACCGCAAGCAGTACGAGGCCGATCCCGACAGTGCACTCGCGGACCCACCCGATCAGACCCGGGCCAGTAGTGCCGTCAGCGGCTCCGGTACCCGGCCGGGTTCCACGGCGCTGACCAGCAGCGCCGCATAGCGTGCCTTGCGCCCCGACCGCGCCCCGAGGAAGCGGCGGAGAACGGCCTCGCGCGTCCATCCGCGCTGCGCGGGCATCTGCGCCAGGAGACCCAAGGACTGCGCCTCGCCTGCCTGCCCGATGACGGCTTCGACGGCCTCGGTACCGAGGGCTCGAATCAGCTCGTCCTCCAGATCCGCCGAGCACCTGAAGAACCCCAGGCGGGAGGGTCCGTCCTGCTCCAGAGCGGCGCCCAGCCCCGCCGCCGCAAGCCCGTGCCGGAGGATGGCCTCCTCGGCGGCGTCATAGAGGCCCGCGAGCGGGACGTCGAGGCCCTGCGGGCCGTACCGCAAGGCGAAGGTCCGGGTGTTGGTGATGCCGTCCATCGCGACGACCTCGACCCCCTCGGCACCCAGGTCGCGACCGCCGCGCTGGGCCAGGGTGTGCAGCGCCACCCGGTCGCTGACACCCTCGACGAGCACGACGGCGCGCGGCGGCGTGTTCACCGCACCATTGGGCGCGGCGGTATGCGCCCGGAGCAACCGGTTTTCCGCGCGGGTGTGCGTCGCCCTTCGCGGCTTGACCTCGGCGCTCCGGTTGGACGCTGCCCGACGCGGTGGGTGTTCGTCACCTCCGAAGGGACGTGGTGGAGGAGGAGACGGGAACGTGCCCCGACGCGAGCCGGGCTTCTGAGACGCCCTCTCCGCGGGCGCAGCGGGGGCGCTCGTGGCCCTTGTCGAGGAGTCACGTGAGGTGGCCCGCAGGTCGACTGGATGCCTGTCCCCGGGGCGAGGTCAGCCCCCGTGAGAGCGCTCACCATCCCGAGCCGCCCACCCGGTGCGGTCCTACCGTGAAGACGGGGCCGGCTCGGCCAGAGCCGGTGAAAACCCGAGGTGAAGGGAGAGGGACATGACGACCATCGCCGATGCCGCAGAGGACTTCCTGTCCTGCCGCAGGATCGCCGTGACCGGTGTGTCACGGGAGCCCGGGAGCCACGGCGGCAACGTGGTCTACACGCGTCTCCGAGAGCGAGGGTTCGAGGTGTTCGCGGTGAACCCGAACGCCGAGACGGTCGAGGAGGACCCGGCATACCCGAGCCTGAGGTCCATTCCGGGCGGGGTCGAGGCCGTCGTGGTCGCCACCTCGGCGGAGCACGCCGAGGCCACGGTCCGCGAGGCGGCGGACCTGGGCATCACGAGGGCGTGGCTGCATCGGGCGTTCGGCGCCGGGAGCGTCTCGCCCGAGGCGACGGCAGTGGGCCGGGACGCCGGGATGACGGTGATCGCCGGCGGCTGCCCGCTGATGTTCGGGGCGGCATCCGATCGCGGCCACCGGTTCATGCGCGGGTGCCTCACACTCACCGGGAAGGTGCCTCGCAGCGTCTGAGGCCTCGCTGCCGCGCGGCGCTCCGGCCGGTCACGCCGAAGATCGCGCGGCCGCCCGTGGATCCGTGCGTCGTCCTGCGCCACACGGCGGCCGAGCGCTAGGTTCCGGGTGTCGAGCCTTCCTGAGGGGTGAGGATGTCCACTGCCGCAACGACGCGGGTGCCGCCGTCCCGGGTGCTCCTCGTCGCGAGTTTCGGCGCCTTCCTCGCCTTCCTCGACGCGACGATCGTCAACGTCGCCTTTCCCTCGATCCGGGAGTCCTTCCCCGACACCTCGATCGCCGGCCTGTCATGGGTGCTCAACGCCTACAACATCGTGTTCGCGGCCTGCCTCATCCTCTGCGGCCGCCTCACCGACCTGGTCGGGCGGCGCAGGTCCTTCGTCACCGGTGTGGTGATCTTCACCCTCGCGTCGGTGCTCTGCGGTCTCGCCCCGTCGGTGGAGGTGCTCGTCGCCTTCCGTGTCCTCCAGGCGTTCGGTGCGGCGATGCTCGTGCCGGCCTCCCTCGCCCTCGTGATCGCCGCCTTCCCGGCGGAGCGGCGGGCTCACGCCATCGGCATCTGGGGTGCATCCGCTGCCGTGGCCGCCGGCCTGGGGCCGCCGATCGGCGGCGCCCTGGTCCAGCTCGGCGGGTGGAGATGGGCCTTCCTCGTCAACCTCCCGTTCGGCCTCGTGGCCGTGTGGGCCGCCCGGCACGAGCTGGTGGAGAGCAGGGCGCCCGGGCGGCGGATGCTGCCCGACCTCGTGGGGGCCGCCCTGCTCGTCCTCGGCCTCGGGGTCCTCAACCTCGGCATCGTCAAGGGACAGGACTGGGGGTGGTCGAGCCTCGCGGTGGTCGGGTCGTTCGCGGCGGCCGCGGTGCTCTTGGGCCTGTTCGTCGCCAGCTCGCGCCGGCACCGCGCGCCCATGCTCGACCCGGCGCTGCTGAGGCTGCCGTCCTTCGGCATCGGCTCGGTCGCCACGGTTCTCGCCGGCTTCGGGTTCTATGCCTACCTCCTCACCAACATCCTCTGGCTGCAGTACGTCTGGGGATACGACGTGCTCCGGGCCGGTCTCGCCCTCGTCCCGGCCGCCGTGGTGGCCGCGGTCGTCGCGTCGAGGCTGGGACCGCTGGCAGACCGCCACGGGTACAGGTGGTTCGTCGTGCCGGGTGCGGTCGTCTGGGCCGGCGCCTATGTCTGGTACCACCAGCAGGTGGGTCTCGAGCCCGCCTTCTGGGCCGAGTGGATGCCGGGCCAGGTGCTCAGCGGTATCGGCGTCGGCGCCACCCTGCCCCTCCTCGGCAGCGCCGCCCTCGCCGCCGTGCCGGGAGGTCGGTATGCCACCGCATCGGCCGCGGTGTCCAGCGCTCGCCAGCTCGGCGGCGTCCTGGGCATCGCGGTCCTCGTTGCCGTGATCGGCGAGCCGACGCCGGCGACGGCAGTGCAGGCGTTGAGGGACGGGTGGGTCCTGTCCATCGTGGCGTTCCTCCTGGTGGCCATCGCCGCAGCGCCGCTCGGGCGCCTCCGGGCTGCGGCAGATGAGGAGGACGTCGCCGACCACCGGCCTCCGGTGATCCATCCTCCGGCCACGTCGCGGGCGTCCCGTGCGCCGCTGCCCCCGGGCACCACGGAGTTCAGCGACCTCTCGGACGTGCCCCTGTTCGCGGCTCTTCCGGACGAGGCGAGGCAGCGACTGGAACGAGCCACGCGGCTGGTGAGGCTCCCTGCGGGGACCGACCTCATGCGCGACGGTGATCCGCCCGGATCAGCCTTCGTCGTGCGCAGCGGGCGGCTCGAGGTCCTCGTGCAGGGGGCCGTGGTGCGTGAGCTCGGGGCGGGCCAGGTCCTCGGTGAGCTGGCACTGCTCACCGGCGAGAACCGATCCGCCACGGTGCGGGCTCGCCGGGACACCACGCTCACGGAGATCCCGCGGGACGCGTTCGAGGAGCTTCTCGAGACCGACCGGCTGGCCGCGCGGGTGGTCCTCGGGCAGGTCGCGGAGCGCCTGCGCACCGCCGGGGCGGCGCAGGTGCCGCCCCCGCCGGAACGGGTCTCGGTCGTGGCGGTCGTCGGTCTCGGTGACGGGGCGAGGACAGCCGACGTCGCCCACCGGATCATCGAGCGGTTGCGTCACCACGTGCGGGTCGCTGCACCCGGAGTGCTCACTCCCGACGGTCTCGCCCGGGCCGAGCGGGACCACGACCGCGTGGTGCTCGTCGCCGACGCCCCGGAGGCAGGCGGGGACGCCGCCTGGCAGGAGTTCTGCCTGCGCCAGGCCGACGCCGTCGTGCTCGTCGCCTCCAGCGACCAGCCCCTCCCGGACGTCGCCCCCCACCCGGCCCCCTCGCGACAGCCCGACCTCGTGCTCGTCGGTCCGGCGCCTGCACCCGGGCAGCGCGTCGCCTGGGTCGCCCGGGTCGACGCCTGGCAGCTCACCCTGGCGACGGGCGACCTCGCGACGGCACTGCGGCCGCTGGCGGACCGGCTCGCCGGACGATCCCTCGGTCTCGTCCTGGCCGGCGGTGGGGCCCGGGCACTGGCGCACGTGGGGGTGCTCCGTGAGCTGGAGGACGCCGGTCTGCACGTCGACCGCGTGGCCGGGAGCAGCGTCGGGGCGATCATCGCCGGCCTGCACGCGACGGGGGTCACGGGCGACGACCTGGAAGAGGTCTGCTTCAGTGAGCTGGTGCGACGGCGCCCCTTCGGCGACTACCGGCTGTCGCCGTACTCGCTGGCGCGAGGCCAACGCGTCCACGCGGGTCTCGTGCGGGCCTACGGCGCGGACACCGTCCTGGAAGGCCTCCCTCGGCAGCTGTCGGTGGTGAGCGTGGACCTCGTCGGCCGCACGCGCCAGGTGCACCGACGGGGAAGCCTCGTCGATGCCGTGAAGGTCTCGTGCCGCCTGCCCGTCCTCTTCGCACCTGTTCCGATGGAGGACGGACGGCTGCTCGTGGACGGCGGCGTGCTCGACAACATGCCGACCGACCTCCTCGTCGAACGTGACGAGGGCCGGGTCGTCGCCGTCAACATCGGCTCCGGGGGCGATGGCCGCCACCGTCCGGGCAGGCCCCGGGTCCCCGGACTGGGAGACACCCTGATGCGGACGATGATGATCGGCAGCGGAGGAGCCGTCGACGCCGCGAGGGCTCGTGGTGCCTGGGTCGTGAGCCCGTCCGCGATGGGCGTGGGGCTGCTGGAGTTCCACCAGTTCGACCGCATGCTCCAGGCCGGCCGTGACGCCGCACGGGTGCTGCTCGAACAGGCCGGCGGAGACCTCCTCTCGCCCAACGCGGAGATGTCGCCCGCTCCTGCCGCGGCCGAGGACCTGCCTCCTGACCCGGCCTCGGCGGGTCGGGAGACCGTGCACTCCTGAGCATCACGTGGCGACCGGCCCCGCGGCATCGGCCGCGTGCACCAGCCAGGCCGCGACCTCGTCGTCGACGTCCGCGGTCGCGTGCACGTCGAGGTGGTGCATCCACGTGGTCGGAGCCGGGTGGACGACCTCCGCGAAACGCGGTGAGTCGACCCGCGAGGGCAACGCGAGCGACAACACGACCTCGGCGCGGGGGTTCCTCAGGTACCGACCCGGCATCCACAGGTAGGCGAACCCACGCCGGCGGCGAAAGGCGACCTGGCTGCGTCCGACGCGTTCGGTGACATCGGGGTGACTCTCCGCCATCACCTCCCGCACCCGCACGAGGACGGCCAGGCCGAGCGAGGAGTCCGCGAGGAAGTCCTCGGCTGCTCCGGCGTTGGGGCCCACCACCGGATCGTCGCACCCTTCACGGTGTGAGCGACGAGACCGTGCAGGCCCACCCCCCGAGGAGGAGAATGACGATGTGGCCGAGGACATCGTCAGGGAGACCTTCGCGACGGATCCCGGTGGCCCCGATGAGCGCATCGGGACCACCGGCTCCGTGGTCGTGGCTCTCGACGGGTCGACCGGTGATGAACCGGTGCTGGACTGGGCCACTGACGAGGCCGCCCGCCTCGGTGCACCCCTTCGTGTCGTGAGCGTCGTCGACCCGGGGGTCCAGCTGACTCCTTACGAGGCGTTGGTCTCGGGGTCACCCAGCCTTGCCGACGGCCTGGAGCAGGGCGCCCGGCAGGTCCTCGACCGGGCCACGGCCCGGGTGCGCGACCGTGTGCCGGGCCTCCACGTCGCGACCGCGGTGCCGTGGGGTCCGCCGGCGGCTGCGATCGTCCGCCTGTCCGTCGGAGCACTCCGGGTGGTGGTCGGCGCGCCCGGGCGGGGGCGGCTCGAGCGCATGCTGCTCGGGTCGGTGGCTCTGCCGGTCGTCGCCCACGCGGGCTGCCCGGTGGCCGTGGTGCCCGCCGACACCGACGTGGTGCGGCCGCGGCGGATCGTCGTCGCGGTCGACGGCAGCAAGGCGAGTGGTCAGGCGGTGGAGACGGCGCTGTCGAGTGCCCAGGCGAGCGGAGCCTCCGTCACCTGCGTGCTCGGCTGGCACCTGGAGGTGCACCGCGGTGTGGTCGTCACCGAGCCGGGCAGCGACAGCTGGGTCGAGGTGGAGCAGCGGTATGCCGCGCTCGTGCACGAGGTCGTCGACCCGGTGGCCGCGCGCTACCCGGGCGTCGACGTGACCGTCGACATCCGGCACGGCTCACCATCGAAGGCGGTGGTGGAGGCCGGGGCCGAACTCGACGCCGACCTCGTCGTCGTCGGCCGCCGAGGGCACGGTGGCTTCGCCGGCCTCCTGCTGGGCTCCGTGAGCAGGCAGGTCGTCCAGCACGCCGGCCGAGTCGTCGTCGTCGTGCCCGAGGCCGCCGACTGACCGTCCGTGGTCAGCCGACGAACGGCCACCCCTCGACCATTCCCTCGGGGCGGCCTCGTTCGATGTAGTGCTCGTGGCCGAACACGACGGCGAACACCTCGGGCGGCATCGCCAGCATCATGCCGACGTCGGTGGCCTGGCTGGCGTGTGCCTGCAGGGCAGCACGACGCCGGTCGAGCCACGGGCTGACGTCGACGCGCCAGTGGATCGCGGACTCAGGCTCGCCGAGGGGGTTTCCGTCATCCATCGGCCGGTCGGGGTCGTAGTCCTCGGTGCCTGCCATTCCGGCGGCCTCGATGAAGCGGCGCATCGCGTCCCGGTTCATCGTGGACTCCAGGACACGCGGCCGCCGGGCGGCGAGCTCTGCCGCACGGTGGAGGACGTGGTGCACCTTGACGTGGTCGGGGTGGCCGTAGCCACCGTGCCAGTCGTAGCCGACAGCGATGTCGGCGCGCTCCTCGTCGAGCACCTCGGCGAACCGGGCTGCCGCCTCGTCGAGGGGCGCCGCGGCGAAGGCCCGCTCGTGCGAGTTCTGCTCCCAGCCGCTCATCCCGGAGTCGGCGTAGCCGAGCCAGACGACCCGGTGGAGGCCGATCACCGCTGCGGCCGCCTCGGCCTCCTTGCGCCGCCGGTCGATGACGGTCTCACCGGGCTCGAGGTCGCTCGGGGCCTCGCCGTGGTCACCGTGGGTGGCGAAGACCTCGACGACGCGGCTCCCCTCGGCGACGGCACGGGCCATCGACCCGGAGGTCTGTGAAGCCTCGTCGTCGGGATGGGCGTGGAGAAAGACGATGGTCGGCATGGACCCATCATGCCGAGGTCGACCGACAGGGCCGCAAAGCAACAGGCGCGTCCCGAACCACGTGCCGCGAGGTCGCCGCGACGCGGCCGGAGGGTCCCTCCGGCCCCGAGCGGCGGCATACGCTCTCGCTATGCGGATCGCGGTGACCGGGGGGTCGGGCAAGCTCGGCAGGCACGTCGTGGAGCGGTTGCGTTCACGAGGCCACGACGTGGTCAACCTCGACCTCCACGGGGAGCGGTGGACCGGCTGGGTCCAGGTCGACGTCGCGGACTACGGGCAGGTCGTGGACGCCCTCGGCGGCATCCACGGCGAACATCCCGCGGCAGAGGCCGTGGTGCACCTCGCGGCCATCCCGGCCCCTGGCCTGCGGCCGGACGTCGCCACCTTCGCCAACAACATGGTCGGGACCTTCCATGTCCTCCACGCCGCGATCCGGCTCGGGATCACCAAGGTCGTCCTCGCCTCGAGCGAGACCGTGTTGGGGCTGCCCTTCGACACCCCGCCGCCGTACCTGCCGGTCGACGAGGAGTATGCCGGACGCCCCGAGTCGGTCTACTCGCTCGGCAAGCACCTCGAGGAGACCATGGCGGTCGAGCTGTGTCGCTGGCATCCCGACCTCTCGGTCACTGCCCTGCGGTTCTCCAACGTCATGGACCCCGAGGACTACGACGCGTTCCCGTCCTTCGATGCCGACCCGATGCAGCGGAAATGGAACCTCTGGAGCTACATCGACGGCCGAGACGGCGCCCTGGCGGTCGAACGCGCGCTGGAACACACCTCGCCCGGCTTCGAGCGCTTCGTCATCGCCTCGCCGGACACCGTGATGAACCGGTCCAGCGCGGACCTTGCCGCCGAGGTGTTTCCGGGGGTGGCGGTCCGCAAGGAGCTCGGTGAGCACGAGACGCTGCTCTCGATCGACAAAGCGCGTCGCCTGCTGGGCTACGAACCCCGCCACTCCTGGCGGGACGAGGTCCGACCGACTCGTTGACTCTTGGCAGGATGGGCGACATGGACCCCGCCGCCCCGCCGCCCCGGCTCGTCGAGCTCGCCCATGCACACGGGGTCGCGACGGACTACTGGGACTGGCAGGGCCGGCATGTCACGGTGTCCGCTGCCGCGATCCGCGCGGTGCTCACCGCCCTGGGGGTCGAGTCCGGCGGCGACGACGCCATCGAGCAGGCCATCTCCGACGTCGAGCTGAGGCACTGGCGACGAACCCTGCCGCCATCGGTCGTCGCGCGAGAGGGGTGGACCCCGCACGTCCACGCCCACGTCGCGGCGGGCACCGGCATCCGCCTGGACATCCTCCTCGAGGACGGAGGGGTCCGACAGGCCCGGCAGGTGGACCGGTGGGTGCCGGACCGCGATGTGGAAGGGCAGTCCATGGGTCAGGCCACGTTCGAGCTGCCGGGTGACCTGCCGACCGGCTGGCACCGCCTCGTGGCCCACCTCGACGTGCCAGCCGTCGACGAGGACTCCACCGAGGCGACCCTCGTCGTGACACCCCAGCGCCTGGAGCTCCCGGCGGCCCTCGCCGAGGGTCGTGTCGTCGGTCTGCAGGCGCAGCTCTACCAGGTGCGGTCGGCGGAGTCCTGGGGCATCGGCGACCTGCGTGACCTCGCCGACCTGGCGACGTGGGCAGCCGCAGCCCACGACGCCGACTTCCTCCTCATCAACCCCCTCCACGCGGCGGAGCCGATGCCGCCGGTCGAGCCCTCGCCCTACCTGCCGACCACCCGGCGCTTCGTGAGCCCGCTCTACCTGCGCGTCGAGGACGTGCCCGAGCTCGCGCGGCTCGACCACACGGCGCACCGGAAGGTGCTCTCGCTGGCCGCCGGGGCACGGGCACTCAACGCGCTGGACCGGATCGACCGGGACGCCGCATGGACGGCCAAGAAGGAGGCCCTACGCCTCATCTTCGACGTGGGACTCGTCGGGCAGCGGGAGCGGTCGTTCGCCGAGTTCTGCGCCCGGGAGGGGGAGGGCCTCCAGACCTTCGCGACCTGGAGCGCGCTCGCCGAGGTGCACGGGCTGCCCTGGACCGAATGGCCGGTGGGGCTGCGGGACCCGCACGACGCTGCCGTCGCCACGTTCCGCCACGACCACGCCGACGACGTCGACTTCCACCGGTGGCTGCAGTGGCTGCTCGAGCAGCAGTTGGCCACCGTGCAGCAGGAGGCCCGGAGCGCGGGGATGCCGCTCGGCATCGTCCACGACCTCGCGGTGGGTGTGCACCCGACGGGGGCCGACGCATGGGGCCTGGGTGACGCCCTCGCCCGTGGCGTGACGGTCGGTGCTCCGCCGGACCAGTTCAACCAGCTGGGTCAGGACTGGAGCCAGCCGCCCTGGCGTCCAGACCGCCTCGCTGAGCTGGGCTACGCCCCCTTCCGCGACATGGTGCGCACCATCCTCCGGGACTCCGGCGGCATCCGGGTCGACCACATCATCGGCCTGTTCCGGCTCTGGTGGATACCCGCCGGCTGCACCCCCGCGGAGGGCACCTACGTCCACTACGACCACGAGGCCCTCCTCGGCATCCTCGTGCTGGAGGCGGAGCGGGCGGGTGCCGTGGTCATCGGGGAGGACCTCGGGGTCGTGGCGCCGCACGTGCGTGACGACATGAGCGAGCGGGGGCTCGTCGGGACGTCGATCCTGTGGTTCGAGTGGGAGGAGGACCGGCCCAAGCCCCCGGAGCGCTACCGCCCGCTGTGCCTGTCGACCGTGACCACGCACGACCTCCCGCCTTCGGCGGGGTACCTGTCGCTGGAGCACGTCACCGTGCGGGAGCAGCTGGGGCTCCTCACCCGTCCCGTCGCCGAGGAGCGGGCTCACGAGGAGGCCTCCATCCGCCGCCTCCGCGAGGCGTGCGTGGAGCGCGGACTGCTCGACCCGGGGGCCGGAGTCAGCGCGGTGGTCGAGGCACTCCACCGCTGGATGGCGTTGACGCCGAGCCGGATGCTGGCCGTGGCCCTCGCCGACGTCGTCGGCGACCGCCGGGCCGTCAACCAGCCGGGGACCAACGACGAGTACCCCAACTGGCGCATCCCGCTGAGCGGGCCCGACGGACGCCCCGTGTCGCTCGAGGAGGTGCGCGATGCCGACCTGGCGCCGGTGCTGTTCGCCGCCCTGCGCGGCGAGACGTCGGCCGGCTGACGGTGCCCCCAGCAGTCCTCAGCTCACAGCAGCGGGGGCAGCGACGACCCGGCGAAGGGCCGTTTCCAGCCGGCCGGGCACCTGCTCACGCAGCTCGTACCGAGCCCGCACCACGGGAACGTCCACGGTGAGCACCTGGGTCAGGTCGACCGGCGTTCCGGACACGACGACGTCCACGACGCGAGCCTCCACCATGGCCCGGATCGTCGCCTCGAGGTCGCGGGTCTGCCTGTCGCCGTAGCCCATCGCGGGGAGCACGCCACGCGCGTTGGGGTACGCCGCGAAGGTCGTGACGAGCGATCCCACGGCATACGGGGCGGGGTCGACGAGCGCCGCGGCACCGGCTGCTCGTGCGCCGACGACCCCAGCGCCGAAGCTCATCGAGCCGTGGGTCAGCGTGGGCCCGTCCTCGACGACGACGACCCGTCGACCAGCCACGGCAGCGACGTCGTCCAGTGTCACCGGGCTGTCGCAGCGCAGCACGTCGGCGCCGGGATTGAGCCGGTGCACGGACGCCTCGACGGCCTCGACGTCCGCGAGCGGCGCGGAGTCGCACTTGGCCACGAGGACGAGATCCGCCATCCGCACGTTGGCCTCCCCCGGGTGGTATCCCGCCTCGTCCCCGGGACGCAGGGGGTCGGCGAGGACGAGGTGCAGGTCGGGTGCGTAGAACGGCAGGTCGTTGTTGCCGCCGTCCCAGAGCACGACGTCCGCCTCGGCCTCGGCCTCGCGGAGGATCCGACCGTAGTCGACGCCCGCGTAGACGACGCCCCCCGTCTCGATGTGCGGCTCGTACTCCTCCCGCTCCTCGATCGTGCAGTGGTGGCGTTCCAGGTCCGCCAGCGTCTCGAAGCGCTGGCACGCCTGCGCGGCGAGGTCACCGTAGGGCATGGGGTGACGCACGGCGACGACCCGCAGCCCCATCCCCCGCAGCAGCCGAGCGACGTACCGGGTCGTCTGGCTCTTCCCCACCCCGGTCCTCACGGCGGTCACGGCGACGACCGGCCGGCGGGAGCGAAGCATCGTGCGGCGTGCCCCGGGCAGGACGATGTCGGCCCCGGCAGCGATCGCACGCGAGGCCAGGTGCATGACCTGGGTGTGGGCGAGGTCGGAGTACGCCAGCACCACCGTGTCGACGCGCTCCACGGCGACGAGGTCCTCGAGGGCCGACTCGTCGACGATCCGGATGCCACGGGGATACAGGCTGCCGGCCAGCGCCGGGGGGTACGTGCGCCCGTCGATGTCGGGGATCTGGGCCGCCGTGAACGCCACGACCTCCACCGTGGGGTCGTCCCGGTACAGGAGGTTGAAGTCATGGAAGTCGCGACCGGCGGCGCCCAGGATGACGACGCGTTCGCGGGGGGAGGCCGAGGTCGGTGCACTCATGGCGATCTCCGTGGCGGCTGGGTCCACCGCGGGGTGCGGGACCCGCCGCAGCCGATGCTACGCCCGCCCCCGAGGGCGACTGTTCAGGACGTGACCGGCGCCGCACGGCCGGGAACGGAGCTCCGGGCGGCGATCGCCGCGAACCGCTCGGCAAGTGGCCGCCAGGCAGCCCGCAGCACCTCACGAGCGCCGGTGACGGAGGCGAGGAGGTCCTCCTGCTCGGGCGTGAGACCGTCGGGGGAGTCCCACCGCAGCCACGTGCCGAAGATCTCGGGTGACGTCTCGGGATGGAACTGCACGCCCCACGCGGAAGGCCCGAGGCGAAGCGCCTGGGGGCGGCCGTCCGGGAGGGTGGCGAGCACCTCGGCGCCGTCCGGCAGATCGAGCACCACGTCGTCGTTGTAGTGCACGGCGGGCAGCCCGTCCAGGCCGGAGAGCAGGAGGTCGTCCGTGCCCGCCGCCGTGAGCCGGACGGGCACCAGCCCGACCGTGCGTCCGGACGGGTTGCGCGTCACCGCCCCTCGCAGGGCGACGGCAGCGAGCTGATGGCCGAGGCACACGCCGAGGGTCGGCACTCCGGTGGTCACGGCGTGGGCCAGCAGCCGTCGCGTCGCGGGGAGCCATGGTGCCAGAGCGTCGTCGGAGCACCCCATCGCGCCACCGAGGACGACGAGACCGTCGTGCCCGTGCAGCCCTTCGGACACGCGCTGCCCCCGGTCGGCACGCACCACCGTCAGCGTCACCCCCAGGTCGCTCCACCACTCACCGAGCCACCCGACGGGTGCGTCCGGCTCGTGCTGGACGACGAGGAGGCGAGGACCGGTTCTCATGCCACGCGGGTGCCGACCGCGGCACCGATCGCGTAGGTGACGGCCATGGCGAGCAGACCACCGATGACGACCCGCACGGTGGCCCGGCCGGCATCGGCGTCACCGAGCCGCGCGCTGAGCCACCCCGTCCCGGCCAGCGCGAGGACCACCGCGGCCACGGTGACGGGCACCCGCCAGCCGAGCGGTGGCAGGACGATGGCGAGCAAGGGGATCAGCGCACCGACCGTGAAGGCCGCCATCGATGCCCAGGCGGCGTGCCAGGGGTTGGTGAGGTTCTCGGGGTCGATCCCGAGCTCCACCTCCGCGTGGGCGCCGAGGGCGTCGTGGGCGGTGAGCTCCTCGGCGACCTGCTGCGCCAGGCGCGGGGAGAGGCCCTTCCCACGGTAGATCCCGGCGAGCTCGGCGAGCTCGGCTTCGGGCTCCTCGTGCAGCTCACGGATCTCCTTGGCGATGAGGGCCTGCTCGGAGTCACGTTGGGTGCTCACCGAGACGTACTCGCCGACCGCCATGCTCATCGCGCCGGCGGCGAGCCCGGCCAGCCCCGCCGTGAGCACGAGTGCGCGGTCGGAGGTGGCCGCCGCGACGCCGATGACGAGGCCGGCAGTCGAGACGATGCCGTCGTTGGCACCCAGCACACCGGCCCGCAGCCAGTTCAGCCGCCCGGCGTACGACCCGGTGTGCGCCTCGACGTGCCCGGGGACGCTGACGTGGTCAGGCACCGACGGTCCCCCCCTCGGCCTCGGCGGCAGCGGAGATCCGGTGCGCGAGCTCGATGTCGAGCTGGGTGAGCCCACCGGCGTCGTGGGTCGTGAGCGACCACCGGGTGGTGCGCCAGCGGATGTCGATGTCGGGGTGGTGGTTCATCTGCTCGGCCTCGTCGGCCACCGCCGTGACGATCCGGATGGCGGCCGGGAAGTCCGGGGCGTCCACGGTCGCGACGAGCGCGTCGCCCTGGCGCGTCCAGCCGGTCAGCCCACGCAGCTGGGTGGTCACCTCGTCGTCGCTCAAGAGTCGGCTCATGCGCCCATTGTGGTCCACGCCGGCCCGGACGTCCGCGCCCGGCGACCGCATCAACCGTCGGTATGCCGGGAACGGCTCGTCGGTATGCCGGGAACGGCACGTCCCGCTCAGAGGGCCTCGGTGACGGAGGCAGGCCCGATGAAGTCCTCGTGGTCGGAGCTCGTATCGACCTGCTCGACCATCTCGGCGGTGACCGCGTGCGGCTTCAGCTCCCCGCTCTCGATCTGCTCGGCCCAGTGGCAGGCGACGCGGTGGCCGGCGGGGACCCCGGCGATGCCGACCGTGCGCAGCGCCGGGCGCTCGTCGTCGCACCGCGTGGGCTGGCGCCAGGGGCAGCGGGTGTGGAACCGGCATCCGGCAGGAGGGTTCGAGGGAGACGGAAGGTCACCGGTGAGCAGGATCTGCTCCCTGGTGTCCTCGACCGTCGGGTCCGGCACGGGAACCGCGGACAGCAGGGCGCGCGTGTACGGGTGGAGGGGGAGCGCATAGAGGTCGTCGGCGGTCGCCTCCTCGACGAGACCGCCGAGGTACATGACGCCGATCCGGTCGCTGATGTGGCGCACGACGGCCAGGTCGTGCGCGACGACGAGATAGGTCAGGTGGAACTCGTCCTGGAGCTCCTCGAGCAGGTTGATGACCTGGGCCTGCACCGACACGTCGAGCGCGCTCACCGGCTCGTCCGCGACGATGAGCTTGGGCTCGACGGAGAGCGCACGGGCGATCCCGATGCGCTGCCGCTGGCCCCCGGAGAACTCGTGCGGGTACTTCGTGAGCGCCGCCGCGGGGAGGCCGACGGCCGCCAGCAGCTCACGGAGCCGCTTCGCCGTCGACGGCCCGTCGGCGTCGAGGCCGTGCGCCCGCATGCCCTCGACGAGGAGCGACTCCACCGACTGCCGGGGGTCCAGGCTGCTCATCGGGTCCTGGAAGACCATCTGGATGTCCTTGCGCTTCCGGCGCAGCTCCTCACCCTTGAGCGAGGCGATGTCCGTGCCGTCGAAGAGCACGCTGCCGGCGGTGGGCGGCTCGAGGTTGAGGATGGCCTTGCCGAGGGTCGACTTGCCGCACCCGGACTCGCCGACGAGCCCATAGGTCTCGCCACGCCGGATCTGCAGGTCCACCCCGTCGACGGCGTACACGTAGCCGATGACCTTGTCGAAGATGACTCCGCGCTTGATGGGGAAGTGCACCTTGACACCCCGCACGTCGACGAGGACGTCGTCGTCCCCTCCGGCGGCCGGGCGCGCGCCCGTGGCGGTCTCGGTCATCTCGTCACCTCACCGGGTTGTGGCAGCGCAGGGCCCTGGTCGCGGACTCCTCGAGGGCGGGCGTGACCTCGGTGCAGATGTCGATGGCGTTCGGGCACCGCGGCGCGAAGGCGCACGCATGGTCCCACGGGAGGTTGTCGGAGACCGATCCCGGAATCGGCGTGAGCCGCTCGCCACGGGGCGCGTCCAGTCGAGGGATGGAGCCCAGCAGGCCGTGGGTGTAGGGGTGCCGCGGGTCCGCGAAGAGCTCGTGACGGCGCCCGCGCTCGACGATGCGGCCGGCATACAGCACGTTGACCTCGTCGCAGAGTCCTGCGACGACGCCGAGGTCGTGCGTGATCATGACGAGCGCCGTGCCGCTCTCCTGGACCAGCTCCTTGAGCAGGGCGAGGATCTGGGCCTGGATGGTGACGTCCAGGGCCGTCGTCGGCTCGTCGGCGATGAGCAGGCGAGGTGCGCAGGCGAGGGCCATGGCGATGAGCGCGCGCTGGCGCATCCCGCCACTCATCTGGTGCGGGTAGTCCTTGAGCCGACGGTCGGGATCCGGGATCCCGACCCGGTTGAGCAGGTCGCGGGCCAGGGGGCGGGCGGCCTTGCGCGACATGCCCCGGTGCCGTTCGAGCACCTCGGTGACCTGGAGGCCGACGGGCACCACGGGGTTCAGCGAGGACAACGGGTCCTGGAAGATCATCGCGATGTCCCGGCCACGGCGGTCGCGCATCGCACCCTGGTCGAGGTCGAGGAGGTTGGTCCCGTCGAAGGACGCCGTCCCCTCGACCCGGTTGCCGCGCCGCGGGAGCAGACCCATGATGGCCAGCGAGGTGACCGACTTGCCGCAGCCGGACTCGCCGACGAGGCCGACGGTCTGCCCGGGGCGGACGTCGAAGCTCACGCCGTCCACGGCCGGGAACGGCTGCTCCCCCTGGCGGGTGAAGGTCACCCGAAGGTCACGTACCGACAGGAGCGGCTGCTCGCCGTGTGCCGCGACGGGCGGCGGTGTGGCCGTGGCGGTCATCCTCACCTCCTGGTCTTCGGGTCGAGGGCCTCGCGCAGCGACTCCCCCATGAGGGTGAAACCCAGCGCGACGAAGATGATGCACAGCGCCGGGTACACGGCGAGGTGGGGGTGGTCGTAGATGAACTTGGTGGATGCGCCGAGCATCTGGCCCCACTCCGGCCTGCTGTCGTCCGGGTTCCCGAGGCCGAGGAACGACAGGGCGGCGGCGTCGATGATGGCCGTCGCGAGGACCAGGGTGGTCTGCACGATCACCGGTCCGACGGAGTTGGGCAGCATGTGGCGGAAGACGACCGCCTGTTGGCGGACGCCGAGGGCCCGGGCGGCGAGGACGTGGTCGCTCGCACGCTCGGCCAGCATGGAGCCGCGCAACAGCCTCGCGAACACCGGCACCTGCGTGACGGCGATCGCGACGATCACCGTCCACTGGCTCGGCCGGCTGGCGAGCGCGGCGATGGACATGGCGAGGAGCAGTGAGGGGATCGAGAGCAGGACGTCGACCGCGCGCATGACCGCCGCGTCGACCCCCCCGCCGAGCGCGCCGGCCAGCGTCCCCAGCACGAGGCCGCCGATCAGACCGAGGGCGGTGGCGAGGACACCCACGAGGAGGGTCTGCTGGCTCCCGATGAGCAGGCGGGAGAGCAGGTCGCGCCCCCGGTCGTCACCACCGAGCGGGAAGCCCTCCTGCGGCGCCGGGATGGGGTTGGTCTGCTGGCGCACCTGGTCCAGGAGCAGCCGGGCGTCCGGCTCGTGGGGCGCGATCAACGGCGAGACGACGGCCAGGAGGATGAAGAGGAACGTGATGGTGGCACCCACGAGGAACACCGGGTTGCGCCGGAGCCGCCGCCAGGCGCTCGCAATGAGGGAGACGCCCGGTGCGTCGTCGATGGAGCCCGCGTCGTCGACGGCGACCGCAGAGGAGCCTGACGTGCCGCCGTGCTCGCGCGGGTAGGCGGTCGAGGCGGCGAGGGCGTCGATCCGCTCCTTCCGGCGGCTCATCGGGTTGAACGAGCTCATCGGGTGCGCACCCTCGGGTCGATGACGGCATAGGAGATGTCGACGAGGAGGTTGACGATGACGTAGATGGAGCAGGCGGCGAGGATGAGCACCTGGAGCACGGCGTAGTCCCGCCGCTCGTAGGACAGCGCGAGGGCCTCCCCGATCCCTCCCCAGTTGAAGACGCGCTCGGTGAGGACGGCACCGGCCAGCAGGCCACCGATCTGGAGCCCGACGGTCGTGACGACCGGGAGGAGGGCGTTGCGCATGACGTGACGGCCGCGGATGACGCGGCTCGTGAGGCCCTTGGACTCCGCCGTCCGCACGTAGTCCTCGTCGAGCACGTCGAGCACAGAGGCTCGGGTGATCCGGAAGATCACCGCGAAGGGGATGGTGGCCAGCGCGACCGCGGGCAGGACGAGGTGCCGGAGGGCGTCCGTCGCACAGTCGTACTCACGCGTCATGAGGCCGTCGAGGACGAAGAAGCCGGTGATGCGGGTGCACCCGAGGGAGGGGTCCTGGCGACCGGACACGGGGAAGATCGGGTACTCGATGGCGAACCAGTACTTGAGCAGGAATGCGAGGAAGAAGACCGGAACGGCCACACCGATGAGGGACAGGACCACCGCACCGTTGTCGATCGGCGAGTGGTGCCGACGTGCCGCGATGTAGCCCAGGGGGATGGCGAGGATGACGGCGATGATCATGGCCGTGATGGTCAGCTCGATGGTGGCCGGCAGCCGGGCGAGGAAGACGTCGAAGGCGTCCCGGCCCGGGAGGACCCCGGTGGACGCGCCGAAGTCTCCCTGCGCTGCCCGCTGGAGGAACCGGAGGTACTGGACGTGGATGGGCTGGTCGAGACCGAGCGCCTTGGTGAGCGCCTCACGCGTCGCCGGGGTGGCCCGTTCGCCGAGGATGGCCGACACCGTGCCACCGGGGAGCGAACGGAGCCAGACGAACAGGAGGAGGGAGAGGACGAAGACGACCCCGATCATCTGGATGACGCGCCGGATGATGAATCTCGCCACGAGGGGCTCCTTGGGACTCCGTGAGACGTCGGTGGCCGCCTCGGACCCTAACGGGTCGGAGGCGGCCACCGGGCGTGTTGCCGGTGATCATCGGGGGCCGTGGCCCCCGAAGGTCACTTGGCGACCGTGACGGTGTCGAACGTCTCTGCCGTCAACGGGCTCGCCACCAGACCGCTCACCTTGGCACTGGTCACCAGTGCCGGCGGGGAGTGGCTGATCGGCAGGCCGGGGAGGTACTCCTCGGCGATCTGCTGGTTGATCTTCTGGTAGGCCGCCTCGCGCTCGCCCTCGTCGACGATGGCGTCCGCCTTCTTGAGGTCGTCGGCCAGCGTCTTGCCCCACGGCATGACGCTCGTGTGGAAGTCGTTCTCCTCCAGGTTGGCGAAGAACGTCCCGACGAAGTTGTCCGCGGCGTTGTAGTCACCGGTCCAGCCCACGAGGAAGGAGTCGTACTTGCCGGCGTTGACGTCGTCGAGGTAGCCACCGTTCCACGGCTTGTTGACGACCTCGACCTTGATGCCGACGGCCTCGAGGTCCTTCTTGAAGGCGTCGTGGATCTTCTGCGGGTCCGGCATGTACGGCCGGCTCACCTCGGTCGGGTAGGCGAACTGGAGGGTCATGCCCTCGGCGCCCGCCTCGGCGAGGAGGGTCTTGGCCTTCTCCGGGTCGTACGGGTACGGCTGGAGCTGGTCGTTGTAGCCGCTCACGGTGTCAGGCATGAACTGCGAGGCCACCTTGGCACCCTCGGGCAGCTGCGACTTCACCATCTGGTCACGGTTCAGTGCGTGGTACAGCGCCTGCCGGACCTTGAGGTCCTTGAGCTTGGCGTTCTTCTCCGGGTTCAGACCCATGTAGAGGATGTTGAAGGCGGGGCGGACCTCGACCTTGTTGCCCTCGTCCTCCAGGCCCTTCCAGTCGACCGGGTTGGGCAGGTCGTAGCCGTCGATGGACCCGGCCTGCAGCTCCTGGCGACGGGTGCTCTCGTCGGCGATGATCTTGAAGACGATGGTCTTCGTCTTCGGCGGGTCGCCGTAGTAGGTGTCGTTGGCCACGAGGGTGACCGTCTTGTTGGCCTCGTCGTACTTCTCGAGCTTGTACGGTCCGACACCCACCGGGTTCATCGCGTACTCGGGGAACGTGAAGCCCTCGCCCTGCGCGACGACGTTGTTGGCGTCACCGGCCTCGAGCGCCTTCGGCGACTGCATCGAGAAGGAGTCGAGGGACAGGATCGTCGGGAAGCTGGACGTCGTGCGGGTGATCTGGACGACCGCGGTCGACTCGTCCTGCGCCTGGCACGACTTGTAGAGGGAACCCTCGGGCTTGTCGCTGAACGACCCGAAGAAGTAGCCCCAGTACTCCGCCGCGGTCTGACCCGCACCCTTCTGCTCGAACATGCGGGTGAAGTTCGCGCAGACCGCCTCGGCGTTGAACGGCTCGCCGTCGGAGAACTTCACGCCCTGCTTGAGCTTGAAGGTCCAGGTGAGGCCGTCGGCCGACGGCTCCCAGCTCTCGGCCAGCTCGGGCTGGACGTCGGCCGAGCCCGGCTTG
Source organism: uncultured Nostocoides sp. (assembly GCA_937907685.1). GTDB lineage: Bacteria > Actinomycetota > Actinomycetes > Actinomycetales > Dermatophilaceae > Fodinibacter. The sequence goes on from CALCXF010000092.1 coordinate 27,778, forward strand.
ACGCCGAGCAGGCCCTGGTGGATCTGCCGGGTGACCCGGAAGGTCTCGCCGTCCGTCGCGTAGAACGGGTCGAACAGCTCCGGAGCCCCTGCCGCCCCGAACGTGAACGTGTCCTTGAGATCGCTGGCGGCTGCCGTCCCGGTGTCGGTGTTTCCCGAGTCCCGGTCGGACTCCGCGCAGGCGGTCACGGTGAGGGCAGCCGCCGCCATGAGGACGATCGGCACCTTCCGCTTGAGCATCATCGATAAACCTCGCTTGGTGTGCGAACGCTCGCGGCGTCCGGAGCGGGCGCCCGAGTAACAACGGTCCGGCGACGAGCCCTGAAGGCCGCACCTTCGACCGCTGCGGGCGACCATAACGGCAAAATCGCGCCCGGAACGCGCCGATGTCGATTGGTTATCCAAGTGAGACCCGCCGCCCGGGACGGCGCCGGACGGGTGCCGGGGAGCACTACACCGATTGGGTCTGGGCCGCAAGGTTTGAGAGACTGGCGGGTATGCCTGTGTCCCGTCGTGACGATCTCCGCAACGTCGCCATCGTCGCCCACGTCGACCACGGCAAGACCACTCTGGTCGACAAGATGCTCTGGCAGTCCGGCGCCTTCGGGGAGCACGACCACATCGCCGAGCGGGCGATGGACAGCGGTGACCTCGAGCGCGAGAAGGGCATCACCATCCTCGCCAAGAACACGGCCGTCCGGTATGCCGGCAAGGCGGCCCTGGATGCCGGTCTCGCCGACGGCATGACGATCAACATCATCGACACCCCCGGCCACGCCGACTTCGGCGGAGAGGTGGAGCGGGGGCTCTCCATGGTCGACGGGGTCGTCCTGCTCGTCGACGCCAGTGAGGGCCCGCTGCCCCAGACCCGCTTCGTCCTCCGCAAGGCCCTCTCCGCCGCCATGCCCGTCGTCCTCTGCATCAACAAGGTGGACCGCCCCGACGCCCGGATCGGCGAGGTCGTCGACGAGGTGTACGAGCTCTTCATGGACCTCCTCGAGGACGTCGAGCACCACCAGGACCAGCTGGAGTTCCCCATCGTGTACGCGTCGGCGAAGGCCGGTCGAGCGTCGATGACCCGCCCCGCCGACGGCGGCCTGCCCGACGGCGACGACCTCGAGCCGTTGTTCCGCACCATCATCGAGACGATCCCCGCGCCGTCCTACGACCCGGAGGCGCCGCTCCAGGCCCATGTGACCAACCTCGACGCCTCGAACTTCCTCGGCCGCCTCGCCCTCCTGCGCGTGCACAACGGCACCATCCGCAAGGGCCAACAGGTCGCCTGGTGCCGCCGCAACGGCGCCGTGGAGCGCGTGAAGATCACCGAGCTCCTCATGACCAGCGCCCTCGAGCGTCGTCCCGCCGAGCAGGCCGGTCCGGGGGACATCATCGCGGTGGCCGGCATCCCCGAGATCACCATCGGCGAGACGCTGGCCGACGCCGACGACCCGCGAGCGCTGCCGCTCATCACGGTGGACGAGCCGGCGATCTCCATGACGATCGGCATCAACACGAGCCCCATGGCCGGCCGGGTCAAGGGCGCCAAGGTGACCGCGAGGCTCGTCAAGGAGCGCCTGGACCGCGAGCTCGTCGGCAACGTGTCGATGCGCGTGCTCCCGACCGAGCGTCCGGACGCCTGGGAGGTCCAGGGCCGGGGCGAGCTGGCGCTCGCGATCCTCGTGGAGCAGATGCGCCGAGAGGGCTACGAGCTGACCGTGGGGAAGCCCGAGGTCGTGACCCGCACCGTCGACGGCGCGCTCCACGAGCCGGTGGAGCGCCTCACCATCGACAGTCCCGAGGAGTACCTCGGAGCGATCACGCAGCTGCTGGCCGTGCGCAAGGGACGCATGGAGCAGATGACGAACCACGGGACCGGGTGGGTGCGCATGGAGTTCCTCGTGCCCTCGCGCGGGCTCATCGGGTTCCGGACGCAGTTCCTCACCGAGACCCGGGGGACGGGCATCGCGCACCACGTCTTCGAGGGGTACGAACGGTGGTTCGGCGACATCTCGACCCGGGTGAGCGGCTCGCTCGTCGCCGACCGGTCCGGCGTGGCGACCGCCTATGCGATGGCGAACATCCAGGAGCGCGGCAGCCTCTTCGTCCCCGCGACGACCGAGGTCTACGAGGGCATGATCATCGGCGAGAACTCCCGGGCGGACGACATGGACGTCAACATCACCAAGGAGAAGAAGCTGACCAACGTGCGTTCGGCCGGTGCGGACATCCTCGAGCGGCTGGCCCCACCGCGCAGCCTGTCCCTGGAGCAGTCCCTGGAGTTCTGCCGCGAGGACGAGTGCGTCGAGGTGACCCCGGAGGGCATCCGGATCCGCAAGGTGGAGCTCGACCAGACCCAGCGCGCCCGCGCCGCGGCCCGCGCGAGGAAGGGCTGAGCCGCACGTGGTGGAGAGGGACCCGGGATCGGCCACCCCTGAGCCGAGCTCGGAGCCGACGCTGGAGACGCGGGCGAGCCGCGCCAACCGTGCCAGCCGGGCCAGCCGTCAGCGCCGGGCCGCCAGCGACGGTCGCGGCGCCCGGTCGACCGTCGAGGGCCGCGCCGGCCGGCCCCGCAGCGAGGTCCGCGCCGACAAGCCCGGCAGCGAGGCCCGCGCCGCCCGGCCCGGCAGCGACGGCGGGGAGACGCGCGCCAGCCGGTCGGGGAGGGCCGGCGGCGCGACCAGGGCGAGCACGACCAGGCGCGCGACCCGGGTCCAGGGCACCTCCGGGGTCGCGGGAAGAGGCGG
>CALCXF010000093.1 GCA_937907685.1 uncultured Nostocoides sp.
GGCTCCGAAGAACCACGCTCGGTATGGCTCGAGACTACGTGACCCAGCCGTTCCGGGCCAAATCGACGCCTCGCCCCGCGACGCCACACCCGTCGAGATGAGGCAACACGCCGACCGGACCCGGCGTCGGCCCCGCGTGTTGCCTCCTCTCGACCGTCTCTGCTCAGCCCGTCGGGGACGGACTGGGTGACGCGGCCGCCGACCCGCCCGGTGATGGGCTCGGCGACGGAGTGGCGGCGTCCGGGATGAGTTGAGGCGCGATGGCCTGGGCGCGCTTGATCGCCGCGTCCAGCCGCTGCTGGGCGACGCCGTAGGCGGCGAAGTCACCGGTCTTGAGCGCCTCCTGCCCCGCCGCGTAGGCGTTCTGGATCTCCGTGAGCGCCGCGGCGAGCTGCGCCGCAGCGGAGCCGCCCGGTGTGGTGGGCTCGCCTGGCTCGCCTGGCTCGGCCGGCTCGCCGGGCTCCGGCGGGCTCTCCCCCGGCTGCTCCGCGCCGAAGAGCCCGCTGACCGCTTGCTCCAGCGTGTCCCCCCACGCGACCGTGGTGCCGTACACGGCGACGTTGATCTTGTTCTGCGGGAAGGACCCGGAGCCCGAAGCCGCCTGGACGTAGATGGGCTGCACGTAGAACATCCGACCCTCGAGCGGGAAGGTGAGCAGGTTGCCGAAGGTCAGCTCCTTCCCGGACTGCGAGTTGTTGGTGATGTACTGCGCCAGCGACAGCTGCTCGGCGGGGTTCTGTGACCTCACCGGTGAGTTCTGGATCTGGTTGAGCACCTGCCCCGGTCCAGCGGGAGTCGTCGATCCGAACTCCAGCAGTCGCAGGGATCCGTAGTCCTCGGCCGGTCGGCCGGCCTCGGAGCCGGCGTCGGCGTCGACAGCAAGGAGACCGCGGAGGATCTCCCGGCCCGCCTCGTTGTTGCTCGCGGGCACGAACGGCGAGGTGATCGAGAAGGCCGCCTCGTCCTCGCCGGGCATCGCGATCGACTGGAAGACGACCGGCTGGTCCTGGGCGGGTGCGAACGGGTCACGCGGTACCCTCCACCGGTCCGACCCGCTGTAGAAGTCACCTGGGTTGAGCACGTGGTACTCGGTGATGAGCTCCCGCTGGACCTTGAGGAGGTCCTGCGGGTATCGGATGTGGGCCATGAGGTCGCCGGAGATCTCGGAGAGCGGGCGCACCGCCCCCGGGAAGGCCTTGCTCCACGCCTTGAGCATGGGGTCGCCGGTGTCCCACCCGTAGAGCTTGACGCTGCCGTCATGGGCGTCGACGGTCGCCTTGACCGCGTTGCGGACGTAGTTGACCTGGCCTGCGCCGACGGTCACGACGTTGGACCGCTGGGCCACCGAGTCGGACGTCGCCTCGGCCAGCTCGAGGAGCCGGCTGTTGGGATAGCTCGCCGAGGTGGTGAAGCCGTCGACGATCCACTGCACCCGGCCTTCGACGACGGCGGGGTAGACGTTGCCGTCGAGCCGCAGCCACGGAGCCACGCGCTCGACCCGCTCGGTCGGAGAGCGGTGGTCGAGGATCCGGGAGGAGCTGTTGACCGCGTCGGAGAGGAGGAAGTTGGCCTCCCGGTACTTCACGGCGTAGGCGAACCGGCGCAGGGCCGAGCCGATGGGGACCCCGCCCTCCCCGGCATACGTGTTGTTGACCGCGACCTCGCCCTCCCCACCCGCGGGGAAGTCGAACTCGCGAGGGGACGCGCCTGCGGGGGCGCCCACGACCGAGTACGTCGGGGACAGCTCGCCGAAGTAGATCCGCGGCTCGTACTCGCCGAGCGAGCTGCGACCGCCGCCCTCGAAGAACACCGGGTCACCTTCGGCGCTCCGCTGGTTGCCGTAGGCGGCGTAGAACCCATAGCCGTGGGTGTAGATCGTGTGGTCGTTGAGCCAGTTGCGCTGGTTGTCCGGCAGGCCGTCGAGGTTGATCTCGCGGACGGCCACCACCGCGTCACGGGTCTGCTCGTCGATGGTGTACCGGTCGACGTCGAGCGTGTCCGGGAAGGCGTAGTAGTCGCGCTGGCCCTCGAGCTGCCGGAACGTCGGGGCGACGACGTTGGGATCGATGATGCGGACGCCGGGGATGTCGTTCGCCGCGGCCCGGACGATGTCCTGGTTGTCTGCGTCCGTGGCAGCCGGGTTGGGAATCCGCTTGACCCGGTTGAGCCCGAACGCCGTGCGGGTCGCCGTGATGTTCCGCTCGATGTACGGGGCCTCCAGCGACTTCTCCGACGGGCGCACCCGCAGCGACTGGATCAGGGCCGGGTAGGCGCCCCCGACGACCACGGCCGTCACGACGAGCAGCACGACGCCGGTGATCGGCAGGCGCCAGCTGCGGCTCCAGATGGCGGCGAGGAAGAACGCGGCGCACATCAGGGCCGCGACGGCGAGGATGGCCTTCGTCGGGAGGACCGCCTTGTCGTCCGTGTACGTGATGCCGGTGAGCAGCTGGCCCTTCTCCGTGGCCAGGGAGTAGCGGTCGAGCCAGTAGGACGCCGCCCGGGTGAGCGCGATGAGGGCGCCGAGGACGCCGAGGTGGACGTAGGCCGCGCGGGTGGTCGGTCCGCGGCCCGGGAGCTGCAGGCCGCCGTAGACGTAGTGGGTGAATGCCCCGGCGATGAACGCGAGGACGAGCACCACCGTCACGAAGCTCACGATGAACCGCAGCCAGGGCAGCGTGAAGACGAAGAACCCGACGTCCATGCCGAACTGCGGGTCCTCGACACCGAAGGGCTCGCGGTTCGCCCACAGGAGGAAGGTGCGCCAGGCGCCCATCGACCCGGACCCGGCGAGCAGTCCGAGGACGACGGGGATGACGATGACGGCGAGGCGGCGCAGCGGCTCGATGGCCTGGCGGTACTGCTCGAGCACCTGCTGGGCCTGCGTGACGGGCACGTAGAGCGGGCGGGTGCGGTAGGCGACGACGAGGCTCGCGCCGACGGCCGCGCCGGTGAGGAGGGCCGCGCCGACGAAGATCCCCAGCTTGGTCGTCAGCTCCTTGACGAACACCGAGCGGAAGCCGACGGAGTCGTACCACCAGATGTCCGTGAGGAGGTCCGCAGCGATGCCGCCCAGGACGATGACGGCGAGCAGGACGACGATGGTCGTGCCGAGCGGCCCCCTCCGGCGCCGCATGGCGGGTCGGGCCGGGGCGGCAGGGCCGTCGCTCCCGCCCCGCGGGCGTGCCGAACCGTCATCCGGACCCGCAGGCCCGTCGAACCACTCCGAGCGACTCACTGCTCTCCTCGTCCCGTCGGCGGGGGTGCCCCGCGTCGACCGTGGGCGACGAATGTACCCCGGCTTCCTGCACGACGATCGGGCACCATGGTCCGGTGCCCCATTCCCCTCAGCCCGTCACGGATCCCCTGACCCTCGCGGCCCTGGACACCGAGCGACACGTGTCGCGGTCCGGCTGGGACCAGCCGGTCCGGCTCTTCGCCCTCGTGCCGACGGCCGAGCTGCTCCTCCAGGAGCCACACCTGGCCGACGGGCTCGCCCTCCACGACGCCGTGACGGGCGCTCTCAGTGCCGTCGAGCAGGACGAGCTGCCCGAGGCCGCCGGTCTCGAGGAGCTGCTCGGGCAGATCGCCTGGCCCGAGCAGGTCGCAGGGTGCGCCCTCGCCGTGGAGCGGATCGTCGTCCCCCCGGATGCCGAGCGGGATCTCCCCGAGGACGCCGACGCCGCGCTGCGGGCGGTGGCCGAGCACTCGCAGCGCTCCGACGTGCGCCTCCTCGTCGCCGTGACGCGGGACGGGGCGGCGCGGTGCCTGCTGCGTCAGCGGGCCCATGACAGCGACGACCGGGTGGCGCTCGGCGAGGAGATCGCACCGGGTCTGGTCCACGCGCTGCGGGCCACCCTCGCTCCCGACTGACCCCGGGATCACTCAGCCGCAGGTGGGCAGGGACGCCGCGTCCCCCGAGGCGATGCCACGCACCGCGGCGAGTCCCTCGTCGAAGGTCGCCACCCTGACGACGCGCAGACCGTCGGGGACGTGTCCGGCGACGTCGGAGCAGTTGTCCGCCGGGGCGAGGAAGAAGTCGGCTCCTGCTGCCTGAGCCCCCACGAGCTTCTGCCGGATGCCGCCGATGGGGCCGACGGTGCCGTCGTCCTCCATCGTCCCGGTCCCCGCGATCTCCTTGCCGCCCGTGAGCTCCCCCGGCGTCAGCACGTCGTAGATGGCGAGGCTGAACATCAGTCCCGCCGACGGGCCGCCGACGTTGCCCGTCCGCAGGCTCACGTCCACCGGCAGGTCGTAGTCGAGCCGGAGCCCCACCCCGATGACGGTGCCCCGGGCGGACTCCGCCGTGCGCACCGCGACGGTCCGCTCCTCACCCTCCCTGAGCACGACGACGGGGACCGTGTCGCCGGGCTCCGTCCGCTGCACCGCGGCACGCACGGCATCCGAGGAGGACGCCTCGGCGTCGCCGACGGAGACGAGCACGTCACCGGGCTCGAGGAGTCCCTGTGACGGACCGCCCTCGAACACGTCGGAGATGAGCACGGTCTGCTCGACCTCGCGGCCCATGGCGCGCAGGGCCGTGGCGGTCGCGACGGACTGCGAACCCGCCATCTCCGCCGCGCCCTCCTCCTCGACCTCCTCCTGGCTGGAGTCGGGGGGGAACACGTCGTCGACCCTGAGCACCTCCTCGGAGTCGGAGAGCCACGCACGGGCGACGTCGTAGACCGTGATGGTGACCCCTGGGCCACCGTCCACGCTGACGGTCGTGAAGTCGAGCCGCCCGGTCGTCGGGTACGTGGTGGCGCCCTCGACGGCGAGCAGCGGCTTGCCGTCGATGTTCCCCAGGATGTTCGTCGCCGGCCCGGGCGACATGACGACATAGGGAAGCCCGACGAAGGTCAGAGCAGCCGCCAGCGCGATGGCGAGGAAGGTGGCGGTGAGCAGCGCGGCGGGGAGCAGGCCGGGGCGGAGGGCAGAGCGGCGGCGCCCGGCGGCCGGCCCTCGCTCCGCACCGTGTCCGTCCGTGTCCCGGGGATCACCCGGGTAGCCGCTGTTCGCGACGACGTCGGCGTACGGCCCGCTCACGGCGTCCCCACCCACTCCGACGAGCCGTCGGCGAGGTGCTGGTGCTTCCAGATGGGCGTCTCCGTCTTCAGGGTGTCGATGAGGTCGCGGCAGGCGTCGAACGCCTGGGCCCGGTGCGGCGCCGCAGCGGCCACCACCACGGCGAGGTCACCGACGCGCAGGGCGCCCACGCGGTGGACCGCCGCGACCCGGACCGCGTCGGTCCGCTCGGCGACGGCCCGGCACGTGCGGACCATCGCCTCGAGGGCAGCCGGGTGTGCCTCGTAGTCGAGGGCCTCCACACCGTCGCCGTGGTCGCGGTCGCGGACGACGCCCACGAACAGTGCGACGCCGCCGCACGACGGGTGGCGAACGGCATCCAGCACCTCGTCGACCGACACCCGATCGTCGCGCAGCGCGACGAGCGCGACGGCGTCGTGGTGGGCTGGCATCGGGCTCCTCGGTGACCCCGGCGCGGAACTCTCGGGGCGAGATCGTGGTTGGCTGTATCGAGACGACATCCTCTCACCCCCACGCGAGGGAGCCCGGCGTGACCAACATCCCCGACGACGACCAGCCCGACCTTCCGCCGGACATCGAGCACCTGCTGCGCGGGCTCACCGGTGGTGGAGAGCTGGACCCCCAGGTCGCCTCGATGATGCAGGGGATGGGGCTCGACAAGGTCGATCCACAGATGCTCGCGATGGTGATGAGTCAGGTCCAGGCGATGTTCTCCGCGCCTGAGGGAAAGACCGCGGTGAACGTCGAGCTCGCCACGGACATCGCGCGCAAGACCGTCGCCGCCGCGGGTGACTCGCTCGCCGCCGACGCGGACCGCCGAGCCGCCGAGGAGGCGGTCCAGGTGGGGGGCATGTGGCTGGATGCCGTCACGGAGCTCACCTCACCCGGCCTGCGGGGCGTCGCCTGGAGCCGGGCGGAGTGGGTGGAGGAGACGATGCCGGTGTGGACCGACCTCGTCGAGCCGGTCGCCGAGGGTGTCACCGCCGCGGTGGGGAACGCGCTGTCGAGCCAGCTCGAGCAGCTCGGGGATGCCGGCCTGCCCCCGGGCCTGGTGGACCAGGCCGGCCCGATGCTCCGGCGCATGCACGGCTCCATGTTCTCGATGCAGCTCGGCCAGGGCACGGGGACGCTGGCCGGCGAGGTGCTGACCGGCTGCGAGGTCTCGCTCCCGCTCGTCGCCGCTCCCACCGTGGTGCTCATGCCCGCGTCCGTCCGCACCTTCGCCGAGGGGCTGCAGGTCGACGAGCCGCAGGCACGCCTGTACCTCGCGGTCCGGGAGGTGGCGCGGGTGCGCCTGTTCGGCGCCGTGCCGTGGCTTGCCCCCGCACTCCTGGCCGCGGTTCGCGACTACGCCGCGGACATCCGCATCGACACCGACGCCATCGAGGAGGCGGTCCGCGCGATCGACCCGTCCGACCCGGAAGCGGTCCAGGACGCCCTCCAGGGCCGGATGTTCGCGCCCCAGCAGTCACCGGCCCAGAAGGCCGCCCTCGCGCGGCTCGAGACACTGCTCGCCCTCGTCGAGGGCTGGGTCGACGTCGTCAGCGACCGGGCGACCCGGCAACATCTCCCGCAGGTCGATGCACTCGGCGAGGCGGTCCGCCGTCGGCGCGCCACGGGCGGACCGGCCGAGAAGGCCTTCGGTGCCCTGGTCGGCCTGGAGCTGCGGCCCCGCCGCCTGCGCGACGCGGCTAACCTCTTCGCGGCCCTCGAGGACGCCGGTGGGCCGGCCGCTCGGGACGCGGCATGGCGCCACCCCGACCTCGCTCCCGGAGCCGACGACCTCGACGACCCACTGGGCTACGTCGAGCGCGCCGGACGTCCCGGCGGCGACGAGCTGGACGACGAGCTCGACCGCCTGCTCAGCGGCGAGGACCCTGCGTGACCGCACCCTCCCCTCCGGGAGAATCGGGAGGGGCTCTTCGGCCGGACGCCGTCGTGGCGGCGGCATACGCCCACCTGCTCGCCGACGCGCAGGCGGTCCTCGAGCGCTGGGCGGCGCCCGACGCCGGTCAGGAGACGCTGCGTCGCGACTACCTTCGGCACCTGGCCGCACACCCCGACGGCGTCGCGAGGGACGGGCCACCGGCCCACCTCACGGCGTCCTGCGTCGTCCTCGACGAGGCGGGGGAACAGGTGCTCCTCACCCTTCACCGCAAGGCCCGGGCCTGGTTCCAGTTCGGCGGTCACCTCGAGGAGGGTGACGCCACGCTCCTGGCGGCCGCCCGTCGTGAGGCCCGCGAGGAGTCGGGCATGGAGCGGCTCGAGCCGCTGCCACATCCCGTCCAGCTCGACCGGCACGTCCTCGTGGGTGCGTTCGGCCGGTGCCGCGAGCACCTCGACGTCCGGTATGCCGCCGTGGCGCCGGAGGGTTCCAGCCCGCGGGTCAGCTCCGAGTCGGATGACGTGCGGTGGTGGCCGGTCGGCGCACTGCCCGACGGCACCCGCGCGGAGCTGGTGCCGCTCCTGTCAGCCGCTCGACGGGCCGTCCGAGAGGTCACCCACGTCTCCGGCGGCCGCGACGCCGCCGGCGGCGCCTGACTCGAGCGCGCCGCCGTCGAGCGGGTCGTCGCCGTCGGCCCCCCTTCCCTCTGCGTGGGCCAGCCCGTCGAGAAAGCCGCGGGCCCGGTCCAGCCGGGGATACGAGGCGAGGAGGCGCCAGAAGGCCGGGCCGTGCCCGGGCACGAGCAGGTGGGCCAGCTCGTGGAGCACGACGTAGTCGACAACGTGCTCGGGCACGTCACGGAGTCGGTCGGACACCCGGATCGTCCCGTCCGTGGGGGTGCACGAGGCCCAGCGGCGGCCCATCGTCGACACCCAGCGCACGCTCGCCGGCCGTGCGTGGCCACCGAGGTAGTGGCTGGAGAGGCGGACCGCCCGGGCCGTGAGCGCCTCGTCGGTGGTCTGGCGGCGCCGGTCACCCGCCGCCAGCCGGGCGAGCATCCGCTCGACCCAGGCGGCTTCCTCGGCGGGGCTGAACGAGGCGGGGACGAGCACGACCGTCCGACCTCCGTCCCGGTAGGCGCTCACGGTGCGCCGGCGCCGACGGCTGCGGCGGACCTCGACGTCCGGGGTGGTCACGGGACGAGCGTAGGGCGCTCACCGTTCGTGCGCCCAACGGCACGGCTGGGACCGATGGGACCGCTGGTACCGGTGGTGGATGCCGTCGCGCCCGCCAGCGCGTCAACGGCTTCCGCGGCGCCTCGCGTGGCTAGGGTTGTGGGGTCCGGGCCGCCAGTGCGGCACCATCGCATCGACGCGGCGCGCCGTGGTCGACGAGAAGGAGAAGCTTCCATGGCTGACGAGACCTACAAGGGCGAGTTCTACTGCGTGAAGTGCAAGGAGAAGCGCGAGGCGGAGGGGAAGGTCGTCGTGTCCGAGAACGGACGCCGGATGGCCAAGGGCGAGTGCCCCGTCTGCGGCACCAACCTCAACCGGATCCTCGGCAAGGCCTGAGACACCGTTTCGGCACGGCCCTGAGACACGAGTCTCGAATGGAAGGCCCCGACCCGCGCGGGTCGGGGCCTTTCGCCGTTCGGAGCCTGTGGACGACAGATGGCGGCCACGCCACCCCGGCAGGATGGCAGGCGTCGAGGGGCCTGCACGTGGGCCGGTGCACCGGGAGCAAGGGGGTGGCGTGGGCGGCGTCGACGGGGGGTCCGCAGCCGGCGAGGGGCCCTTCCCGTTCGGTCTGGATGCCGTGGCAACCCGTCCCCAGCTGGCGCCGGCCGCGGCGGGTGTCCACGTCGTCGTCGACGGCTGGGGGCCACTCGCCGAGGAGGCGTCCGCACAGCTCCGCCGCTGCCGCGTTGCGGTCCAGGGCGGCCGGCACGCAGCAGACGGCGCCGAGGTCGCTCTCGGGCTCGATGGACGGAGGCCGGGCGCGGTGGTCCTCGTCGCCGAGGGCCGCCGCCCGGGCTGGGTGGGCGCCCCCTGGCAGGCGCGAGGGGTGCCTCACCTCCCGATCGTCCTCCAGGTCGACCGGGTCGTCGTGGGACCCCTCGTCCTCCCGGGGCGCACCGCGTGCCTCGAGTGCGCAGCGCCGCCCGGGTCCGAGGTGAGCGCGCCGGGAGCAGTGCCGCCCGACAGCGTCGTCCTCGCCGCCGCCGTCGCGACGGTGACGGTGCTCGCGGTGCTCCGTGGTGACCCGGCGCTCGGAGGGATCTCGACCGAGATCGGGCTCTCCGGCCTTCGCGTGACGCACCGGCTGTGGAACCCTGTACCTGGCTGTCGATGCGCACGGGGGAGAATGGCCGGGTGACCGACATCCCCCGGAGCTCCATCGCCCGGACCGCCAAGCTCGTCGGACTCCCCCTCGGTCACGCCGGACGCGCCGCCCTGGGCATGGGGAAACGCGTGGGTGGGCGGCCGGCCGAGGTCGTGGCAGCCGAGCTGCAGACCCGTACGGCAGAGCAGCTCTTCGCGGTCCTGGGCCAGCTCAAGGGTGGGGCGATGAAGTTCGGCCAGGCGCTCTCCGTCATGGAGGCCGCGATGCCGGAGGAGCTGGCCGGTCCCTACCGGGCGACCCTGACCAGGCTCCAGGAGTCCGGGCCACCCATGGGCGGGGACCGGGTCCACGAGATCCTCGCCCGCGAGCTCGGCCCCCGGTGGGCGACCACGAAGCTCGTGGAGTTCGACGACGTCCCGGCGGCGGCGGCATCCATCGGCCAGGTGCACAAGGCCGTGTGGCGGGACGGGCGCGAGGTCGCGGTGAAGATCCAGTACCCGGGTGCCGCAGCGGCCCTCATGTCGGACCTCAACCAGCTCTCCCGCGTGGCCCGCCTCGCCGGCTCCTGGGTGCCCGGGGTGGACGTCAAGCCGATCATGGACGAGCTCAAGGCCCGGATGAGCGAGGAGCTCGACTACCACCTCGAGGCGAGGCACCAGCGGTACTTCGCCCAGGCCTTCCGCGACGACGACGACGTGCTCGTGCCGGACGTCCTCGTCGACTCCCGCCACGTCCTCGTGACGGAGTGGATCGACGGTCGGCCCCTGTCCCGGATCATCACCGACGGCACGCAGGAGGAGCGGGACGAGGCAGCCACCCTCTACCTCGAGTTCCTCCTCCGAGCCCCCAACCGGGCACGGCTCCTTCACGCCGACCCCCACCCGGGCAACTTCCGGGTCACCGCCGACGGCAGGCTCGGCGTCCTCGACTTCGGCGCGGTCAACCGGCTACCTGCAGGGCTACCGGCCTCACTGGGCCGGGTGCTCACCGAGGCCCTCGCGGGGGACGGCGAGGCGTTGGAGGCGGTGCTCCGGTCCGAGGGCTTCATCCGCCGAGGCGTGGACATCGACCCCCAGGTTCTCCTCGAGTTCCTCACTCCACTCGTGGAGCCGCTCATCCACGAGGAGTTCACCCCGACGCGCGCGTGGCTGCGAGGGGCAGCGGCGCAGATCCAGGATCCTCGCCGACCACAGTTCCTCATCGGGCTCAAGCTCAACCTCCCCCCCGAGTACCTCCTCATCCACCGCGTGTGGCTCGGGGGCATCGGTGTGCTGAGCCAGATCGGCGGCACGGTCCCCCTGCGCGAGATGGTCTGCGCCTACCTGCCCGGCCTGGACGAGTCGCGGTTGCCTCCACCGCCGGTCTGAGCCGCAGGTCCTGCCACTGCGGGCCGGCCGCCATCACCCCGCAGGTGCGGCGAGCCGTATCGAGAGCGTGCGGTCCATCTCGGCGCAGGTCACCACCAGGCGCGGTCGAGCTTGCCCTCGATGCTGCGCAGGTGGTCACGGCTGCACGGCGGACAGGTCCACACCCAGACACCGTTCTCGACACCGCGTGTCCATGTGAGCCTCGCGAGCCCGGTCGCCTGGGCGCCGACCACCGACGTCCCGCACGTCCCGCAGACGAGCGGTGTGCGGGCATCCGGTTCGTCGAGTTCGGCCACGTCGATCAGGATGAGCCTCGAGGTGCCGCCTTGGCGGCCTTCTTGAAGTCCCGCACCTTCTGCAGCGAGTCGGCATCCACGACGTCGGCGACCGAACGGAAGGAGCCCTGCTCCGCGTACGCGCCGCAGGCTTCCTCCCAGCCGGGTGGGCGAACCCCGAGCTGCTTCCCCAGCAGCGCTGCGAAGATCCGAGCCTTCTGCTCACCGAAACCGGGCAGAGCCTTGAGCCGCGCCACGAGCTCGGCCCCCGTCTCGACCTCCTGCCAGATCGATGCCGCGTTCCCGCCGTAGTCGTCTCTCACGACGGCAGCCAGCGCCTGGATGCGCCCGGCCATCGAGCGACCGTAGCGGTGGACGGCGGGTGGCGTCGCACAGATCTCGGCGAAGGACTCCGGGTCGGCGTCGGCGACCGCCGAGGGGTCGAGGGTGCCGAAGCGCTCGAGCACCTTTGCAGGTCCCGCGAACGCCCGCTCCATGGGGAACTGCTGGTCGAGCAGCATCCCGACGAGGAGAGCGAAGGGGTCCTCGGACAGGACGCGGTCGGCGGTGGGGTCCTGGGCGATCGTCAGCGAGACCATGGCCTCAGCGTAGTCAGCCGGCACTGCCCGACCCGGGAGCGTGCGTCGTGGCCGGCCCGGCCTCGAACGGCACCGCCCCCGACGCGGTGTCGGGGGCGGTGCGCTGGTCGGTCGCGGGGGTCATCGCACGTGCGTGTACATGACCACCCGCATCTGCTCGCGATCGGCCGCGACCTGCGCCATGCGCTGCATCTCGTGGACGCGGCGCTGGTGCGCGGTACGGCGGATGCGCTGCATCGCCCTGGTGTACATGGTGCTCTCCTTGTGGATGTCGTTCTGGGGTCGTAGCGGTGGTGGTGGCTCGGACGGCGGGCCACGGTGGTGTGCGGTGCCTACGCCGCGACGTCGTCCTTGCGGGGCCGTCCGCGGGGACGCTTTCGGGCGACGATCTCGCCCTGGACGAACAGCTCGCCGCCCCAGACGCCCCAGGGCTCACGCCGGTGGAGGGCTCCCGAGAGGCACGCGGCCCGTGCCGGGCACGTCCCGCAGAGTGCCTTGGCGAACTCGACACCGTCCGGCGTGTCGGCGAACCACAGCTCTGCGTCGTTCTCACGGCAGGGAACGCCATCGCCGGTCGTTTCGGACGACTCGTGCAGGTCGAGGAGCTCGGTCAGCTGCATCGGGGTGTCACCTCCTTGCTCGGCGCGTCCGGTGGGGCGCTCGGTCATCTCGGGGCGCCGGGTGCGGCGCGTGGTACTCGGTGGGCGGCCGGTGGCGGTCCGCTCGGTGGTCGTGGTCATCTCGGTGCCTCGCGTGGTCTCGTCGGTGCTGGTAAGCGGGTACGAAAAAGGCCGCGGATCCCGGTGTCGGGATCCGCGGCCTCGAGGTGACCTGTCAGCTGTCAGACAGGTGGTGCCTCGAGGCGTGGATACACGACTCCCGTGATCGGGGCGATGGCGTCGACGCCGGTGGTGCGCTGGTCCACGACGAGGTCGCGACCGAGGAACCCGGCGAAAGGCACAGTGCGCCCCTGGACGGAGCGGAACGTGCCTGCGTGAGCGGTGTTGGCGCCGCGCCAGGGACGCACGGCGTCACGGACAGCGCTCATCGCCGTCGTCGTCGTCATCGTCTCCATCAGGGCCAACCCTCCTCACTGCTGCTCGGTGTGACGCGCGTCCCGTGCGGACACGCGAGGTGCTCTGACGAGGGTAGAGGAGCCGGCGCGGGGCAGGCAACGCATTAATCTGGGGCAGCGGCGCAATGAGCACTCGAATGGCGTCAAATGGCCTGTCCCTCAGCGAGACTCGTCGCCCGAAAAATCTTGGAGAAGGTCGAGCACGGCCTCGCCGTATCTCTCGAGCTTGGCGGGACCGACCCCCGTGATCCGCGCCAGCGCCGCGACGTCGGCGGGCCTCTGCTCGGCGATGGCGACGAGGGTGGCATCGGTGAAGACGACGAAGGCGGGCAGGTCCGCTGCTCGCGCCGTCGTGAGGCGCCACTCGCGCAACGTCTCGAAGAGCCGTTCGTCCATGGTCGTGGGGCACGACGAGCAGCGCCCGATCGTCCGCTCCCTGGCGGTCGAGAGGGCGACGCCGCACGACCGGCAGGTCGCCCGGACCGGGGTGAGCGCCTTCCCGGCACCCGGCGTCCGTCGTCTGCGCGGCTGTGAGCGAGCCGCCTCGCCGAGGACGCTCGCCGTCCCCTCCAGGAACCGTGAGGGGCGGCGAGACGGCTTCGCACCCGGGGTGCGGGCTCCGGCATACGACAGGACGAGGCGTTGACGCGCGCGCGTGACGCCGACGTAGAGCAGCCGACGCTCCTCCTCGACGGCCTCCGGTGTGTCGGCCATCGTGATGGGGAGCAGACCCTCTGAGCATCCGACGATGAAGACGGTGTCCCACTCGAGGCCCTTCGCGGCGTGCAGGGAGGCCAGTGTCACGCCCTGGACCGTCGGAGCGTGCTGCGCCGACGCCCGGTCGTCGAGCTCGCCGACCAGGGCCGGCAGCCGGGCGGTCGGATCGGCGGCGTGCACGTCGTCGGCGAGGCCGGCGAGCGCCGCCAGCGACTCCCAGCGCTCCCGTGCTGCCCCGCCGCTGGTCGGCGGCACCCGCGTCCACCCCGCCCCGAGGAGCACGTCGCGGACGAGGTCGGGAAGCGGCACCTCCCCGTCGTCCGAACGGGCGGCACCCCGCAGGAGGACGAGTGCGTCGCGGACCTCCTTGCGGGAGAAGAAGCGCTCGCCACCCCTCACGAGATACGGGATGCCGCGCTCGGCCAGGGCCGACTCGAAACCCTCGCTCTGCCCGTTGGTGCGGAACAGGACCGCGATCTCCGATGCCGGGTGCCCCTCGTCGAGGAGGGCCGCGACACGCGCGGCGACGCCGGCCGCCTCGTCGGGCTCGTCGTCGGCGACGACCAGCTCGGGTGCCGGGCCGTCGGACCGCTGGGCTCGCAGCTCGACAGCGCCGGAACGGCGCTCACCACCGGGGCCACGCAGGACGAGGTTGGCCAGCCCCACCACCTGTGGCGTCGACCGGTAGTTGCGCACGAGCTCGACCGTGCGCGCCTCGCGGTGGCGGGACCGGAAGCCGAGGAGGTGTTGGGGCGAGGCCCCGGTGAACGAGTAGATCGTCTGCGCGGGGTCACCCACGACACAGATGTCCTCCCTCTCCCCCAGCCACAGCTCCAGAAGGGTCTGCTGGAGACGGTTGACGTCCTGGTACTCGTCGACGACGAAGTGGCGGTACTGGCCGCGAACGGCCCGGGCCACCTCGTCGTGCTCGCGGAGGATGCCGACCATGAGGAGCAGGACGTCCTCGAAGTCGATGACCCCCCGCTCGGTCTTGACCTCCTCGTAGGCCGCGACGAGCCGCGCCATCGCCGTGGCGTCCAGGCCGGCCGGCGGTTCGCGACGTCGGGCCGTGACCGCCGCGGCATACGACTCGGGGGTGAGGAGCGAGACCTTCGACCACTCGATCTCGGACGCGAGGTCGCGCACGGCCGGTCCGTCGAGCCGCAGCCGCAGCCGGGCCCCGGCCTCCGCCACGGCACTGGCCTTGTGCGGCATGACCTCCGGGGCGGCTCCTCCGACGGCCTGCGGCCAGAAGTAGTGGAGCTGACGCAGCGACGCGGCGTGGAACGTCCGCGCCTGGACGCCGCCCACGCGCAGATCCCGAAGCCGCGACCGCATCTCTCCGGCGGCGCGTGCGGTGAAGGTCACGGCCAGGACCCGCTGAGGCTGGTACACCCCGGAGAGGACCCCGTAGGCGATGCGGTGGGTGATGGCCCGGGTCTTGCCCGTGCCGGCCCCGGCCAGGACGCACATCGGTCCGCTCGGGTGCGCCGCGACCTCGCGCTGCTCCGGGTCGAGGGCGTCGAGGACGGCGTCCGCTCCGGGGTGCACGGGCAGGCTGGCCATCGGCCCGATCCTAGGTCTGCGGGGTGACGCTCCGTCGAGCCTCTGGACGACTGTGGACCGGAGACGGGAAGCATCCCGCCGTGCCGCGCGTTCACGGGACCGAGTCCGACCATCCCGCAGAGGAGCCTGCACATGAGCGCCGTGTCCAGCCAGAGCCTGCCCGCCCCCGGCACCGTCACGATGTTCACGACCAACTGGTGCGGCTACTGCCGACGGCTGAAGGTGCAGATGGAGCGCGAGGGCATCGGCTTCACCGAGGTCGACATCGAGCACGAGCCGGAGAGCGCCGACTTCGTCATGTCGGTGAACGGGGGGAACCAGACCGTGCCGACGCTGCTCTTCCCGGACGGCTCTGCCGCGACCAACCCGTCGATCGGACAGGTTCGGGAGCGCCTCACCTGACCCCGGGGCTCCCCGACCTCGTCTGCCACACCGTCGTCGACACGCCGCCTGACGGCGTGTGGGCGGCAGGGCCACAGACGAAGTCGGGGAGTCCGCCGCGTCAGCGGAGCGCGACGTCCACGGTGTCGAGGGGACGGCCGTACCAGTGCTCGATGAGCCGACGCGAGATCGAGATGCGGCCGGACACGACGACCGAGCCGTCGGCGAGCGCCCGGGTCAGCTCGTCCCGGCTGAACCACCGGGCGGCCTCGATCTCCGCCTCCTGGAGCCGCAGCTCGGTGGCCTCCGCCCGAGCGGTGAACCCGAGCATGAGCGATGAGGGGAACGGCCAGGGCTGGTCGCCGACATAGGTCACGTCCCGCACCTCGACACCCACCTCCTCGGCGACCTCGCGCGTCACCGCACCGACGAGGGTCTCGCCCGGCTCGACGAAGCCGGCGAGGACCGACATCCCCCTGGCTCGGAACCCGCGGCCGCGGGCGAGGAGGATGCGGTCGTCGGCGTCGACGACGGCCACGATGACGGCCATGTCGGTGCGGGGGTAGTGCTCGCTGTCGTCCCGCGGGCACCGGCGGATCCAGCCGCCGAGGTCCGGTGCCGTCGGCGCACCGCACCTCGGGCAGTGACCGTGCGCGCGGTGCCAGTTCGCCAGCGCCAAGGTGGTGACGTACGCGGCGGCCCCGACGTCGTCGAGCTCCGCACCGACCTGGCGGAGCGTCCGCAGCCCCGCGTCCCCGTCACCCTCCGCGACCAGGTCGTCCGCGACGACCCCGACGTATGCCGTGCCACCGGCCTCCCCGAGGTAGAACGCAAGCCGGCTCCTGTCCGCGGCCGTCGGAGGGCCCACCCAGACCGTCAGTCCAGGGCCCTGGACGTCGCGGACACGCACCCGGTCCCCGACGAGCCGGAGGACCGCCGTGGCGGGGTCGGCCAGGAGGCGAGGCAGCAGCCCGGGGTCGGTGCGCAGGTCAGCACGGCGGTCGAGGACGGGTCGGCTCAGGGGCAGGTCCTGGATGACTGCGTGGCCTCGGGGCACGGCTCCCAGCCTAGGGCGGGGACGAGGCATACCGTGGCCACGTGGACCGCAGCCCCGCCTTCCTCGCAGCCCTCGCCAGCGCGGCGGTTCCGGGGCTCGACCCGATGAGCGTCGAGGCACTCCCGAGCACGCCGGACCAGTCCTTCGACGTCGCGTTCGTCCAGGACACCGAGCACCGCCGTTGGGTCGTCCGGGCACCCCGTACCGATGTGGCCGGAGCGGAGATGGACCGCACGGTGGCGCTGCTCGCCCTGTTGGGCAGGCGGATGCCCTTCGCCGTGCCGGCGCCGAAGGGCTTCGTTGCCCTCGCGGAAGGAGGCCGTGCCGCGGTCTACCCGTACCTCCCGGGCCACAACCTCGACTTCGCCGAGCTCCCGGCCGGCCCCGGGCTGGCGGCCGAGCTCGGCCGCGCGCTCGCCGCGCTGCACAACACCGATCGCGCGTTGTTCGACGAGGCAGGTGTCCCCAGCTACGACGCCGACGCCTACCGGACGCGTCGGCTCGCCGAGCTCGACCGGGCCGCCGAGACGGGTCGGGTTCCCACGACTCTGCTCGGCCGGTGGGAGTCCGCTCTCGAGGACGTCTCGCTGTGGCGCTTCGCGCCGACCCCCACACACGGTGACCTCACCGGCGACCACGTTCTCGCCGTCTTCGAGGACGACTCGGACGCCTCCACCGGTCGGATCCGCGCGATGACCGGGTGGGAGGACGCCAAGGTCGCCGACCCGGCCGACGACTTCGCCGCCCTCGTGGCCGACGCACCAGCCGAGGCACTGGAAACGGTCCTGGAGGCCTATGCACATGCCCGCGTGGAGCGGCCCGATGCGAACCTCCTCGTGCGGGCTCGCCTGGTCGGGGAGCTCGGCCTGCTGTCCGCTCTCATGGGTGGCCTGGCCCGCCAGGACGTGGGGGCCGTGGAGGTGCTCACGACGCAGCTGCGGCGGCTCGATGACGCCGTCCACGGCGTGGAGGAGCACGACGACTACCAGCGCACGTCCCTCGCCCCCGTCGGGATCCGTCCGACGACGCGGCCACCGGCCCTCGTGGTGGACGAGGACGAGGAGGAGCTGCCCCAGGTGCAGTCGGCGGCCGTCCCGGAGGACATGGAGGCCGCGAACACCGCGGACCAGGGGTCCGGCCCACCAGCGATCGGCACGGTCGCCGAGTCGCGCCCGGATGACACCGACGACGACGTGAGCGACCCGCCCGAGGTCAGCCCGGACGAGCAGCGCGCAGCACCCGGGTGATCTCCTCCGGGCCCGGCAGCTCCGGCCAGACGGTGTCCCCCGTCGAGGCATGGAAGAACGCACCGCGGACCCGCGACTCGGGGACCCCGCGAACGCGGGCCCAGGCAAGCCGGTAGGCGCCGAGCTGGAGGGCGCGAGCCGTCGCCCGTGCCCCACTCGGTGGAACCCCGGTCTTCCAGTCCACGACGACCCAGCCAGTCGTGCCGTCGGCGGCCACCTCCTCGAACACCGCGTCGATCCGGCCTCGCACGGCGATGCCGTCGACGACCGTCTCGACGCTCGTCTCGACCTCGACGGGGGCACGATCGGCCCACTCGCTCGCCAGGAACGCCTCGCGCATGGCGCCGAGGTCGGAGTCGCCCGCGACCTCGTCCGCCGAGCCGGGGAGCTCGTCGACGTCGACGAAGGCCGCTCTCGAGTAGTGCTCTTCCACCCAGGCGTGGAAGGACGTCCCCCGCCGCGCCGCCAATGCGGGTGGCACCGGCATCGGGCGGCGGAGATCGACGGTGAACCCATCGGCGTCCTCGGCGAGCGCGACGAGGGCGGACGTCGACAGATGGGCCGGCAGCACGACGTCGACGGTGGCGCCGCTGCGCCGACGTGCCCTCTCGTCAAGGAGCATCTTCAGCTCCGCGTCCCACTGGCCACCGCTCCGGCGGCCGTCCGTCCTCCCACCACCCGGGGACGACTCAGGCGCCCCCGATCGGTCGTCGTCCCGGCCGCGGTCACCCGCCCCGCGACGTGCGGCGACGGCGTCGAGGACAGCGCCCGCCGGCCCCAGCAGGGCTGCTCGTCGCCCACGGTGGTCCAGCGTGGGCCAGTCGACCCTGACCTCCTCGGCGGTCCGCGGATTCTGCGGTGTCGGCTCCACGGGCGGCAGATCCGCCCAGGGCCCCGGCGCGATCACGAGGGGCGAGCTGCGGGCCTCGTCGAGGAAGCGGGAGGTGATCCGCGGTGTGCTCGCCGTCCCCCACACGTGCGCCGTGAGGAGCAGGTCTCGACGCGCCCGGGTGACTGCCACGTAGGCCAGCCGGCGCTCCTCGACGATCCCGTGCTCGGCGACGGCCTCCCGGAAGCGCTGGAACTCGAGCGCGACGTCGTCCCAGCCGGAATGGCCGGTCCAGGCGAAGCGGGGGAGGCCCTCGGCGTCGCCGCGCAGGTCGTACGGCAGGTTCGCGAGCCCGGTGAGCCAGCCCTTGTCCGTCGGTGGGGCTTGGCCCCACGCCCCCTCCCGCACCGAGGTGCGGCCCGAGTGAGCCGGGAATGCGGCCTCCACCAGCCCCGGCACCGCGACGACGTCCCACTCCAGACCCTTGGCCGCATGGACCGTCATGACCTGCACGGCGTCGGTGCGCGCCTCGACCCATCCCAGGTCGAGCCCCCGCTCCTCCGCGACAGCCGCGTCGAGCCATGCCAGGAACCCACCGAGCGTCGCCCGGTCGGCGCTCAACGCGAACGTGGCGGCGATATCGGCGAACGCGTCAAGGTGAGCCCGCGCTGCGCCCGGCGTCCACCCGGCTCGGGCCAGGACCTCGATGTCGAGGCCGAGCGCGACCTCTGCCTCGGCCGCCAGCTCTGCGAGCCCGAGGCCGGTGAGCGCACGCAGTCGACGAACCGCGGCGCCGAGCCCGCTCAGCCGCTCGAGTGCCACCGGGGAGATCGACTGTCCCTCCGGACCCGACCAGGCAGAGGTCGGCAGGTCGTCCAGCGCCTCGACGATGCTGGCCTGCTCGCTCGCGTCGCGGGCGAGGTCGGCTCCCCGGTGGGCACGAGCCGATCGCTGCCGGTGGCGGGCCCACGCGCCCAGCCCGTCGAGGTCGGCTGCTCCGAGCCGGCAGGAGGGGCCGGTCAGCAGGCGCATCAGGCGGTCACCGCGAGTGGGGTCCTGCACCACCCAGAGCAGGGCGACGAGGTCCGCGACCTCCGGCGTGTGGAGAAGGCCGCCGAGCCCGACCACCTCGAACGGGATGCGGCGCTCCTCCAGGGCGTCGACCACCGCGTCGAACTGGGAACGCTTGCGACACAGGACGGCCGCCGTCCGGCGGCCGGGGCGAGCCCGGCGCTTCTCGAGCCAGGCCGCCACGTGACGCGCCTCGTCCTCCACCGTGGCGAGCCGGGCCGTCGCGACGTGCCCGACGCCAGCACCCGGGCGTGCCGTCAGCGAGGCGACGGGGACGCGGGTGCTGCGGGACAGCGGTTCGGCCACGACGTTGGCCAGGTCGAGTACCACCCGGTCGTTGCGCCAGCTCGTGGACAGCGGCAGCACGACAGGGGGGTCCGGGTCGACGAAGTCCGAGCGGAACCGGTCAAGGGTCGTCGAGCTGGCCCCCCGCCAGCCGTAGATCGACTGGTGCGGGTCTCCGACGGCGGTGACGGGCACCGGTTCGCCCGGTGCGACGAACA
This sequence comes from uncultured Nostocoides sp., assembly GCA_937907685.1. Classification (GTDB taxonomy): domain Bacteria; phylum Actinomycetota; class Actinomycetes; order Actinomycetales; family Dermatophilaceae; genus Fodinibacter. The sequence goes on from CALCXF010000093.1 coordinate 19,962, forward strand.
GCGCGCGAAGGAGCTGCAGCTGCGCCTCGGACGTGTCCTGGAACTCGTCGAGCAGCACCGCCCGGAACCGCGTCCGCTCCGTCGCCCCCACCTCGGGCACGGTGGTCGCGATGCGGGCAGCGAGAGCCACCTGGTCCGCGAAGTCCAGGGCGTCGCGCTCCCGCTTGAGGTGCTGGTAGCGCTCGACGAGCGGAAGGATCGCTCGCCGCTCCCGGAGCACTGTGATGGCGTCGCGGATCTCCGGGGGAAGGGTGCGCCGCGTCGTCGTCCCGCTCGGAACCTCCTGCAGCGCCGTGATGACCTCGTCGAGGTGGCGGGCGACGTGGTCCACCCCCACGAGGTGCTCGGCCATCTCCGCAGCGAGGTCGACGACGGCGGTGGTCACGGTCGACTCGGCCTTCTCCACCCCGTCCATCGGTCCGTCCCACGACGCGACGGCTTCGTGGGCCACCTGCCACGAGGCCGCCTCACTCAGCACGCGGCTCTCGCTCTCCACGCCGAGGCGCACCCCGTGCTCGCGCACCAGCCGGCCCGCGTAGGCGTGGTAGGTCGACACGGTGGGAACGTCGTCGAGGACCGATGCGCCCTCGTCGGTGCGCGGGCTCCAGACTCCCGCGGCCCGCAGGCTCGCGAGCCGTGCGGAGAGGCGCTCGGAGAGCTCACCCGCCGCCTTGCGGGTGAAGGTGAGTCCCAGCACCTCGTCGGGGTGGACGAGCCCGTTCGCCACCAGCCACACGACGCGAGCCGCCATCGTCTCCGTCTTCCCCGATCCGGCGCCGGCGACGACGAGCAGCGGCCGCAACGGGGCCTCGATCACCGCGACCTGCTCCGGGGTAGGCGCGTTCTCCTGGCCCAGCGCTCGGGAGAGCTCCTCGGCGCTCCAGCGCACATCCCCCGTTCCCTCAGCACCCTCTGCATCCGTCCGCCCGTCGAAGAGGCTCGCGGATGCCGTGCCGCCGAAGGCTCTCCCTACAGACACCGCCCCCCCGGATGCCGTGCCGTCGTTCCTCACAGTCGTCGCCCTTCGGGGTAGGCGGGGCAGGAGTCCTTGAGCTGGCAGGTTCCGCACGCGGGTCCCGGCGTTGCGGCGAAGACGGCTCCACCCATCCCCGCAGCCACCTCCTCGACGAGGTCGCGCGCCCACCCGGGCTCGTCATTCGAATCCAGGGGAGTCTGGAGCTGCAACGTCGTGCGGGCGCCGGCCGCCCGCCCCAGCTGCAGAAGGGCCGCGCCACCGGAGCGGGCGCCGTGCTCGCCGAAGGCGCCCTCCTCGACCGCCAGCTGGTAGGCCCCCAGCTGCCCGTGGCGGCGCAGCTCGTCGGCCGTCGGCTTGCTCGCCCCCGTCTTCAGGTCGATGATCCGCAGTCGGCCGTCGGCCGCGACCTCGACGCGGTCGACCCGCCCGGTGACCACCGCCCGCCCCAGAGCCACCGACATCGCCGCCTCGGACGCCGCTCTCCGCCACCCGGCCGCCTCGGACTCGGCGACGTGACGGGCCAGCCGGTCGGTCATCGCCCGAGCCCGGGCGAGGTCACGCCGGCTGAGCCAGCCTGGTGCGAGCCCGAGCCTTCCCCACCGGCGTTCCAGCTCACCGGCATACGTCACTGCGTCGGTGTCACCGAGGTCGTGCGCCACCTCGTGGACCAGGGTGCCGATGTCCTGGGCGCCCATGGACGGACCGTCCCCGCCGGCCGCCCGCAGGACCCACTGGAGCCGACACCGTCCGAACTGGTCGATGGACGAGGGTGCGACGGTCACCGGAGCCGAGGGGGGACGGCGAGGCCGGTCATCGGTGAGGTCGCGCAGGGCCCACCACTGCGCCGGATCGGCCCCGGGCACTCCCTCGACCGCCAGGGTGGCGAGCGCGGTGATCGCGGCCCCCCGGGTCGTGGGGTCGTCGCCGGCGGCCTCACGCCGCAGCTCGGCAACCAGCCCGGGAAGGGTGGCCGGACGCGGGACGTCGGTGAACCGCCGTGGCTCGGACAGGGGGTCGACGACGTCGAGGTACGGCGACGGTTGCTCCTCCTCGCTGCGCACCGCCGTGACGACCAGGCGCTGCCGTGCCCGGGTCACCGCCACGTGGAAGAGCCGCGTCTCGTCGTGGCGCACCTGGGCACGGGCCGCCCGAGGCTCGGTGCCGCGGCCGGTCACGACGTCGACGAGATGTGAGGAGCCGAGCAGGGAACCGCGCGGACGCAGGTCCGGCCAGACCCCGTCCTGCACCCCGGCGACGACCACGAGGTCCCACTCTCGCCCGGCCGATCCCGCCGGGGTCACCAGCGCCACCGACTCCCCCGCCGGCGCGCGGGCGACAAGCGTGTCCCCCGCGACGTCCTGGCCGACGACGTGGTCGAGGAAGTCCGCCGGGGAGGCCCCGGGGAGCCGGTCGGTGAACCGGGCCGCGGCATCGAAGAGGGCGAGCACGGCGTCGAGGTCACGGTCGGCACGACCGCCACCACGCCCTCCCGCCAGAGCCGCCTTGCGCCACGGCACCGCGAGGCCGCTTGCGCTCCACATGGCCCAGAGGACCGCCTCGACACCGGAGCCTCCCTCAAGGGCGCGCACGGCGGCCGCAAGGACCCGGTTCGTGCGCCGGGCCGGAGCACCCTCGGGCCCGACGCGGTCGAGGGGGAACGGGCGGAGCACCGCCTCCGCCAGGAGCACGTCGCTCGGGCGTCCCCCACCGTCGTCGAGCTCGAGGCGGCGAAGAGCCCGGCGCAGCCTCCGCAGGGTCACGGCATCCGCACCACCCACCGGTGAGGTGAGGATCTCCACGACGTCAGCGGGGTCCAGCTCCTCGGCTCCCGCGACGACGTCGAGGGCGCAGCGCAGGAGGGCGAGGAACGGCCGCACGGCCACCTCCTCGTGGACGGGAAGGTCGGCCGCGGCGGTATCGAGGGGGACTCCTGCACCACGGAGCACCCGACGCAGCGTGGCGGTGCGAGGGCCACCGCGCACCACGACGGCCATCCTCGACCAGGGCACTCCGTCGAGGAGGTGAGCCGCCCGCAGGCGGGCCGCGACAAAGCTCGCCTCCTGGGCCGGAGTGCGCAGGAGGTGGGCCTCGACGGCTCCCCCCTGCGGGGCCGGAGTGACCTCCCGGTGACGGACGCCGGCGAGGACCCCGACGTGGCCCACCACCCGGCCTGCCACCCGCATCACCTCACCCCCGCACCGGTAGGACGCGGTGAGGGTCAGCGTGGGAGCGTCGGGCCACGTCGTGAGGAAGAGCCTCGGGTCGGCCCCCCGGAAGGTCTGGGTGGCGGAGTCGGGGTCACCGAGCAGCACGAGGTCGACCGCACCTCGCCCGACGACGACCTCGAGGAGGCGCAGTGCGGCTGGCGTCAGCTCCTGCGCGTCGTCGACGACGACGAGGCGCAGCCGCGAGCGCAGCCGGTCGAGGGCACCGGAGTCGGCCTGCAGGGTGTCTGCTGCAGCACCGAGGATCCACGCGGGGTCGAACGCCCCGGGGGCTGAGAGGGCCGTCACCTCGTCGTACTCGCGAAGGACGTGGGCGGCCGCCACCCACTCCTCGTGGCCGTGCTGCCGGCCGAGGCGCTCCAGGTCATCCGGGTCGAGACCGAGCTCGACGACCCGCATGAGGAGGTCGCGGAGCTCTCCCCGAAAGGTGCGGGTAGGAACCGCCAGGGCGAGCGCCTCTGGCCACGGAGGGCGCGCCGTGGCTCCCGCGGCGTGGCCCGCGAGCAGCTCGCGGAGGATGACGTCCTGCTCCGGACCGCTCAGCAGCCGTGGCGCCGGGTCCCCGGCGAGTGCCGCGGACTCGCGGAGGACCGCGAACCCGAGGGACTGGTGCGTGCGAGCGAGCGGGGTGGTGGTCGTGCCACCGAGACGCGAGGTGACGGCATCCCGCAGCAGGCCGGCGGCACGGCGGGTCGGTGCCAGCACGAGGCACGCGTCGGGCTCGGCCTCCCCCTTCGAGATCCGGTCGGCCACGACCTCGACGGCCACGGACGTCGTGCCCGTGCCGGGACCACCCACCACCCGCAGGACCGGCTCACGGTGGTCGACGACGGCTCGCTGGCTCTCGTCGAGCACATTCACGGGGCCGTCCTGCAGAGGGGGCCGGCGGAGGACGAGCACGTGACGATTCGACCACGGGCCACCGACATCGGGACGTCGTGACATGCCGGGTGGGTCGGCCCGCCACGAGGTGCTGCAGGGCACCTGCGCGCGCGGCGGACGGGCTGGTCGGTCGTGGACCGCGCGGCGACGTCAGTACGTCGGCAACCGGGGGTCGACCTCCCGCACCCAGGCGAGGACGCCTCCCTGCACGTCGACCGCGTCGAGACCGCCGCTGCGGAGGAGGTCGACCGCCTGGCCCGACCGGCTGCCCGACTTGCAGTACACGTAGACCGTGGCGCCCGCCGGGATGCCGGCCAGTCCCGCGATCTCCTCGAACCGGCCTTGGCCCGTGGCCGCCTCCCGGACCTCCGCCAGCGACACCCACACGGAGCCGGGGATCGTCACGACCTCCCGCTCACCGGGCTCGCGGACATCAACGATCACGGCCGTCCGGCCGTCGAGCGCGCCCCGCTCCAGCCGCTCGCGCAGCGCCGACACGTCGATGCCGGGACGGGAGGATGCCGTGCCCTCCCCCGACGTCCCCGCACCGTCCGACGGACGGAGCCCCGCCGTCGCCCATCCCAGCGCGCGGGTGGGGTCGGCACGCGAGCCGCACACCCGGCAGGACGGGTCGGCCCGCACCGGGATCGCGTCCCAGGTCTGGCGCAGGGCGTCATGAACGAGGAGGCGGCCGACGAGCGGCTCTCCTGTACCCGTCACGAGCTTGACCGCCTCGGTGGCCATGACCGAGCCGATGCTCGCGCACACCGCGCCGAGGACGCCTCCGACGGCGCAGGACGGCACGGCATCCGGTGCGGGCTCCGACGGGAACACGCAGGCGTAGCAGGGCCCTTCACCCGACCACCACACACTCACCTGTCCGTCGAACCGGTACACCGACCCCCAGACGTGCGGGACGCCGAGGCGGGCGCAGGCGTCACCGACGACGTAGCGGGTCGGGAAGTTGTCCGCGCCGTCCACGACGAGGTCGTAGTCGGCGACGACGGTGAGCGCGGTCGTCGTGTCCAGGCGAGCGGCGTGCGCGACCACCTCGGTCGACGGGCTGATGGCGCGCACCGCGTCGGCCGCCGACTCGGTCTTCGGCCGTCCCACGTCGGCGACGCCGTGGACCACCTGCCGCTGGAGGTTCACCGTCTCGACGACGTCGTCGTCGGCCACGCCGATCGTGCCGACGCCCGCCGCGGCGAGGTAGAGCAGGACGGGCGAACCAAGACCTCCGGCCCCGACGACGAGCACTCGGGCGGCCCGCAGGCGGCGCTGGCCCAGGGCGCCGAGGTCCGGGAGGAGGAGGTGCCGGGCGTACCGAGTGCGCTCCTCGGCGCTCAGCTCGGGGCCGGGCGGCACCAACGGTGGTCGGGCCATGGCGCGACCCTAACAAGCGGACCCCCCGCCTCCCCGGGTCCACGGTTACCCGTCCGTAGGATGCTCGTGTGACCCCTGAGCCAGGACGCGCATGACCAGCACGCACACCGCGCGAGGACAGCGGATGCCGCGCAGTGAGCGGCGAGCCCAGCTGCTCGACGCCGCCCAGGCGGTGTTCGTGCAGTCCGGCTACCACGCCGCCGCCATGGACGAGATCGCCGACCGTGCTGGCGTCTCCAAGCCGGTTCTCTACCAACACTTTCCCGGCAAGCTCGAGTTGTACCTCGCGTTGCTGGACAAGCACTGCGACACTCTCGAGTCACTCGTGCGCGCGGCCCTCGAGGCGGGCGGTGACAACGAGGTCCGGGTGGATCGCACGGTCGCCGCGTACTTCGAGTTCGTCACCCGAGAGGGGGCGGCGTTCCGGATGGTCTTCGAGTCGGACCTCACGAGTGAGCCGCAGGTGCGTTCGAGACTGGATGCCGTGGAGATGAACTGTGCCGAGGCGATCGCCGAGGTCATCGCGGAGGACACCGGAGTCGACGACGAGCGTGCTCTGTTGCTCGGGTCGGCCCTCGCCGGCATGGCGCAGGTCGCGGCCCGGCACTGGCTCGCCCAGGACGGGGACGTCCCCGAGCCCGAGGCTGCACGGATGATCAGCGGGCTGGCCTGGCGTGGGTTGGGCTCGTTCCCGAAGGTCGGCGCCTAGGCCTGCGACGTCGTTCTGCTCGCAGCGGATGCCGGAATGCCGCGGCTCCCACGAGGGTTAGCCTGAGCCCGAACAGCGCGGCTGGTTCGCGCCCCCGAACGAAAGGTGTGCATCCGTGGAGGTCACCATCGGCGTCCAGAACGTCGCCCGCGAGCTGACGGTCGAGACCGACTCAGACCCCGCCGAGATCAGCGCGGCGGTCGACGCGGCGCTTCGCGAGGGCGGCGTCCTGCACCTCGTCGACACCCGCGGCCGCAGTGTCTTCGTGCCGGGTTCCGTCATCGGCTGGGTGCAGCTGGGCGACGTGGAGAAGGGCCGGGTCGGCTTCACCGTGTGAAGCAGGGGAACTGGCCCGTTCGTGTCGCCCCTTTCGACTCCGGCGAGCACTAGATTCTCCAAGGCCCGCAACCGGCGGGCCCGGACACCGCGCCAGCGGCGTCAGCCACACGAAGTCCTCAGGTCCCCTGGACCCCAGAAGGAGTACGAGCAATGTTGACCACCATCATCGTGACCGTCATTCTCGGCGCGATCATCGGCGCCCTGGCGCGCCTGGTCCTGCCCGGCAAGCAGAACATCTCGACCTTGGTCACCGTGATCCTCGGCATCCTCGGCGCCCTCATCGGCAGCTGGCTCTACACGGCTGTCTCCGGCAATGAGGACACCAGCGGGATCGACTGGATCGCCCTGATCATCGGCGTCATCGTCGCCGCCCTCCTCATCGTCCTCTACGAGCGGGTCGTCGCCAACCGCACCACGCGTCGGGTCTGACCACCCCCCGTCGCTCGGCCCCCGTCCTCCACCGAGGACGGGGGCCGAGTCGTGTGGTCCGCGCTCGACGTCGTCCTCTCCGAGTCCGAGGAGTCGCACCGGTCTCGGGGCCCCGGCTGTCCCGGCGCCAGGCGCGGGTGGCCTCCCCGCCCCCAGCCGCTGGGTGCACTAGGTTGCGTGTGCACCGGGCGTCCGGTGCTGCCGGGGCCCCCGCCCCGCGTCGGAGTCGCGGTTCGGCGGTCCGCTGGACCTCGCAGAAGGAGCTGTGTGCATGGACATCGGAGACATCCTGGGCCTCATCGTGTTCGGCGCCGTCATCGGCGTCCTCGCACGCATCGTGCTGCCCGGGAGGCAGAACATCAGCCTGGTCATCACCGTCATCCTCGGAATCCTCGGGGCGCTCATCGGCTACTGGCTGTGGGGGCTCATCGGCGAGGGTGACACCCGAGGGATCGACTGGATCCGGTGGTTCATCTCCATCGCGGCAGCGGCCCTGCTCGTGGTCGCGTACGGGGCGATGACCGGCCGGAGACGCGCCTGACACTCCCACCGCTCGGACCGCCACGGCCCCGCCTCCTCGAGGGACGGGGCCGTGGCTGCGTGCGGCAGGAGCCGTGAGGCGGTCGGGGGTCAGGCAGCGAGGCCGAGACGCGCCATCCGCTTCTGGTGGTTGTCCGTGAGGCGGGTGAACATCTGGCCCACCTCGCCGAGGTCGACGCCGCTGCCGACGAGGAGCGCGGACAACGGGTCCCGCTCGACGGCCACGGCCTGGGCCTGCGAGAGCGCCTCACCGAGCAGCCGCCGGCCCCAGAGCGCCAGCCGCCCCCCCGCCGTCCGATCGGTCTTCAGCGCATCGCGCACGACGCCGACGACGAACTCCGCCTGCCCGGCGTCGTCGAGCGCGTGCGCCATGACCGAGCGGGTGTCCTCGTCGACGAAGACGCTCATCTCTCGGTAGAAGTCCTTGGCGATGCCGTCGCCGACGTAGGCCTTGACGAGCCCCTCGACCCAGCCCTTGGGCCGGGTGCGCTCGTGGTACGCCGCGAAGGGCACGACGAAAGGCGCCATCGCGGTCTCGGGGTCGATGCCGTGACCGCGCATGTGGTCGACGAGCTGGGTGTACTGCACGTACTCCGTGTTGGCGAGGCCGGCCATCGAGGACTTCAGCGACAGGGTGGGGGCCAGGTCGGAGTCGACGGCCATCCGGATGAAGGCGGTGAGCTCGCCGTAGGCCAGGACGCCCAGCAGGTCGGCGACAGCCGCGCGGTACGTCGGGTCCTCGATCGAGGTCTGCTCCATGGCGCCGCAGCCTAACGGTAGGATGGACGGTGTCCACGGTGCCCGGTCGGCACGATGACCCAGTTGCTTGACGTGGCGATCGCCCGGTGTCCCGGATGCCGCGCACGCCCCCGAAGACCTCCGATCGGCCCGCAGCCTTTGCGCTGGCGCAGCCGCGCCTGCCGACCGGAAGAGACCGCATGACCGACGTCACCGACGCCACCATCGACCAGCCCACCGACCTCCTCGACCTCGACACCGACGAGTCGAGCGATGGCATGACAGCCGCCCCGCCCGCACCCTCCTTCTCGGACTTCCCCATCCACGAGGACATCATCGGCGCGCTGGCGGAGCACAACATCACGAGCCCGTTCCCCATCCAGGCGATGACCCTGCCGGTGGCGCTGTCCGGCCACGACATCATCGGCCAGGCGAAGACCGGCACCGGCAAGACCCTCGGGTTCGGCATCCCGATCCTCAACCGCGTGGTGTCCCCAGCGGACCCGGCATTCGCGACGATGCCTTCGGCCGGGAAGCCGCAGGCCCTCGCGGTGGCGCCGACGCGCGAGCTCGCGGTGCAGGTCGCGGGGGACCTCGAGCGGGCGGGACGCAAGCGCGGGGTGCGGGTGCTCACCGTCTACGGAGGACGCGCCTACGAGCCGCAGATCGAGGCGCTGCACCGCGGTGTCGAGGTCGTCGTCGGCACGCCCGGGCGCCTCATCGACCTGGCGAAGCAGGGGCACCTCGACCTGGGCCACGCGCGCATCGTCGTGCTCGACGAGGCCGACGAGATGCTCGACCTGGGCTTCCTCCCCGACGTCGAACGCCTGCTCGCCCTCACTCCGGCCGCTCGCCAGACCATGCTCTTCTCGGCCACGATGCCCGGCGCGGTCGTCGCCCTGGCCCGCCGGTACATGAGCCAGCCGACGCACATCCGTGCGATGGGGGACGACCAGGAGAACGCCCACACCGTCAAGGCCGTCGAGCAGTTCGTCTACCGGGCGCATGCGATGGACAAGGTCGAGATGCTGGCGCGGATGCTCCAGGCCCGGGACCGTGGCCTGACGATCATCTTCAGCCGCACCAAGCGCACGGCCGCCAAGGTGGCCGAGGACCTCGCCGAACGCGGTTTCGCCGCTGCGGCCATTCACGGCGACCTCGGGCAGGGCGCGCGTGAGCAGGCCCTTCGCGCGTTCCGCAACGGCAAGGTGGACATCCTCGTGGCGACCGACGTCGC
>CALCXF010000094.1 GCA_937907685.1 uncultured Nostocoides sp.
CGACAGGGGTGTCGCGCTTCTCCTTGATCTTGGCGGCCTTGCCGCGCAGGTCGCGGAGGTAGTAGAGCTTCGCGCGGCGGACGTCGCCGCGGCTGACGACCTCGATCCGGTCGATGATCGGGGTGTGCAGCGGGAAGGTCCGCTCGACGCCGACACCGAACGACACCTTGCGGACCGTGAACGTCTCGCCGATGCCGCCGCCGTGGCGGCGGATGACGACACCCTGGAACACCTGGATTCGGGAGCGCGTGCCCTCGACGACCTTCACGTGGACCTTGACCGTGTCACCCGCGCGGAAGGCGGGGAGGTCGGTCTTGATCGACGCGCGGTCGAGCTCGTCGAAACGCTGCATGACGGATGTCGCTTTCTCGCGGCCTGCCACAGGTCACCCGCGGGGATTCGGTGCTGCTCTGGTTCGATGGTGCGTCCGTCGGGCCGCATGCCGGTCGGACTTGTCCTGGGCACTCCCCCTGTGGCGGGGGCCGTCGAGTCGACGGGACGCAGCCACCCAGTGTGCCAGAGGCGGCGGACGCTGGCGAAATCCGCACGACGCACCCCTCCACGGTCCCGCGCCACGGGGCCGGTGCGCCGCGCCGCACACCGTGTGGTCAGCCGAGGCGAGGCTTGACGAGGTCGACCGCCCCCGGGTACGTCGGCTCGCCGGGCGCCCTGCGGTAGCCCGCTCTCCGGTAGAAGCGCTGGTTCTGCGCCGCCACCACTCCCGTCGTGAGCCAGAAGGTCGTGACGGATGCCGGCGCGGCCGCCTCCGAGAGCGCGAGCAGCTCACGGCCCAGCCCTCGGCCCTGGAGGTCAGGAGCCACCATGAGCCGGGTGGTCTCCCAGACTGCTGGGTCACCGGGACGGACCCGGCCCCGCACGGACCCGACGAGACGCCCGAGACCACCCTCAACGGATGCCGTGCGCACGGCATACGTCCGCCACTCCCCCACGGCCGCCCGAACCTCCTCGAGGGTCTCGGCGAGCGGAGGGACGACCCAGTCACCCGATGCCAGACCCTCCGGCGCCCAGCAGGCGCGTTGCAGGACGAGCAGCTCCGCCGCGTCGGCCGGGGTCGCCAGCCGCACGTCGAGCTCCGCGAGGCTGCCGACGGTCGCGGAGATCGGTAACAGGTCGGGACGGCGCTCCGCGGTGCGCCGCAGTCGTTGGTCATGGCGCCACGCGGCGATCGCGCCATGGTCACCTGACAGGAGCACGGGCGGCACCTCGCGCAGCGTGCCGGCGTCGTCCCAGCGAGCGGGGCGGGTGTAGACGGGGTACTCGAGCAGGCCGCCCTCGTGGGACTCCTCGACGAGGGACTCGGCGTTGCCGACGACTCCGGGGAGGAGCCGGCCGATCGCCTCCACCATGGCGAGGACGGCCACCTCACCCCCGTTGAGAACGTAGTCACCAAGGGAGACGAGGCTGACCGGCATCCGCGCGGCGGCGTGCTCGTAGACGCGTTCGTCGACCCCCTCGTACCGACCGCAGGCGAACACCAGCCACGGCTCCGCGGCCAGTCGCCGTGCCATCGACTGGGTGAACGGAACCCCACCCGGGCTGGGGACGACCAGGTGGGGCACGGCGGCGTCCCCGCTCGCGCCCACCCGCACGACGCGGTCGAGCGTCTCGGCCCACGGCTGCGGCGTCATGACCATGCCCGCACCCCCGCCGAACGGGCTGTCGTCCACCGTGCGATGCGGGTCGTCCGTGGCGTCGCGCAGGTCGTGGACGTGCACGTCGAGGATGCCGTCGCGCCGCGCCTTGCCGATCAGCGACAGGTCCAACGGCGCGAGGTACTCAGGGAAGATCGTGACGACGTCGACGCGCACGACGGTCAGACTCCGAGGTCGAGCAGTCCTGGGGGGAGGTCCGCGAGTACCCGTCCGCCCTCGACGTCGACCTCGGGCACGAGGGCCGCGACGAACGGGACCTGGGCCTGACGCCCGTCCGGGAGGCGCACGACGAGCCGGTCCTGCGCCGCACCGACCTCCAGTCCGGCGACCTCGCCCAGCACGGTGCCGTCCGGGTCGACGAGGGCGAGTCCGCGCAGCTGGTCCTCGGTCCAGACGTCGTCCTCGTCGTCGGGCGGCAACGCGGCGACGGCGTCGACGACCAGACGGGTGCCGCGCAGCGACTCGGCGCCGGTGCGGTCGGGGATCTCGTCGAACGCCACGAGCCAGATGCCGTTGTGCACCCGTGTCGACCGCACGGTGAGCGCCGTGGGAACACCGGTGCCGGTGGCGGCCTCGGTGTCGAGAACGGCACCCACGGCGAGGCGGCGCTCGGGCTCGTCCGTGTGCAGCTGCACGGTCACCTCGCCGTACAGACCGTGCGGCTTGCCGATCCGGGCGATCACGGTGCTCTCGGTCACGGGTCCATCCTGTCGCGGAACGGCGACGGCGGGATGCGCCGGGAGGACTCCTCCCGGCGCCCCCCGCCGTCAGGTGTCGTGTGGGTCAGCGAACCCGGTCGGTGTCGACGATGTCGATCCGGACCTGCCGCCCGCCCGCGAGCGCACCCATGACCGTGCGCAGTGCGCTGGCTGTGCGGCCGGAGCGGCCGATGACCCGGCCCAGGTCCTCGGGGTGAACGCGCACCTCGAGGATCTCACCGCGGCGCAGCTCCTTGCGCCGGACCTGGACCTCGTCCTTGTGGTCGACGATGCCGGTGACGAGGTGCTCGAGCGCCTCCTCGAGCACGGTCAGGCCTTCTCTCCGCCGGCGGCGGGGGTCACGTCGTCGGCCGAAGGCGCCTCGGGGTCGGCTTCGACCAGGGTGGCCGTGGCGGGGCTCTCTGCCGCCGCGGTGTCGGTGGCGGCAGGCTCGGCGACCCCGGCAGGGTGCGCCTCGGTGCCGGCCGCCTCGGCGGCCGGCACGTCCTCCGCCGGCACCTGGGCGACCGCGGCCTTCTTCGCCGCCCGCTTGCGCGGCGTGGACCCGGAGGCGTCGTCGGTGGTGGACTTGCCGGCGGCGGCGAGGGCGGCCTCGTAGAGGTCCTTCTTGGAGGTCTTGGGCTGCTTGACCCTCAGGGTGCCCTCGGCTCCCGGCTCGCCCTTGTACTTCTGCCAGTCACCGGTGATCTTGAGCAGCGCGGCGACCGCCTCGGTCGGCTGGGCGCCGTTGCTGAGCCAGTACTGTGCCCGCTCGCTGTCGATCTGGATGAGCGAGGGCTCCTCGGTCGGGTGGTACTTGCCGATCTCCTCGATCGCACGTCCGTCGCGCTTGGTGCGCGAGTCCATGACGACGACACGGTAGAAGGGGCTGCGGATCTTGCCCATGCGCTTGAGTCGGATCTTGACGGCCACGGTGGTGGTCACTCCCTGTGCTGATGAGCGCGGCGAGACCGCGCACGGATCGCGCGGGGTGCCGGATGCTCGGTGTAGGCGTCCGGTCCGGCGGGCACGACGTGCTCCGACCGGACGGGTACAGCGACCCATTCTGCCAGACCCGTCGCGGCCGGCCGACCACGCCTCCAACGGCCGGATGCCGTGCGGCGTGCTTCGCGCTTCGTGTTTTCGTGTGCGCCGGCCTCAGCGGTTCTGCCAGGCGTCCGGCGCCTCGGCCATCGCGCGAACGGGTGCCGGCAGGTCCCCGGTGAGGACGTCGGCGACGCTCGTCCGGTCGAGGACCTCGCGCAGCGCGGCCCGCACCGCCACCCACACGGTGGGCAGGTGCTGGGCGACGCCTGAGTAGCTCGTCTCGTGGGGCCGCAGGCCGCGCACCTCGGCGAGCGGCCCGTCGACCGCCCGGAAGACGTCACCGAGGGTGACCTCGGACCCCGGGCGCGCGAGGGTGTATCCGCCGCGCGCCCCCCGAACGCTATGGACCAGACCCGCGGCGCGGAGGTCCGCGACGATCGCCTCGAGGAACTTGCGCGGCAGCTCCTGGCGCTCGGCCAGCGCCTGGACGCTCAGCGGGCCGACATCGTCGCGTTGCGCCTCGGCGAGGGCGAGCATCGCCCGCACGGCGTACTCGGTGCGTGCGGAGATGTCCACGCCCTCAGTGTGGCGGAGCCCGGCGGTGGCGCCCGGGTCCCGGCTCAGATGGCAAGAGCCGGCTCAGCCTCCGTCGCGTCCGCCGGGCGGTCCGCACGGGCGTGCACCGTCTCTCCCGGCTGGAAGCGCCGACGGTCCGCCTCGGCCCTGGTCACCTGGGCCGCGAACCGCTCGCCGCTGTCGGCCTTGAGCTCAACGCGCACCTCGAACCCCAGGCGGACCACGCGCTCGACCGTCGCGGTCACCACCCCGGGAGACGCCGGTGTGCGGGCGTCGGCCGCCAGCGCCGCCAGCCGGTCACGTTCGAGGACGATGTCGTGGGGCCGCACGAGCTGCCCGCCCAGCCGTGCCACCGACCCGAGGAAGGACATGACGAACTCGTTGGCGGGCTTCTCGTAGAGCGACACCGGGTCGCCGACCTGCTCGATTCGCCCCCGATTCAGCACCGCGATCCGGTCCGCGACGTCGAGAGCCTCCTCCTGGTCGTGCGTCACCAGCACCGTCGTCACGTGCACCTCGTCGTGGAGGCGCCGGAGCCAGTGGCGCAGCTCCGCGCGCACCTTGGCGTCCAGCGCCCCGAAGGGCTCGTCGAGGAGCAGCACCCGAGGGTCGACGGCGAGGGCACGGGCAAGGGCCATCCGCTGGCGCTGGCCACCGGAGAGCTGGGACGGGTAGCGGTGCTGGAACCCGTCCAGGCCGACGATCTCGAGCAGCTCGTCGACCTTGCGCCGCACCTCGGCCTTCGGGCGCTTGCGGATCGTGAGCCCGAAGGCGACGTTGTCGCGCACCGTCATGTGCTTGAAGGCCGCGTAGTGCTGGAACACGAAGCCGATGCCCCGCCGCTGCGGCGGCTCCCGGGTGACGTCGACCCCGGCGATCGAGACGACGCCGCTGTCGATGCCCTCGAGGCCGGCGATGGCGCGCAGCAGGGTGGACTTGCCCGACCCGCTCGGCCCCAGCAGCGCGGTCAGCGAGCCCGAGGGAATGGTGAGGCTGACGTCGTCGAGGGCGACGAAGTCGCCGTAGTTCTTCCGTGCGGACGAGACGGTGATCATCGGGGGCTCCTCTTGCGGTCGAGCAGGGTCATCAGCAGGAGCGTCCCGAGCGCCAGGCCCATGAGGAGGGTGGCCGCGGCATACGCCCCGTAGGTGTTGTGGTCGTCGATGTACCGGGAGTGGACGAGCAGGGTGAGCGTCTGGGACACGCCCGGGAAGCCGGAGGACACCATGATCACGGCCCCGAACTCGCCCAGCGCGCGGGCGACGGTGAGCACGACGCCGTAGGTCAGGCCCCACCGGATCGCGGGGACGGTGATCCGCCAGAACGTCTGCCAGCCGGACGCCCCGAGGGTCGCCGCGGCCTGCTCCTGCTCCGTCCCGATCTCGTGCAGGACCGGTTCGACCTCGCGGACCACGAACGGCAGCGTCACGAAGATCGTCGCGATGACCATTCCCGGAAGGCCGAAGATCACCCGGATGCCGGTCGAGGACTGAAGACCGCCGAACCATCCGGAAGCGCCCCACAACATGATGAGCGACACCCCCACGACGATGGGCGACACCGCGAACGGCAGGTCGACGACGGCCTGGATGAGCCCCTTCCCGGGCAGCCGCCACCGGGCGAGGGCGATCGCCGTGACGACACCGAACACGACGTTCAGCGGCACGACGATGGCGACGATGAGCACCGACAGGTTGAGCGCGGCGATCGCCGCCGGGGTGCGGATCGACTCGATGAACACCGCCAGGCCCGGCTCGAAGGTGCGGAAGAGGATGACGAGGATCGGCACCGCGACGAGCCCGAGGACGTACGCCAGCGCAAGGGTCCGGAGCGTGAGGACGGAGCGGCGGGTCGTCGTCACGAGCTCCTCTCCTCCCGTCGCTGGGCACGACTCCCCCACAGCCGGAGCAGGAAGAGGGTGAGGAAGGAGATGCCGAGCAGCGCGACGGAGACCGCGGCGGCGTTGACCGGGCGGTCGATCTCGATCTGCTGCTGGATGTACTGCGAGACGACCTGTGTCTCGCGCGGGATGTTCCCGCCGATGAGCACCACCGACCCGTACTCCCCCACCGCGCGGGCGAAGGCCAGCCCGGTCCCGCTGATGACCGCCGGCGCGAGGGTCGGCAGGACCACCCGGCGGAACGTCGCACCGTTGGACGCGCCGAGGGATGCCGCTGCCTCCTCCACCTCACGGTCCAGCTCGAGAAGTACGGGCTGCACCGACCTCACGACGAACGGGAGCGTCACGAACGCCAGGGCGACGACCAGCCCCAATCGGGTCGCGTTGAGCTGCAGGCCGACAGGGCTGCTGGGACCGTAGAGGGCCAGCAGCACGATGCTGGCGACGATGGTCGGGAGGGCGAACGGCAGGTCGATCAGCGCGTTGACCCACCGCTTCCCCGGGAACTCGTCCCGGACGAGCACCCACGCCACGAGGGTGCCCATCACCGCGTTGAGGAGGGCCACGACCGCCGAGACCACAAGCGTCGTCCCGATGGCGGCCAGCGCCACCGGAGCAGTCACGGCATCCCAGAAGCCCGCCAGCCCCTCGTCGAGGGAGCGGACGGTGAGCGCGGCGAGCGGGAGCAGGACGATGAGGCTGAGCCACAGCCCCACGACGCCGACGCCGATGGCCCGGCCCGTCGCCGGCCGCAGCCGGCCCCCCTCTCGCGTGGGAGGGGAACCGGCCGGCCGGGGCGGGGATGAGGAGGTCTGGACGACGTCCTCGCGAGGGCGAGTGGTGGTGCTCATGGCTCCTACCCGGTGGCCGCGTCGTAGATCTTGGCGATGGAGCCGACGTCCTTCGCGAAGAGGGCGGAGTCGACCTGTTTCCAGCCGCCGAGGTCAGCGATGGTCCACAGCCTCTCCGGCTGCGGGAAGTCGGCGCTGAACTCCGCTGCGACCGTGGGGTCGACGGGGCGGAAGCCCGCCTGGGCCCACAGCCGCTGAGCCTGCGGCGTGTACAGGAAGTCGTTGAACGCCTTCGCCTTCTCGGCGTTCTCACTGTCGGTGAGCACGGCTGCCGGGTTCTCGATCTTGAAGGTGTGCGCCGGCGTCACGTGCTCGACGGGGTCACCCTGGCGCTCGATGAACAGTGCCTCGTTCTCGTAGCTGAGCAGCACGTCACCCGCGCCCTGGAGGAACGCCTCGGTCGCCTCGCGGCCCGACTTGGGCTGGATCTTCACGTGCTCGCCGACGAGCTCGGTGATGTAGTCGAGGCCCGCCTCGACGTCCTGGCCACCGTTGCTCTTGGTGGCGTACGGCGCCAGGAGGTTCCACTTGGCCGACCCGGAGCTGAACGGGTTCGGCGTGACGACCTCTACCCCCTCCTTCAGCAGGTCGTCCCAGTCCTCGATTCCCTTGGGGTTGCCCTCCCGCACGACGATGGTGACCACAGACCCGAACGGGATGCCCTTGTGCTCGTTGGCGTTCCAGCCGGCGTCGACGAGGCCGGCCTTGACCAGCCGGGTGATGTCCGGCTCCACCGAGAAGTTGACGAAGTCGGCCTCGGCGCCCGCCTCGACCTTGCGCGACTGGTCGCCGGAGGCCCCGTACGACTGCTGGAACTGCACTCCCTTGCCGGCCTCGCTGGCCTGGAAGGCGGGGATGAGCTTGTCGTAGCCGACCTTCGGCACGGCGTAGGCGAACAGGTTGACCGTGCTCTCGGCGGCGGCGGCCGGCTGCACCTGGGCCGCCGCGCCCACCGCGTCGCTCGCGCCTCCACCAGCACACGCGCCCATGACCATCGACGCTCCCAGAGCGACGGCGGCGAGTGTGGTGCGGTGTCTGGTCATGGTTCCTCTGCTCCTGCGTGTGGGGCACCCGGGTCGGACGTCGTCCTTTCGGGCGTCGCATCTCCTATGCGATAGGCAGGAGTTTGTATAGCCAGTCGTTATCGATCAAATAACTCGCCCTTATGTCTCACCATGTGGGAGGAGGGGCGTCGAGGCGGTGCCCGACCCGACACACGCGGGGAGGGTCAGGTGGGGTGGGCGACGCCGCGGAGCACGACCAGCGACGGGACGGCGAGCACGGCGAGGTCGTCCCGCGGGTCCTCGGGATACACGACGAGGTCTGCCTCGTCCCCCTCATCCAGACCCGGCCAGCCCAGCCACGCCCGAGCCGCCCAGCAGGCAGCGTCGAGCGCCTCGCCCGTGGTGAAGCCGGCGTGCCCGAGGTGCGCGACCTCCGTGGCGACCAACCCGTGCGGCAGTGAGCCACCCGCATCCGTCCCGACGTACACGCGGATGCCGGCCTCGCGCGCCGCGGCGATCGTCCGGTACCGGCGCTCGTGGAGGTCCAGCATGTGCCGGTGGTAGTCGGGAAACTTCGCCCGGGCCGCCTCGGCGATCCGGGGAAAGGTGTCGATGTTGACGAGGGTCGGGACGATGGCGATGCCCTGCTCCGCGAACGACCTCACCGTGCCGTCGTCGAGGCCGCACGCGTGCTCCACGCAGTCGGTGCCGGCGGCCGCGAGGTCGCGAAGGGACTGCTCACCGAAGCAGTGCGCAGTGACCCGGGCACCCTCCTCGTGCGCCGCCGCCACCGCCTGCGCCAGCACGTCCGCCGGCCAGCACGGCGACAGGTCACCGGTGTCACGGTCGATCCAGTCACCGACGAGCTTGACCCAGCCGTCGCCGGAGCGAGCCTCCACCCGCACCTGCGCGACGAGCTGGTCCGGTTCGACCTCCCACGCGTAGTTGCGGATGTACCGACGGGTCCGGGCGATGTGTCGCCCGGCACGCACGAGGCGCGGCAGGTCCTCGCGCTCCTGGACCCAGCGGGTGTCCGCAGGAGAGCCCGCGTCACGCAGCAGCAGGGCGCCGGCCTCTCGGTCGGCGAGCGCCTGGGCCTCGGCCGTCGCGTCGTCGGTCGCGCCGTGTGCGTCCAGCCCGATGTGGCTGTGGGCGTCCACGAGCCCGGGAAGCACCCAGCCGGGCACGGTCGTGACGTCGTGGTCTCCGCTCGGCACGGCATACGTCATCCGGCCCCCGATGACCCACGCCTCAGACCGCACGTCGTTCGGGCCGACGAGGACAGGCCCGGTGAGGTGCATGACCTGAGCCATGGCCCGACCCTAGCCCTCAGGCATCCGCGGCCTGCCGGCGCAGAACGCGCCGAAGGGTCTCGGTGACCACGTCGGGGGCCTCGGAGTGGACCCAGTGCCCAACCCCCTTGACGACGACCGGCCGCGCGCGGGGGAAGAGCGCGCGCATCTGCTCGGTGTCCGTGTCCTTGACGTAGCCGGACTCCTCCCCCACCAGCCACACCACCGGTCCCTCGTACGCCGGGGCACCGGTGTCGGGGAAGTCTGCGATCCGTGACCGGCTCCCCCGGGCCGCGTCGCGCGCGAGGAGCTCGAGGTTCGCCTGCCAGGACCAGGTCGTGCCCTGCCGGCGGAGGTTCTGGAGGAGGAAGCCGCGGACCGCCGGGTCCGGCTCGACCTGCGCGAAGCGCTCCTCGGCGTCCGCCCGACCGGTGAGCTCGCGGAGGGGCAGGGCTCGCATCGCCTCGATGTAGTGGACGAACCGGTCGAGGTCTCCGTAGTCCTTGGGTGCGATGTCGACCACCACGAGGTTCCGTACGAGGTGCGGGTGGGTCAGCGTCGTCACCATCGCGACCTTGCCCCCCAGCGAGTGGCCCACGAGCACCCAGGACTCATCCGGAGCGGCGGCTCTGAGCGTCGCGGCGACCCGGGCGGCATACGTCTCGTAGGAGAACTCCTCGGTCCACGCGGAGCGGCCGTGGTCGGGGAGGTCGACGAGCAGGCAGCGGGCGGCGCTGCCGTCGGGGCCCGCGAGCGCCTTGGCGATCTGCGTCCAGTTGCGGCCCTGCCCGAAGAGGCCGTGGAGGAAGGCGACCCGCGGACCGGCGCTGCCTACCTGCGTCGTGAACAGGGTTGCCTCGGCCGTCACCGGGACCACGGCTCCTGGCGTGCGTGAGCGGTGACGCCGTCGGTACTGGACACCACCGCACCGTACCGGCCACGGGTCGCTGGGCTCCGCACTGTAGAGCCGCGCGGGCCGATGACGGAGGCCTCATCAGGCGTAGTAGCGAAGCCAGAGATAGAGCCATGCGACGGCGATGGTCACCAGAGCGACGACGGCACCGTATCGAGTGAACCTCCAGAAGGAGATGGGATGTCCGTTGCGGGCGGCGATCCCGATGACGACGACGTTGGCGCTGGCACCGACGGCGGTCGCGTTGCCCCCCAGATCCGCCCCGAGGGCGAGGGCCCACCAGAGGGCCTGGGCCTCCGGCGCGCCCTGGCCGGCGTCCACGAGGTTCTGGACCAACGGCGTCACAGTGGCGACGTACGGGATGTTGTCCACGATGCCGGACAGCAGCGCAGAACCCCAGATGAGGACGGACCCGGCGAGCAGGTACTGGTCGCCGACTGCCTCGGTGACCGCCTGTCCGAGCCTCTCGATGACTCCTACCTCGACGAGGGCCCCCACCATGACGAACAGGCCCATGAAGAACACCAACGTCGGCCACTCGACCTCCTCGAGGAACTCCGGGGGGTCCAGCTTCGAGATCCCTACGAGCGCCCCCGCACCGAGGAGGGCCACCATCGACGGCTCGATGTGAAGGGCGGAATGGGCCACGAAACCCACCATGACGAGCGCGAGAACGACGCCCGAGCGGACCAGCAGCCCCCGGTCCCGGATCACCTCACGCTCGTCCAACGCCATGAGCGCGGAGACGCGGTCGGGGTCGTAGTGGAACGCGGAGCGGAAGAGGACCCGGCACAGGCCGATGAACACCACCATCAGCACGACGACGATCGGTCCGAGGTTCAGCAGGAAGTCGTTGAAGCTCAGCCCGGCACGGCTGGCGATGATGATGTTCGGCGGGTCCCCGATGAGGGTGGCGGTCCCGCCGATGTTCGAGGCGAGCGCCTCCGCGATGAGGAAGGGAACGGGTGGAAGTCCGAGCCGGTGACAGACCAACAGGGTCACGGGGGCGATGAGCAGCACCGTCGTGACGTTGTCCAGGAGCGCCGAGGCGACAGCCGTGATGGACACCAGCAGGACCATCGTCGGGAAGGGCCGGCCCTTGGTGCGCTTGGCAGCCCAGATGGCGAGGTAGTCGAACACTCCGGTCTGCTTGAGCACGCTGACGATCACCATCATCCCCAGAAGCAGGAAGATGACGTTCCAGTCGACCCCGGTCTCCTCGCTGAAGAACGCCACCTCGGCATCCACCACGCCGAGCACCACCATGGCGGCCGCTCCGGACAGGGCAGCCGCGACCCGGTGGATCCGCTCGGTGGCGATGAGCACGTACGCCCCCACGAACGCGGCGACGACGAGCACCGACGTCATCAGCGCCCCGAGGATGTCGGCAGGAGGTGGTCCAGGAGGCGGCTCGCGGTGATGGCGCCGATGATGTGGCCGGTCCCGTGCTCGTCGACGACCGCCACCAGGGGGCTGTGCATGCGGGCCATCACCGCCGCCACCTCCACCGCGGTGGCATCGACGTCGACCACGGGCAGCTCGTCGATGTCCTGCGGCGCGGGAAGGAGCGTCCTCACGGTGGTGTGCTCCAGCTTGCGGCACAGCTCGTCGGAGGCCGTCTCGTCGAGTGCGCGAGCCAGCCCCGGCGTCTGCTGCAGGTAGTCCGGGACGAGGAACCGCAGCACCTGTGATCCCGGGACCACGGTGTAGGGCCGTCCGTTCTCGTCACAGACGATCAAGCCGGGGAGCCGAGCCTCGGCCATGGCCTGAGCGGCGATGAATGCCTCGGTGTCCGGGGTGACCATGGGGAAAGGCTGTGCCAGCTCGCCGGCCCGCATTCTCTGCTCCCCTCAGTGGACTCCGTATCTCCTCCCGCACCGACCCAGCGCCAGGTGCATCGGGGTCGACACAGACTGTCGGCGGGGATCGGGGTTACACGTGCCGGCTCTGCCCGGGCGAATGTCGCCGATGGTGGCCGGCGGCGGGGAGATGGAGGTGGCCGTCGTCGGAGATGGCCGCCGCCCAGACCAATGCCCCCAGCGCTATCACCACCCACACCACCGGGCCGATGGCGCGCTCCACGAGGAGAACGCCCGGAGCGACCAGGGCCCCCGCGGCCGCGGCACGCCACAGGTCGGGCACCTTCAGCCGCTGGCACGCGCACATCGCCCTCGCGTAGACCACGGCCCAGATACCGACGAGCGCCCCGACCGTTGACCCCGCGACCAGGACACCGAGGCCCATCTGCACGATGACGAGCCCCGCACACAGGACGGCCACGACCGCCGCGGCGAACAGCCATCGGGTCCACCGTGCTTCCATCGGCTCAACCTCCAGACCGCGTCTGCTCCGACCGTCGACACGTGATGGCGCTCGCCGTCAGACTAGCGGGGCTGGGGCCTCCGCGGCCCTCCTCGGGCGGCGCGGCGCCGCGGGTCGCTGCGCGCGCTCAGGTGGGATCAGGACGCCGGACATCCACCGGCAGCCGTCACTGCCCCAGGAACTTCTCGAAGCCCTTCGGCAGCGAGGCCGGGTCGATCGCGGCCGGATCCGGGGGACTCGGAAGGCCGGCACCGAAGGCACCACCGGCGGGCGCCGTCGACCGCTGGCCGGCGGCCCGCTCCTCGGCGGCCCGCTTCGCGGGGTTGCCGGACTTGGACTTCTTGCGCTGCGGCGCCTGCTGCCGACCACGTTTGCCTGGACCCGAGCTGCCGCCCGGCATCCCCGGCATCCCCGGCATGCCACCGCCACGGGCCAGCTGCTTCATCATCTTCTGCGCGTCGCCGAACCGCTCGAGGAGCTGGTTGACCTCCGAGGACGACACGCCGGAGCCCTTGGCGATGCGGGCGCGGCGCGAGCCATTGATCTGCCTGGGGTGGTTGCGCTCGAAGGGGGTCATCGAGCGGACCATGGCCTCGACCCGGTCGAACTCGCGCTCGTCGAAGGCGTCGATCTGGGCCTTCATCTGGCCCATCCCGGGCATCATGCCGAGGATCGACTTCAGCGAGCCCATCTTCTTGATCGCGGCCATCTGCTGGAGGAAGTCGTCGAAGGTGAAGTCCTCGGCCGCGAGGAACTTGCGCTCCATCTCGGCCGCCTCGGTGCGGTCGAAGGCCTTCTCGGCCTGCTCGATGAGGGTGAGGACGTCTCCCATGTCGAGGATGCGCGAGGCCATCCGGTCCGGGTGGAAGACCTCGAAGTCCTTGACCTGCTCGCCGGTGCTCGCGAACATGATCGGCCGGCCGGTGACCGATGCCACAGAAAGGGCCGCGCCACCACGGGCGTCACCGTCGAGCTTGGTGAGCACGACGCCCGTGACGTCGACGCCTTCCTGGAACGCCTGGGCCGTCTCGACCGCGGCCTGGCCGATCATCGCGTCGAGAACGAAGAGCACCTCGTCGGGCCGGATGGCGGCCCGGATGTCGGCCGCCTGCTCCATGAGCTCCGCGTCGATCGCGAGGCGACCTGCCGTGTCGACGATGACGACGTCGTGCTGGGTGCGCCGGGCGTGCTCGACGCCCGCGCGCGACACCGCGACCGGGTCACCGTGGGAACGGGTCCCCTCGCCCGTCGCCGACACGACGTCGTGGCCGAACACGTTGCCCCGCTCAGGGGCGAACACCGGCACACCGGCCCGCTCGCCGACGACCTCGAGCTGGGTCACCGCGTTCGGGCGCTGGAGGTCTGCGGCCACGAGGATCGGCGTGTGCCCCTGGTCGCGCAGCCAGCGGGCGAGCTTTCCCGCCAGGGTCGTCTTGCCCGACCCCTGCAGCCCGGCCAGCATGACCACCGTCGGCGGCTGCTTGGCGAACCTCATGGTCCGCGTCTCGCCCCCGAGGATGCCGACGAGCTCCTCGTTGACGATCTTCACGACCTGCTGGGCGGGGTTGAGCGCCTCGCTCACCTCAGCGCCGAGCGCCCGCTCCCGGACGGCGTGGGTGAAGTCCTTGACGACCGGGAGCGCGACGTCGGCGTCGAGCAGGGCGAGCCGGATGTCCCGGATCGTCTTGTTGACGTCGGACTCCGAGAGGCGCCCCTTCGAACGGAGGTTCGTGAAGGTGGCGGTCAGGCGGTCGGACAGGCTCGTGAACACCGGACAAGGCTAACGGGAGTCGCAGCGGCGGCCCGCCCACACCCCGCGCGCCGCACATCCCCCTCTCATCGGATGAGGCCGTCACAGGTGTCGATGACGAGGCTGACCGCCTGTGCGACGCGGGCCGGCGGCAGGGGCAGCCCGTCGGCGCCGGTGAGGTAGAAGGTGTCCAGCGTCTGACCGGCATACGTGGCGATGTGGGCCGAGCGCACCGAGATACCGGCTGCCGCCAGCGCCGCCCCCAGCTCGTGAAGTAGCCCGGGGCGGTCCTGCGCCCGCACCTCCAGGACCGTGGCGTCGCTGCTCGCGGCGGGCACGACGAGGGCGCGGGCCTGGCCAGGGCTCCCGAGCTGGGCCTGACCGGAGGGGCGCGCAGTGTGAGACCGGCGGCGGTCCAGGGTTGCCAGCGGCCCTCGGTCGCCGTGGGCGAGCCGGGCCAGGCCGCGTTCTATGCGGGCCGGGTCCGGGACGGCGCCCCTCGGGGACTCGACGTGCCACTCGTTCGCGGCGATCCCGTCGACGGTGCGCAGGATGGCGGTGCGCACCGTGTGGCCCTCGGCCGCGAGGAGCCCGGCGGTGTCCGCGAAGAGGCCGATGCGGTCCAGGTCCGTGATGTCGAGGCGGTGGGAGCCCCCGGTCGCCAGCACGCGCACCTGCGGCTCCCCCGCCCGCACGGCGGCGACGAGCTCGGTGCGCATCGTCCCTGCGGCAGCTCCGTCGGATGCGCCGATGACAGGGGCCGGAAGGGGGGGCGGTCCATCGAGCCGTTCGCGGACCGCGACGGCGAGCTGGTCGAGGAGGGTGGCCCGCCAGTCGGTCCATGCCAGCGGACCGGCGGCCGACGCGTCCGCCTCCGTGAGAGCCAGCAGCATCTCGAACACCTGCCGGTCGCCGCCCACCGCGTCCACCGCCGTGTCGACGGTCGCGGGGTCCGCGTGGTCGCGGCGGGTGGCCAGCTCGATGAGGGTGAGGTGCTCGCGCACGAGTGTCACGAGCACCTCGACGTCGGGCGGTTCGAAGCCCCAGCGCGTGACGATGCCGCGCGTCAGCTCGGCGCCCGTGGCCGAGTGGTCGTGCGCGCCACGCACCTTGCCGATGTCGTGGAGGAGGGCGGCAGCGAGCAGCAGGTCGGGCCGGGAGACCCGCCGGACGAGGCCGGCCGCGCGGACGACCGTCTCCACGAGGTGACGGTCGACGGTGTGCCGATGGACGGCGTTCCGCTGAGGGCGGGAGCGCACCGCGGACCACTCCGGGAGCCACGTGTCGACGATCCCGACCTGGTCGAGGCCCTCCCACACGGGCACGAGCCCCGGGCCGGAGGCCAGCAGGTCGCCGAGCAGGTCGCGGAGCGCCGGCGGCCACGGCTCCGGAGACGCGGGCGAGCTCCTTGCGAGGTTGTCGAGGGTGACCGGGGCGACGGGCAGGCCCGCCCTGGCAGCGACGACGCCCCCGCGCAGCGGCATTGACGGGTCGGACTCCGCGAGGCGGGCCGAGCCCAGAACGACCTCGCCGTCGCTGGCGAAGAACCCGTGCCCCAACGGCGCCATCTGTGGGCGGCGAGGACCGACACGCAGCGTGCGGGCACGCTGGGACTGCCCGGCCCTGCGCAGGGTTCCGTCGAGCGCGTAGGCGATCCCCCGCCCCGCCGCGGAGACGGAGGTGAGGAGGTCGTCGGCGTCCTGGTGGCCGAGCAGGGCCGCCACCGCGTCGTGCTCCTCGCGGCCCAGCCGGTCACGGCCGCGGCCGGTGACGACGTGGACTGCGTCGCGGACGTCGAGGAGGTGGGCGTGCGCGGCATCCACGCCGCCGTGAGGGCGGTCGGCGAGCCATGCCTCCGCGAGTGCGGAGAGGACGGTCATGTCGCGGAGACCACCGTGGGCCTCCTTGAGCTCGGGCTCGATGGACTGCGCCAGGTCACCCTGTCGCTGGTGTCGTGACGTCAGCGCCTCGACGAGCGACGGGAGCCGCTTGCGAGCGTTGCCGCGCCAGTCGTGGGCAACGGTGGACCGTGCCGCGGCTACCAGCTCGAGGTCGCCGGCGAGCGGTGCGAGGTCGAGCAGACCGACGGCGGCGATGAGGTCTGCAGCAGCGACCTGGCGGCACTGGCTGACGGTGCGCACGCTGTGGTCGAGCCGGACCCCCGCGTCCCAGATGGGATACCAGATGCGGTCAGCGAGCGCGGTGAGCTCCTTCGCTGGAAGCGACCGCTCGGAGTGGAGGAGGACGAGGTCGTAGTCGCTGAGAGGGCCGGCGTCCGCGCGGCCAACGCTGCCGACCGCGGCGAGGGCCACCCCTTCGATGCGCGCCCCACCGGTCGCTGACTGCCAGACGTCAGCGAGCCAGTCCCGGTTGAACGCCGAGAGAGCCTCCCGCCGGGCCCGGCCGGCACCCGCGACGGCGAAGTCGCGGGTGCCGGCCAGGTCGAGCCGCCGAGAGGCGAGCCCGCTCGAGAGGGTGGTCACCGCTCAGATCGCCTCGACGCCGCGCTCCCCGGTGCGGACCCGGGCGACGTCCTCGACGGGGACGACCCAGATCTTGCCGTCACCGATCCGGCCGGTCTGGGCGGCCTTGAGGATGACGTCGACGACGGACGAGGCGTCCATGTCGTCGACGAGGATCTCGACGCGGCTCTTCGGCACGAAGTCGACGGTGTACTCCGCACCCCGATAGACCTCGCTGTGACCACGCTGGCGGCCGTAGCCGTGCGCCTCACTGATCGTCATGCCCTGGATGCCGAAGGCCTCGAGGGCCTCCTTCACCTCGTCGAGCTGGTGGGGCTTGATGATGGCGGTGACGAGCTTCATGAGCTGGCTCCTTCGAGGTTCTTCGTGGACGTGGACTCGGCGACGGTGTCGTCGTGCCCACCGAACCCGCTCACGCCCATCCGACCGCCGCGGCTGTTCATGTCGTAGGCGGACTCGGCGTGCTCGGTCTGGTCGATTCCGGCGACCTCGACGTCCTCGGCGACCCGCCAACCGATCGTGGCCTTGAGAGCCAGCGCGATGACGAGGGTGACGACGCCGGAGATGACGAGCGTGGAGAGGGCGACGAGGACCTGGACGACCGTCTGGTCGATGCCGCCACCATAGAAGAGACCGGTGGAGGTCGCGAGCAGGCCGGCACCGATCGTGCCCCAGAGGCCGGCGACGAGGTGGACCCCGACGACGTCGAGGGAGTCGTCGTAGCCCAGCCGGAACTTCAAGCCGACGGCAAGGGCTGAGAGGCCGCCGGCGACGACGCCGAGGGCGATCGAGCCCAGCGGGCTGAGCGCACCGCAGGCGGGGGTGATGGCCACGAGACCGGCGACGACACCGGACGCCGCGCCTACGGAGGTGGCGTGGCCGTCCCGGACCTTCTCCACGACGAGCCACCCCATCATCGCCGCGCAGGTGGCGGCGGTCGTGTTGACCCAGACGAGGGCTGCCGTGCCGTCGGCCGCGAGCTCGGAGCCGGCGTTGAAGCCGAACCAGCCGACCCACAGCAGGCCTGCGCCGATCATCGTCAGCGGGACGTTGTGCGGCCGCATGGACACCTTGCCGAAGCCGAGGCGCTGCCCGACGACGAGGGCGAGGACGAGGGCGGCCATACCGGCGTTGATGTGGACGACGGTGCCACCGGCGAAGTCGATCGGGGCCACGTTGGCCACACCGTCCGTCACGCCGTAGACGGCAGCCGCGAGGCCGTCCTCCGCCCCGGACAGCAGGCCGCCGCCCCAGACCATGTGCGCGATCGGGAAGTAGGCGAAGGTCACCCACAGTCCCGCGAACACGAGCCACGTCGAGAACTTGACGCGGTCGGCGACGGCACCGCTGATGAGGGCGACGGTGATGACGGCGAAGGTCAGCTGGAACCCGACGAACGCGAGCTCGGGGATGTTGCCGTAGCCCTCGTAGCCGAACGGGTTGATGACCGCGTCGGTGCCGGCGAGGCCGAACTTCTCGAACGGGTTCGCGATCACCCCGGCGAGGTTCTCGGTGCCGAAGGACATCGAGTAGCCGTACAGGACGTAGATGATGCCCACGACGCCCATGGCGCCGAAGGACATCATCATCATGTTGAGGACGGACTTGGTCCGGGTCATGCCGCCGTAGAACAGCGCCAGTCCGGGTGTCGTCATGAGGAGGACGAGGGAGGCGCAGAGAATCAGGAACGCGGTTGCCGCGTAGTCGACCTGCTCTGCCGCCTCCGCCAGGGGCATCAGTGGTGTGCTCATGACGACAACGGTGACCCGGCGGCGTTTCGTCGCCCGCGCGGTTGTGTTTCCGGCGTGTTGCATCGTCGCGACGGGTGTAAGCATCGCGTTTCGGGACCGCGCCGGTCCCGCATCGTGAGACTTCACGAGTCCGGGCGCACGGGGTTCGGGTCACCCGCAGGGTGCGCTCCGTTGCCCAGCGCCGGCTGCCCGAGGCGGTCCAGGTGCTCGCACGAGCCGGACCGGACGTCGCACCGGTACACCGGCGACCCGGCCTGCAGGCCGCTCACGGCGAGGACCGACGTCGGCGACTCCCACAGCAGGTCCGCCTCGGGCAGCCGCTCCTGTCGAGCCTGGAACAGGTCGGGCGGCAGGTCGAGGGCCAGGCGGCGAGCGAGGTCGGCGCTGCGCACGACGACACCCTCGGGCTGCTGGTCGACGACGAGGGAGCGATCGGGCGACCACCGGCCCCGGCCGATAGGGACCTCCTGCTCAGCCACGAAGCGACCCGCGGTGTCGACGCGGCCCTCGAGTGACGCCAGCGGCCTGGTGGCGGAGTCGTAGGGCCGGGACGTCGTGTGCTCGGCGATCTGGACCGCGAAGCCGTCGGCCGTCACGTAGGTGATGAGGCCGTAGCCCGAGGGGGCGGGTACGTCCACGACCCGCGTCCACTCCCTCGTGCGCGTGTCGAACATCCGGACGTCGAGCACGCCGGGGCGGTCCTCGGCAGACGCCACGTACACCCGACCCAGGTCGTCGATGCCGGCCAGGTGTGCGCAGCTGTCCGCCTCGACCTGGGTCATCGCGACCTCGGTCGCCGTGGCCACCTCGTAGACCTCCATCGGGAGGACGCCGCAGCTGGTCCCAGTGGTCGACAGGTCCAGCCAGGCGGCGAGGCGCCCGTCGTGGCTCATCACCACGTCCCCGTACCGGTGCCCGAGCGGCGTCAGCCGGCCGTCAGCGACCCGGTATGTGGTGCCGTGTCTCGTGAGGACGGTCGTACCGGCGTGGTGCCACAGGGTCACCGACCGGTCAGCGCGACACACGGTCCGGATGGGCGCCCCTACTCCGACGATCAGCTGCCCGCCGTTCCGGTCCTCGTCCGGGACGCACCACGGCACCCTCGTGGAGGCGCCAACGCCGGACGCCGAGCCCGATGGGACGTCCGCGTCACGGGTCTCTCGCACGCCCGCGGCGAGTCCCAGACCGGCTCCCACGACCAGGAGGACCGCCAGCACCGACGACGCGACGACGAGCCGCCGGCGGCGCCGCCGGATGGTCCGACCGCCGGCCCGGATGGCCGCCGTGTCCGGGGCCGGTCCCTCCCGCCGGGCGGCCTGCTCGGCGAGAGCCGCCCGCAGCTCGTCGTCCAGCGTCATCCGTCGACCGCCTCCGTGGACGTCGCGGCCAGGCCGCGCCGCAAGGCCCGCATCGCGTCGTGGGCCTCGGACCGCACCGTGCGCACCGACCACCCGAGCACGGCGGCCGCATCGCTCTCGCTGAGGTCCTCGTAGTAGCGCAGCACGAGAGCGGCCCGCTGCCGCTCCGGCAGGGCACAGACGAGCGGCCACAGCAGGAGGTGACCGCGGGCGGCATCCTCCTCCTCCTTTTCCGCTGGGACCGCGCGCTTCGGACCCATCGCCCTGAGCCACTCCCGGGGGCGGGCCCCGCGGCGGTGGTCCGCGATCACGGCGTCGACCAGCAGGCGGCGGACGTGCGCCTCCGGAGCCTCCGCGCGCACGACGGTCGGCCAGCGCGCGAAGGTCCGCTCCATGGCGGTCTGGAGGAGGTCCTCGGCGGCTTCCGCGTCAGCCGTCAGCA
Source organism: uncultured Nostocoides sp. (assembly GCA_937907685.1). Classification (GTDB taxonomy): domain Bacteria; phylum Actinomycetota; class Actinomycetes; order Actinomycetales; family Dermatophilaceae; genus Fodinibacter. Next base: position 20,061 of record CALCXF010000094.1, read on the forward strand.
GGTAGGCCAGGCGGAACAGGGGGACCCAGCGCGCGGCGACGAACTCGTCGAAGTCCTCGTGCTCCATGCCGCCTCCGGGTGCCCGGGTGCCCTGCCTCACCCCAGTAAACGCCTCAGCGTGGCCGACAGCTCGGGTCGACCACGGCCTCACGCTCGACGCGGTGTCGCGGGGTGCCGACCGCGCGCCCGCCCGCGCCTCCGACACCCGGCGCGGACGAAGACGGCGTCAGTCGAGGATGGCGTCGACGAACGCCTCGGGGTCGAACGGCGCGAGGTCGTCGGGGCCCTCCCCCAGGCCGACGAGCTTGACCGGCACCCCGAGCTCGCGCTGCACCGCGACGACGATGCCGCCCTTGGCGGTTCCGTCGAGCTTGGTGAGGACGATCCCCGTGATGCCGACGACCTGGGAGAACACCTCAGCCTGGCGCATCCCGTTCTGGCCGGTGGTGGCGTCGAGGACGAGGAGCACCTCGTCGACCGGGCTCTGCTTCTCGATGACCCGCTTGACCTTGCCGAGCTCGTCCATCAGGCCGACCTTGTTCTGCAGGCGCCCTGCCGTGTCGATGAGGACGACGTCGGCCTCGAGCTCGGCGGCGGCGCGGACCGCGTCGAACGCCACCGCCGCCGGGTCCCCTCCGTCGCGGTCGGACCGGACCGTGGGCACTCCGACTCGCTCCCCCCAGGTCTGGAGCTGGTCCGCAGCCGCCGCCCGGAAGGTGTCGGCGGCGCCGAGGACGACGTCCTTGTCCTCGGCGACGAGCACCCGGGCGAGCTTGCCGACGGTGGTGGTCTTGCCCGTGCCGTTGACGCCGACCACCAGCACGCATGCCGGCCGGCCGTCAATCCTGGAGGCGACGACGGAACGGTCCAGCGACGGGTCGACGAGCGCGAGGAGCTCCTCGCGCAGCCACCCGCGCACGGACGCCTCGTCCGTGGTCCCCTCCACCGCCACGCGGGTGCGCAGTGCCGCGACGAGCTCGGTCGTCGCGGCGACTCCGAGGTCGGCGGTCAGCAGGGTGTCCTCGACCTCCTCCCATGCGGCCTCGTCGAGCCTGCCCCCGGCGAGCAGAGCGAGCAGCCCCTTCCCCAGGGCGGTGTTCGACCTGGCGAGGCGGGCCCGCAGACGGCGGAGCCGACCGGCCGGGGCCTCCGGCCGCTCGAGGGTCGGGGCGGAGACGCCCCCCTCGACCGCGGGCTCGGGCCCGAACTCCACCGGGTGCTCCACCGTTGGGATGGACCCACCGGGGGGCTGGTCGACGTCCACGGCGCGACCTCCCGGACGGGTTCCCGGCCGGGTCTCCGGAAGGTCGCTGCGGCGGCCGCCGCGTCCGCGCATCAGGCCGACGGCGACGCCGCCGACGACGACGAGGATGCCGACCGCGACGGCGAGGTACTCCCAGAGGGTGTCGATGGCGCTCACCTCGTCATCCTCGCAGCCGCACCATGCCCACCCAAACCCGCGCGGACGGCATCCCGGATGCGCGCGAGCCTCAGAAGATGCGGACGCGGTCCTGTGGCGAGACCCACATGCCGTCGCCCTCGACGACCCCGAACGCCTCGTGGAACTCGCGGAGGTTGCGCGCGGCGTTGGCCCGCAGGTCCATGGGACTGTGCGGATCGAGGACGAGCAGGCGCTCGGCCTCCGCCCGGCGCGAGACCCCGCGCCACACCTGCGCCCAGCCCATGAAGAACCGCTGCTCGCCGGTGAGGCCGTCGATCTTCGGCGCCGGCGCGCCGTCGAGGGAGATGAGATACGCGGAGTGCCCGATCGTGAGCCCGCCGAGGTCGCCGATGTTCTCCCCCACGGTGAGCGCGCCGTTGACCTTCCGGCCGGGCGCGTCACGCGTCTCGAAGGTGCTGAACTGCGCGATGAGGGCGTCGGCGAGCGCCTGGAAGGCTGCTCGGTCCTCGTCGGTCCACCAGTTCCGCAGGGTGCCCGAGCCGTCGAACTGCGAGCCCTGGTCGTCGAACCCGTGCCCGATCTCGTGCCCGATGACCGCGCCGATGCCGCCGTAGTTGACGGCGGAATCCGCTTCGACGTCGAAGAAGGGGGGCTGGAGTATCGCCGCGGGGAAGACGATCTCGTTGAGCCCAGGGTTGTAGTAGGCGTTGACCATCTGCGGCGTCATGAACCACTCATCGCGATCGACAGGCCCACCCAGCTTGGCGAGCTGTCGGTCGACCTCGAAGGCCACCGCCCGGCGGACGTTGCCGAGGAGGTCGCCGGCTCGGACTTCCAGCGTGGAGTAGTCGCGCCACTTCTCGGGGTAGCCGATCTTCGGGGTGAACCGGTCGAGCTTCTCGAGCGCCTCTCGGCGGGTGTCCTCGCCCATCCAAGGGACGCTGGACAGGCTTCGCCGGAAGGCCTCGACGAGGTGGGCGACGAGCTCGACCATCCGCTCCTTCGCGTGCGGGGGGAAGTGCCGCTCCACGTAGAGCTGGCCGACCGCCTCGCCGAGCGACTGCTCCACGAGGCCCACGCCGCGCTTCCAGCGCTCCCGCAGCTCGGGCACGCCCGACAGGGTCCGGCCGTAGAAGTCGAAGTCCTCCTCGACGAACGCCGACGAGAGGTAGGCGCCGTGGGCGTGGACGAGGTGCCACGCGAGCCAGTCGCGCCACACCTGCACCGGCTCCTCGGTCAGCGCGGCGCCCGCCGAGCGCAGGTGGTCGGGCTGACGCACGACGACGGCGTCGAAGGCGGTGGAGCCGGCCCCGATGCCCTCCAGGAAGAGGTCCCAGTCCACGCCGGGGCTGAGCTCCGCCAGCCCCGCTCGGTCCACGAGGGTGTAGGTCTTCACGGGGTCCCGGTTGGTGACCTTGTCCCAGTGCCCCGCGGCGAGGCGGGTCTCGAGGGCCATGACCCGTCGGGCCGCCTCCGCGGGCTCCGGCCAGCCCGCCAGGGCCAGCATGCGCTCGATGTGGCCGACGTATGCCGCGCGGGTCGCCTCGTGCTGCTCCTCCCGGTAGTAGGACTCGTCGGGAAGGCCGATGCCCGCCTGCTCGAGGTACACGACGTAACGGCTGGAGTCGCGGTCGTCGGTGTTGACGAAGGGCAGGACGAACCCCAGGACGCCCTCGCGGGCGAAGCGGGCGGCGGCGGCAACGACGTCGTCGGGACCCGCCACCGCGGCCGCCCGGGCCAGGTCCGTCTCGAGCGGGGTGCCGCCGAGGGCCTCGATCGTCGGCTCGTCCATGAAGCTCGCGTAGAGGTCACCTACCTTGGCGGCCACGGTCGCGGTGTCGGGCGACCCGGCCGCCACCTCCTCGATGATCGCTCGGACATGGTGCTCCGCGGTCTCGCGGAGGATGTCGAAGGTGCCGTATCGGCCGCGGTCCTCGGGGATCGGGGTGGTGGTGACCCACCGGCCGTTGACGTGGCCGAAGAGGTCGTCCTGTGGCCGGACGTCGGGGTCGACGGCTGCGCTGTCGATACCGGATCTCACGCGGGTGGCTCCTCGATGCAGGGGGCGTCCGGTTATCGAACCACAGCGTGCGACCGAAAATCCCGACGGATGAGGGCGGGTACGGAGTGAGCGCCGAGGACGGGGAGCGTTCTCAGCCGAGGGCGCCGACGACGTCGTCGCGGCGCGCCAGGCGGTCGTGCGAGGCCTGCGTGGGCATCTCGTCCGGCGCGCCGACCTCGACCGCGCGCACACCGTCGTTCCCGGCGTCGGCGCGGAGCTGGCGCTCGCGGATCGACTCGATGACCTGTTCGCCACGCTCGCTGAGGACGTCACGGCCCTGCCTGCGGGCGGGCACGGCGACGAGAGCCAGGACCGCGAGGGCCAGGCCGACGCACAGGAGCATCCCGAGGACCACGAAGAGCATGGGGCACAGGTTCGCACTGCCGGCCGGGAGCCTCCAAATCGACACTCCGCCGGCGACCGCGAACTAGGGTGACGTCCGTGACTGCCGCCGCCCCCGCGACGGACGGGGCGACGACGCGCCGTCGCCGCCGCCTCCCGATGTTCACCGAGATCCTCGTCGCCCTCGTCGCGGTCGCGCTCGTCCAGGCGTTCCTCGTCAAGCCCTTCGGTGTGCCGTCGCAGTCCATGGAGGAGACCCTCCACGTCGGGGACCGCATCCTCGTGAACCGGCTCGACGGCACCGTCGAGCGCGGCGACGTCGTCGTGTTCAGCCACGGTGGCACATGGCAGGAGTCGGAGCTTCCGGCGGCCGGCAACCTGCTGGTCCGGGCGGTGCGCGCCTTCGGGGACCTGACGGGGATCGGGCCGAGCAACACGGCATACACGGTGAAGCGGGTCATCGGCCGGCCGGGCGACCGGGTCGCGTGCTGCAGCCCCGACGGCAGGGTGACCGTGGACGACGAGCCGCTGGACGAGCCGTACGTCCACGAGGACCTGCCGTTCACCCAGGGGTCCCTCGACTGCACGACGTCACCGCGCTCGACGCGCTGCTTCCCGGAGATCACCGTGCCAGGCCAGAACCTGCTGGTCCTCGGCGACCACCGCTCGCAGTCCGCCGACTCGGTGATCGGCTGCCGCGGCGCCAGCGACGGTCAGGAGTGCGTCCGCCTCGTTCCGCAGGGGCGGGTCATCGGTCCTGTCGTCGCGCGCTTCTGGCCGCTCGGAGACATCGGCGCCCTGCCCGGCTGACCGCGCGGGTCAGGCCGTCGCCGCCACGTCCCGGACCCGTTGCGACACGACGGTGGTGACGCCGTCCCCGCGCATCGACACGCCGTAGAGGGCGTCGGCGACCTCCATCGTGCGCTTCTGGTGCGTGATGACGATGAGCTGGCTGGAGTCGCGAAGCTCGTCGAGGAGGGTGATGAGACGACCGAGGTTGGTGTCGTCGAGGGCGGCCTCGACCTCGTCCATGATGTAGAAGGGGCTCGGCCGCGCCTTGAAGATCGCGACGAGGAGGGCCACCGCGACGAGTGAGCGCTCGCCACCGGACAGCAGGCTGAGCCGCTTGACCTTCTTGCCCGGGGGACGTGCCTCGACCTCGATGCCCGTCGTCAGCATGTCGCCGGGGTCGGTGAGGACGAGTCGGCCCTCGCCGCCGGGGAAGAGGCGCTCGAAGACCCGCTCGAACTGCTCCCGGGTGTCGTGGAACGCCTCGCTGAAGACCTGCTCCACCCGCTCGTCGATCTCCTTGACGATGTCGAGCAGGTCGCGCTTGGACCGCTTGAGGTCCTCCAGCTGCGTCGTGAGGAAGGTGTGCCGCTCCTCGAGCGCCGAGAACTCCTCGAGCGCGAGGGGGTTGACCCTTCCCAGTGCCTGCAGGCCCCGCTCCGCCGCGCGCAGCCGCTTCTCCTGCTCCTCCCGAACATAGGGAACCGGCTCCGGGCCGGCGTCCGGGTCCACATCGGGGTCCGCGATGTGCGCGACGTCGCGGTGCGGCCCGAACTCCTCCACGAGCACGTCCGGGTCGACACCCAGCTCCTCGACCGAGCGGCCCTGGAGCTGCTCGATCCGGTCCAGCTGGCGTGCCCGCGCCATCTCGTCGCGGTGCGCTGTGTCAGTGAGGTCGCGCAGCTCGTCCTGGACACGGGTGAGCTCCTCGCGCAGCACGACGGCCTGACGGTCGCGCCCGGCGCGGTCCGACTCACCGGCCTCCCGCAGCATCCTGGCCCGGTCGAGTGCGACGCCCAGCCGGTCGACGGCGTATGCCGCGGCGGAGCCCACTGCCTGGGCAACCCTCGCCTCCCGGCGCCGGCGCTCCCGCCGCTCGCGCAACCGCTCGCGGGCGGCGATCTCATTTCGGGCAGCGCCCTCGAGGGAGTCGGCCCGCCCGGCGAGCGCGCGAGCGCGCTCCTCCCTGGTGCGCAGCATGAGGCGCAGCTCGGTCTCCGCGGCGCGCCCACGGCTCGCCTCCAGCTCGAGGCGGTCACGCTCGTCGGTCGAGGGGTCGTCGGACTCCTCGGGTTCCACCTGCGCCTGGGCGAGCCTGGCCTGCAGCCCCTCGAGGTCCGCTCGGTCGTGCTCCAGGGTGGCCCGGGCGTCGGCGATGGCACGTTCGGTCCGATCCGCCTCGGCCGAGGCCGATCGCACGGCGGCACCCAGGCTGCCGAGCCGCTCGGCCACCGCCGCCATCCGCGCGTCCGACTGGTGGAGCGCCTCCAGTGCGGCGTCCACCTCCTCCGCGGCGGACCGACAGGTCGCCCGCGCCGCCGCCAGCGCGAAGCGTGCCCGCTCCGCCCGAGCGGTCGCCGCCGCGAGGGTCGTACGGGTCTCGTCGGCGGCGGCCTGCACCTCGAGAAGGCTCTCTCCCGCAGCGCTCCCGCCTCGGGCCCAGCCCGGACCGAAGACGTCACCGTCGGCGGTCACGGCGGTGACTCCGGTCTCCCGGGAGGCGAGTGCCACGGCGTGAGCGGTCGTCGGCACGAGCGCCACCCGCTCGAGCAGCTGCTCCACCGCGGGACGCACGGCCTCCGGCGCCTCGACCACGTCACGGGCCCACACCCCGGAGCCCTCGAGCGACGGCCAGCTGGCCGGGTCTCCGGGGGACGCCGTCGCTCCGACGAGCAGGGCGGCACGTCCGCCGTCCGCCGACCGCAGGGCAGCAATGGCGCGGGCCGCGTGCTCGGCGGTGGGAACGGCCAGGGCCTCGGACGCCCAGCCGAGGGCCGCCGCGACGGCGGCCTCGTGCCCGCCGGTCACGTGGAGCAGGGTCGCGACCGAGCCGACGATGGCGTGGTCCGCGTCAGCCGCGGCGAGGAGGCTGGCCGCCCCGTCCTTGCGGCGCAGGCTCATCTCCAGCGCCTCGAGGCGCGCGCTGGCCGAGGACCGGTCACGTTCTGCGTCGCGCTCATCGGTGACGAGCCGCTCCACCTCCGCCTCGGCAGCCGCCAGCCGGGCCGCAGCGGCCTCGTACGCGCCGTCGAGCCCCTCCTCGCCCTCCTCCTCCACGGCGACGCTGCCTTCGAGGCGGGAGAACTCCTGCTCCGCCTCGGCCGCTCGGCGCTGTGCCGCCTCGACCGTCTCGCGCAGGCGTCCGATCTCCGCCTCGCCGGCCTCGATGCGGCTACGGCGTGCACCCACCTGCCCCGCGAGCCGGGCGAGACCTTCACGGCGGTCCGCCACAGCTCGGGCGAGCCGCGCCAGGCGGTCCTGCTCCGCCGCGTAGGCGGCCTCGGCCGCCTCGCGAGCCGCCACGGCCGCGGCCAGCTCGTCCCTCGTCAGCGCCACCTCCGCCACGAGGCTCGCCTCGGCCTCGCGCGCCTGGGCAGCCTGCGCACGCAGCTCCTCGGGGTCGCGCCCGGTCGTCGTCTCGTGCTCCTCGTCCTGTGACAGCAGGCGCACCCGCTCGGCGGCGATGGAGCCGGTGGACTCCATCCGGTCACGAAGACTGTGAAGACGCACGAAGCGCTCCTGGGCACGCGCCAGCTCGGGAGCCGCCTCGGCGGTCCGGCGCTCGACGTCACCGAGGCGGGTGCGCACCTCGGCGAGGGCGCCCTCGACGGCGGCGCGTCGCTCGAGGAGCGCCGTCTCGTCGGCAACCTCCTGCTCGAAGGCGGCGGTGAGCTGCACGAGGTCGTCGGCGAGGAGGCGTAGCCGGGCGTCGCGGGCATCGGCCTGGATGACGGCGGCCCGGCGGGCGGCCTCCGCCTGGCGCCCGAGTGGCCCGAGCTGGCGGCGGATCTCCCCGGTGAGGTCCTTGACCCGGGTGAGGTTGGCCTCCATGGTCTCGAGCTTGCGGAGCGCGCGCTCCTTCCGGCGGCGGTGCTTGAGGACGCCGGCCGCCTCCTCGATGAACCCCCGGCGCTCCTCCGGCGTGGCCCGAAGGACCGTGTCGAGCTGGCCCTGTCCGACGATGACGTGCATCTCACGGCCCAGACCCGAGTCGGACAGGAGCTCCTGGACGTCGAGGAGCCGGCATCCCGTGCCGTTGATGGCGTACTCGCTGCCGCCGCCACGGAACATCGTCCGGGTGATCGTCACCTCGGTGTAGTCGATGGGCAGGGCACCGTCGGTGTTGTCGATCGTGAGGCTCACCTCGGCTCGGCCCAGCGGCGGGCGACCCGCGGTGCCGGCGAAGATGACGTCCTCCATCTTGCCGCCGCGCAGGGACTTCGCGCCCTGCTCACCCATGACCCAGGCGAGGGCGTCGACGACGTTCGACTTCCCCGAGCCGTTGGGACCGACGACGCACGTGATGCCCGGCTCCAGGCGCATCGTCGTCGCCGAGGCGAAGGACTTGAAGCCCTTGAGGGTCAGCGTCTTGAGGTACACGGTCTCGTTTCGCAGCTCTCGTCGGTGATCCGGTCCGATCCGGGGTCCCAGGCCCGGATGCCGCCCGACTCTACCGGCGGGTGCGCGCGACGCCGGGACCTTCCGGCGGCGCGGTGACGCCCGGGACGGGAGTGATGGAAACGGAGAGTCGCGCCGACGGGCAGGGACGCCTCCGGGCGGTACGTCTACCGCGCGGCGCGTCGCCTCACGAGCGAGCCGGGTCGACGGGCGCCGTCGGCGCCGCGAGCTCATCGCTGTTGCCGCCAGAGGCCTCACCGCCGGCCTCACCGGCGGCGGCGCCGGCATCCGCTGGACTCGTGGTGAGGGCCTCGTGGTGGCGGATCACCTCGGCGATGACGAAGGTGATGAACTTCTCCGCGAACTGGGGGTCGAGGCCGGCCTCGTCTGCCAGGCCGCGTAGCCGCGCGATCTGGCGCTCCTCGCGCACGGGGTCGGCCGGCGGGAGGCCGACGGCCGCCTTGAGCTCCCCTACCCGCTGCGTCGCCTTGAACCGCTCGGCGAGCAGGTGGACCAGGGCCGCGTCGATGTTGTCGATGCTCGACCGCAGGCTCAGCAGGTCCGGAGGGAGGTCGCTCACCCGGCCATCGTAGGAAGCCGGCGCCAGGGGGATGCCGCCCGTCCACCCCCCGGTCCTCCCCGACGTCGTCTGCGGGGACGCCGCGACACGCCGGTTCCGGCGGCGTGTCGCGCGCACCTGACAGACGAGGTCGGGGAGGCGGGGAGGCAGGTCAGCGTTCGCGGAAGCCGTTCTCCCCGCGCGGCGCGGCCCACATGGGCTCGGACACCGACTCGACCCGTCCGGGGCGCCGCGTGGTGGACGGCGTCTCGCGCAGGAGGTCGACCAGCCGTCGCAGCGCGGGCTCGGGTCCCTCCGCCACGACCTCCACCCGGCCGTCGGCGGTGTTGCGGGCGTAGCCCGCCAGACCCAGCTCTGCGGCGTGCGCCCGCGTCCACCACCGGAAGCCGACACCCTGCACGCGGCCACGGACGAACACCGTCACCCGCCGGTGGTCTTCGCCGCCCTCGTCCCCCGCCATGCCGGCATCGTAGGCAGGCAACCGGGGGCTGGAGGCGGATCTCCTCCCGGGGCCGAGCAGCCCCGACCACACCGCGTCGGTGCGGCCACACGGTGCCTCAGCCCGGCGGCAGGCGCAGCCCTGGACAGCAGAGCGGCCATGAGCGCGACGCAGGATCACGAGCTGGCCGCGCTCCCGGAGCTCGAAGACCTGCCGGAGAGGGTGACCGGGTCGATGGTGCATCCGGGGGATGCCGACGACGACGAGGGCTGGACGACGACGTCAT
>CALCXF010000095.1 GCA_937907685.1 uncultured Nostocoides sp.
CCGGTGCCGATGAGGACCGTGTGGCGTCCACACCTGGTCCAGCGCCCCGCCGCAACCTCGGTGCGCACGTCGGCCCTGGTGACCTCACGCATCCTGAGGTCCCTTCGGTGGGCCACCCCACCGTGGATCTGGGCGATGGCATCTGCGCGGACGGCCCGGTCCCGACGGCTCAGGCGGCGGCGTGGTGGAGGCATGCGTCCACTGTTCCGGAGTGCTGGGCCGGTCGGAACGGGGCTTTTCGCGCCTGTGGACAACCAGGGCGGATGCCGGGCAGGCGCCGCCCCGCGCACCCACGCAACCGGCCGACACGGCATCCGATGGTCCAGGGTGCCAAAAGCGCGCCACATCGCCCCTTCGGCACCCGTCACCGCGGGCATCCGAAAGTTCCAATGGGTCTCCGGTGCCAAAGGCGCGCCACATCGCCCCTTCGGCACCCGTCACCGCGGGCATCCGAAAGTTCCCATGGGTCTACCGGTGCCAAAGGCGCGCCACATCGCCCCTTCGGCACCCTTGTATGTCGGCTGGCGTCGGTAGCGTGGCCGGGCATGAAGTACGGAGCCGTCATCCCCTGGGCGACCGAGCGCGAGTTCGCCGAGCTCGCCGTGGTTGCCGAGGCGGCCGGGTGGGACCAGGTCTTCTCGTGGGAGGCGGTCTGGGGGCAGGACGCGTGGGTCACCCTCGGAGCGGCCGCCATGGTGACCGAGCGCATCCGGCTCGGCACGCTCCTCACCCCGGCCGCGCGCCACCGTCCGTGGGACCTCGCCTCGCGAGTCGCCTCGGTCGACCGGCTCTCGAACGGCCGGGTCACCCTGGGGGTGGGTCTCGGCGCCCTTCACGGCAACTGGTTGGCCTTCGAGGCCGACGAGGGGCGGGCGGTCCGAGCGCGCAAGCTCGACGAGGGGCTCGCGATCTTCGCCGGCCTCATGGGCGGGCAGCCGTTCGAGTACCAGGGCGAGTACTACAGCGCGAAGCCGGTCACCGAGCTCGTCCCACCGCCACCAGTGCAGACCCCTCACCCGCCGGTGTGGTGCGTCGGCATGCTCATACCCGGGCGCACCCGTCAGCGGTCCCTCGAGCGGGCGGCCCGCTGGCAGGGCGTCTTCCCGGCGGTCGCCGGGGGAAGCCTCGAGGACCCCGGCTCACGCCTGTCCCAGGAAGGGCTGCGGGAGGTCGTCGACCGCATCCGCGCCCTTCGCGCCGAGGCAGGCCGAACGATGGAGGGCTACGACGTCGTCGTCGAGGGCGACAGCCACGGCTCCTTCGGGTCCGTGCGCCCACCGGTGCACGAGTGGGCGGATGCCGGTGCGACGTGGTGGGTGGAGTCGTGGTGGGACCTCCCCGACTCCGCGAAGGGCAGGGCCGAGACGCGTCGTCGGCTGGAGCTGGGACCCCAGCGATGACGACGCCGGATCCGCGGAGGGCGTGGCCGGATGCCGGTGCGTCAGTCCGGAGGCGTGTGGCCGGATGCCGTTGCGTGGGTCTCCGCGGACGCTCTGCGGCGATGTCCCTGCCGGTCAGCCGCTGACCTCCGAGCGCGCCCACGAGACCCTCAAGCCGCCACGGAGAGAACGACTGTGCGCCGCCCCGCTGTGCGGTGCGGCGCACTGTCGTGGTCCGGCGAGCGCAGGATGCGTCAGGTGTCGTCCTCGTCGTCGAGCCTGATCGTCGCGGTCTGCTGCACCTGGGTGAGGAACTCGTAGTTGTTCTTCGTCTTCCGCAGCCGGTCGAGCAGCAGCTCGATGCCCTGCTGGGAGTCGAGGGCAGCGAGGACGCGACGCAGCTTCCACATGATCCGCAGCTCCTCGGGAGCGAGCAGGATCTCCTCCTTGCGGGTTCCCGAGTTGTTGACGTCGACGGCCGGGAAGATCCGGCGGTTCGCGAGCTGGCGGTCGAGCTTGAGCTCCATGTTGCCCGTGCCCTTGAACTCCTCGAAGATCACCTCGTCCATGCGCGAGCCCGTCTCCACGAGGGCGGTCGCGAGGATGGTGAGCGAGCCACCGTTCTCGATGTTCCGCGCGGCGCCGAAGAACTTCTTCGGCGGGTAGAGGGCCGCGGAGTCGACACCACCGGAGAGGATCCGGCCACTCGCCGGGGCGGCGAGGTTGTAGGCACGACCCAGCTTGGTGATCGAGTCGAGCAGCACGACGACGTCGTGACCCATCTCGACGAGTCGCTTGGCGCGCTCGATCGCCAGCTCGGCGACGGTCGTGTGGTCCTCGGCCGGGCGGTCGAAGGTCGAGGAGATGACCTCGCCCTTGACGGCCCGCTGCATGTCGGTGACCTCCTCGGGCCGCTCGTCGACGAGGACGACCATGAGGTGGCACTCGGGGTTGTTCGTCGTGATCGCGTTGGCGATGGCCTGCATGACCATCGTCTTCCCGGCCTTGGCGGGAGCGACGATGAGACCGCGCTGACCCTTCCCGATGGGGGCGACGAGGTCGATGATCCGCGTCGTGATGATGTTCTGCTCGGTCTCCAGGCGGAGGCGGTCCTGGGGGTAGAGCGGAGTCAGCTTGCCGAACTCGATACGGCGCCTCGCCTCGTCCGGCCCCATGCCGTTGACCGTGTCGAGGCGGGCCAGCGGGGTGTACTTGGCCCGGTTGTTGCGCCCACCCACCGTCTGCTGCTGAGGCTCCTCACCCTCGCGGGCTGCCTTGATGGAGCCGGTGACGGCGTCACCCTTGCGCAGGTTGTGGCGCTTGACCATCTGCAGGGGGACGTAGATGTCGCTGCTCCCTGGCAGGTAGCCGGTCGTGCGGACGAAGGCGTAGTTGTCGAGGATGTCGAGGATGCCGGCCACGGGCACGAGGACGTCGTCCTCGGCGATCTGCGGTTCCGGAGCACCCTCCACCTGGTCGACGACCGGCTGTCCGGGGGTACGCCGCTTGTCGCGGTTGCGGCCGCGGTTGCGACGACGCCGGCCGCCTCGGCCCTCGTCGTCGTCGAACCCACGGTTCTGGCCCTGACCCTGCTGGCCCTGGCCACCATGGTTCTGGCTGTCGCGGTTCTGGCTGTCGCGGTTCTGCCCGTCCCGGTTCTGGCCGTCGCGGCGGTCACCCCGCTCCGAACGGTCCCCACGGTCCTGCCGCTCGCCGCGGTCGGTGCGTTCCTGCAGGTCCCCCCGGTCGCGAGACTCGGTGCGGTCCGGTCGGTCGCCCCGTTCGCGACCGGTGTCCCGGTCTGCGCGGTCGGAGCGGTCTCGGTTCGGCTGGTCCGGGCGCTCGCCTCGCTCGCTGCGGGCCGGGTGCCCGCCGCGGTCCGCTGGCTCGCTGCCGTCGTCGGTGCGCTCCTGGCGCAGCGGCTGCTCGGGGGACTCGACGCGTTCGGCTCGGTCCGCACGGGCAGTCTGGTCGGGCTCTCTGCGCTCACCGAGCGAAGCCCCGGCGCTGGCCGGTCCGCTCTCGCCGTTCTGGCGGGCCTTGATGGCGGCGACGAGGTCGCCCTTGCGCATCTTGGTGGTGCCGCTGATGCCCATGCTCGAGGCCAGGCCCTGGAGCTCGGCCAACCGCATGGCGGTCAGCGCCCCGGAGCGGCGCGGGCTGGCGCCCGTCGATGCCTCGAGTGTGGTCGTGTCTGTCACGAAGGATCCTTCCCCTCGCTCGTGGATGGCCTGGATACGGCCGATCATCGGGAGCCCACGCCGGGCACACACAGCCGCATGGTCGAAGCCGGCCCTGGTCGTGGAGGGCGACTCGCGGCAGGCAACGGGCTGAACCCGGCATCGGCTGCGGTCGCAGGACCAACAATACCACCGAGGTTTCCGGAACGGCGCCGCATCCAAGTCGGCGCGTTGGCGGCTCGCGGCGGCCGGGACGCCGGGAGGTCGTTCGTCGCGTCATCTATGGTCGAGGACGCGAACCCGGACGCCATGGCCAGGGATGCCGGGCGCGAGCACCCACCAGCCGGGGCCGGCGTGTGCACGGACCAGGTCCACGTGATTCCGCAGGGTGAGGACGAGAACCGAGGGCCCGGCCCCCGAGACGGCCGCCGCGTGACCCTCGGCCCGCAGGGCGTCGACGAGCGCCATCGACGCGGCATACGACGTGCGGCGTGCGTCCTGGTGGAGCCAGTCCCGCGTCGCCGACAACAGGTGCTCGGGCGCGCTCCCGAGCGCGTGGGTGAGCAGGGCGGCCCGTGCCGAGTTGGCGGCGGCATCGGCGAGACGCACCTGCTGTGGCAGGACCGACCTGGCCTTCGCGGTGGAGAGCTGGGCCTCGGGCACGAACACCACGGGCTCGACGTCCGGGTGCACTCTGAGGCGCACCGTGGTCGTCGTCGTCAGGTCGTCGTCGCTCCACGACAGCGTCACACCTCCGTGGACGCTGGCGGAGGCATTGTCGGGGTGCCCCTCCAACCGGGAGGCGAGCGCGTTGGTGAACGACACGTCGATGTCCGCGCCGTCGGTCCCGCACGACGCCTGGTGAAGTGCCTGCGCGGCAGCGATGCCGGTGACGATGGCGGTCGCCGAGGAACCGAGGCCCCGTCCGTGGGGCACCTCGTTCCGGCACTCGAGCAGGAGTCCGGTCGGGGGCTGCACCCCCAAGTCGGCCCACGCCACCTGCATCGCTCGGTGGACGAGGTGGCTGGCGTCGAGCGGCACGGCACCTGCGCCCTCCCCCGCGACGGTGATGACGAGTCCGGGGTCGGAGGTGAGGGTGGCCCGGCAGGTGTCCCACAACCCCAGAGAGCACCCGACCGAGTCGAAACCGGGGCCGAGGTTGGCGCTGCTCGCCGGCACGCGCACCTCCACACCGACGCCCGGATGCAGCCGCTCCGCCACCTCAGCCCTCGAGGCCGAGCGCGGCGGCGACACTGTAGGCGTCGACCGGCACGCGCACCGGCTCGACCTCCGAGCCGTCCGCGCTCCGCAGCGCCCACTGGGGGTCCTTGAGCCCGTGCCCGGTGACGGTGCACACCACCGTCACGTCGGGCGGGACGGCCCCGGCGCGGTGGGCCTTGAGCAGCCCCGCGATGCCGGCCGCCGAGCCGGGCTCGACGAAGATGCCCTCGGTCGACGACAGCAGCCGGTGGGCCGCGAGGATCTCCTCGTCCGTGACCGCCTCGATCCGCCCGCCGGACTCGTCTCGCGCCGCCTCCGCCTCTCGCCAGGAGGCGGGGTTGCCGATCCGGATGGCTGTCGCAACGGTCTCCGGGTCGTCGACGGGGTGGCCGAGGACGATGGGTGCCGCGCCAGCAGCCTGGAACCCCCACATCTGCGGACGCCTGGTCGCGACCGGTGCCAGGACCTCGCCCCCCTTCCCGGCAGTCTCGGTGGCGTACTCCGTGTAGCCCCTCCAGTACGCCGTGATGTTGCCGGCGTTGCCCACGGGCAGGACGTGGATGTCAGGAGCGTCACCGAGCGCGTCGACCACCTCGAAGGCCGCGGTCTTCTGCCCCTCGATCCGGGCCGGGTTGACCGAGTTGACGAGCTCGACCGGATACGAGTCGGCCAGCTTGCGCGCGACCGTGAGGCAGTCGTCGAAGTTCCCTTCGACCTGGATCAGGGTGGCGCCGTGCGCGACCGCCTGGCTCAGCTTGCCCATCGCGATCCGGCCGTCAGGCACGAGGACGGCGCAGGACATCCCGGCCTTGGTCGCGTAGGCGGCGGCGCTGGCGCTCGTGTTCCCGGTGCTGGCACAGATGACCGCCTTGGCCCCGCTCCGCTTGGCGACGGACATGGCGGTCGTCATGCCCCGGTCCTTGAAGGATGCCGTGGGGTTGAGCCCCTCGTACTTCACGAGGACGTTCGCACCCGTCGTCCGGGACAGGTTCTCGCACGGGATGAGCGGGGTGCCTCCCTCCTGCAGCGTCACGACGGGGGCTCCCGCGAGGGTCGGCAGCCGGGCGGCGTACTCCCGGATGACGCCTCGCCACAGGTGCGCCACGGCTCAGCTCCCTTCCACGCGCATCACCGACGCCACGTCGTCGACCGCGTCGAGTCCACGGAGCGCGTCGACCGTCGCCGCGAGTGCCGCGTCCGTCGCCCGGTGCGTGACGACGATGAGCTTCGCCAGGTCCCCCTCGCCGGGTCCGCCCTGCTGCCGCACCGTCTCGATGGACACACCGTGCTCGGCGAAGGCCGTCGCCACCTGCGCCAGCACGCCCGGGCGGTCGGCCACGTCGAGGCTGATGTGGTAGCGCGTGAGCGCCTGCCCCATGCCCACGACGGGAAGGTCCGCGTATGCCGACTCACCGGGTCCCCGGCCACCGGCCACCTTGTGTCGCGCCACCGCCACGATGTCACCGAGGACCGCGGATGCCGAGGGGTCGCCACCCGCTCCCCGTCCGTAGAACATGAGCGGTCCAGCGGCGGCTGCCTCGATGAACACCGCGTTGAAGGCCTCGCGGACGCTCGCGAGGGGGTGGCTCCTCGGGATCATCGCCGGGTGCACCCGCACGCTGACCGCCTCGCCCCCGTCGTCGCCGGTCACCCGCTCGCAGATGGCGAGCAGCTTGACGACCGAGTCCATCTCGGCAGCGGCCCGGATGTCGGCGGCCGAGACCTCCGTGATGCCCTCGCGGTGGACGTCGGCGGAGGAGACCCGGGTGTGGAACGCGAGACTGGCGAGGATGGCGGCCTTTGCGGCGGCGTCGAACCCTTCGACGTCGGCGGTGGGGTCCGCCTCCGCGTACCCGAGTGCCTGCGCCTCTTCGACCGTCTCGGCGAAGCCGGCCCCCGTGGAGTCCATCTTGTCCAGCACGAAGTTCGTCGTCCCGTTGACGATGCCGAGCACGCGGCGGACGTCGTCGCCCGCCAGCGACTCCCGGATGGGCCGGAGGATCGGGATGGCGCCGGCGACGGCGGCCTCGTAGTAGAGGTCGACGTCGTTGGCATCGGCGGCGGCGTACAGGGTCGGGCCGTCCTCGGCGAGCAGTGCCTTGTTGGCCGACACGACCGAGGCGCCGTGCTCCATGGCGCGCATGATGAGCCCGCGCGCAGGGTCGATGCCGCCGATCACCTCGATGACGACGTCGGCGCGGGTGACCAGCTCGTCGGCGTCGGCGGTGAAGAGCGAGGGGTCGACCGGGACGTCGGGACGGGGACGCCCGGGGCGGCGCACGGCGATGCCGACGAGCTCCAGCGGGGCCCCCACGCGGGCGGCGAGGTCGTCGCCGTTCTCGACGAGCTTGGTCGCCACGGCCGAGCCGACGACACCGCACCCGAGGAGGGCGACGCGCAGGGGGGCACCGGGTTCGCGCGCCATGGTGCGGGCCATCTCCTCCGTCTCGGTCCTCACGCGTCCGCCACGTCGAGGGCGAGCAGGTCCTCGATGGTCTCACGCCGCACGAGCACGCGGGATCGCCCTCCGCGCACCGCCACCACGGGAGGGCGCGGGGTGTGGTTGTACTGGCTGGAGAGGCTCCGGCAGTAGGCGCCGGTGCCCGGCACCGCGACGAGGTCACCGGGCACCAGGTCAGCCGGGAGGTACTCGTCGAGGACGACGATGTCGCCACTCTCGCAGTGCCGCCCGACGACGCGTGAGAGCCGTGGCTCGGCGTCGGAGCTCCGGTTGGCGAGGGTGCAGGAGTAGTCGGCCTCGTAGAGGGCGGGGCGCGCGTTGTCGCTCATCCCGCCGTCCACCGACACGTAGCTGCGGTTGTGTCCGTCGCCCAGCCCGACGTCCTTGACGGTGCCCACCTCGTAGAGAGTGAAGGTGCTCGGGCCGACGATGGCCCGGCCGGGCTCGACGGACACGCGGGGCACCTGGAGGGCGTCACCGTTCCCGACGGCCTTGAGCTCGCGCGCGACGATGTCGGCCATCTCGTTCGCCAGCCTGGCCACGGCCAGTGGGGTGTGCTGCGACGTGTAGGCGATCCCGAAGCCTCCCCCCAGGTCGATCTCCGGGCAGTGCCGGCCGAGCGCGTTCGCGATCTCGGCGTGCAACCCGACGAGCCGGTGCGCGGCCGTCTCGAACCCCGCGGTGTCGAAGATCTGGCTCCCGATGTGGCTGTGCAGGCCACGGAGGTCGAAGACGTCCGGCCTCGCCAGGATGCGGGTGGCCGCTTCGAGGGCCAGACCACCGGTGAGGCTGAACCCGAACTTCTGGTCCTCGTGCCCGGTCGCGATGAACTCATGGGTGTGTGCCTCCACACCCACGGTCACCCGAACCATGACCGGTGCGACGACGCCGAGCTCCGCCGCGACGGTGGCGATCCGCTCGATCTCCTGGAAGGAGTCGACGACGACCCGGCCCACGCCGTACGACAGTGCCGCGCGCAGCTCCTCGGTCGACTTGTTGTTGCCGTGGAAGCCGATCCGCTCGCCCGGGAAGCCCGCCCGCCGGGCGACGGCCAGCTCACCGCCCGTGCAGACGTCGAGGTGCAGGCCCTCCTCGTCCACCCACCGCGCGACGGCTGTGCACAGGAACGCCTTACCGGCGTAGTAGACGTCCGCGCCGCCGAGGGGCTCGAAGGCCGACGAGAAGGCCCTGCGGAACTCGACTGCGCGAGAACGGAAGTCCTCCTCGTCCAGCAGGTATGCCGCGGTGCCGTGCTCGGCGGCCAGGCTCACGACGTCGACGCCGCCGACGGTGAGACGGCCCTCCTCGTCACGCCCGACGGTCCTCGGCCACAGCTGCGGGAGCAGCTCCATGACGTCGGTGGGGTGCGGCAGGTACAGCGGGGGGCCGCCATAGCCCTCGGCGTGGAGGACGCCGGCCTCGTGGGAGCGCACGGCCGGTCACATCCGCTCAGGTGCGCCGACGCCGAGGAGGTCCAGACCGTTCGCGAGCACCTGGCGGGTCGCGTCGTTGAGCCACAGGCGGCTTCGGTGCAGGTCGGTCACCGCCTCCTCCGAGCTCGTCGGGCGCACCCGGCAGGTGTCGTACCACTTGTGGAACCGTCCGGCGAGCTCCTCCAGGTAGCGGGCCACCCGGTGCGGCTCGAGGAGGTGGGCCGACTGGGAGACCACCCTGGGGAAGTCACCCAGGACGGCCAGGAGGGCGGCCTCCGTGGGGTCGGACAGCAGCGATGCGTCGAATCCGTCGGCGCGCAGCACCCCGTCCTCGGCCGCGAGGCGGGCGACGTTCGCGGTCCGCGCATGGGCGTACTGGACGTAGAAGACGGGGTTGTCGTTCGTCCTCTTCCGCAGCTCCTCGCCGTCGAGCGAGAGCGGGCTGTCGGCGGGGTAGCGCGCGAGGGAGTAGCGGACGGCATCCGAACCGATCCACTCCAGCAGCTCGTCGAGGTAGATCGCGTTTCCGAGGCGCTTGCCCATCCGCCGCCCCGCGATGTCGATGAGCTGGCCGATCTTCACCTCGATGCTGTGCTCGGGATCGTCCCCGGCTGCGGCCGCGATGGCCTTGAGCCGGTTGATGTACCCGTGGTGGTCGGCGCCGAGGAGGTAGACCTTCTCGTCGAAGCCACGGTCCTTCTTGCTGAGGTAGTAGGCGGCGTCCGCGGCGAAGTAGGTCGGCTGACCGTCGGCCCGGATGAGGACCCGGTCCTTGTCGTCGCCGAAGTCGGTCGTCCGCAGCCAGACCGCGCCCTCGGCATCGAACACGTGCCCCTGCTCGCGGAGCCGGGCCACGGCCTCCTCCACTGCTCCCGTGGCATGGAGGCTGCGCTCCGAGAACCACACGTCGAAGTGCACGCCGAAGCCGTCGAGGGTGCGGCGGATGGCGGCCAGCTGGGCGGCATACCCGAGGTCCCGGGCGACGACCAGCGCCTCGGCGGGGTCGAGGTCGAGGAGGTCGGGGCGCTGCTCGAGGACCTCGGCGGCACGGTCGGCGACGTACTCGCCGGGGTAGCCGTCCTCCGGCGGCTCGCCGCCCGCCGCCCGGGCGAGCACGGAGGCGCCGAACTTCTCCATCTGGGCGCCGGAGTCGTTGATGTAGTACTCGGCTGCGACCTGCGCGCCGGTCGCGGCGAGGAGGCGCCGCATCGCGTCCCCGAGTGCCGCCCAACGGGTGTGCCCGATGTGGATCGGGCCGGTCGGGTTTGCCGAGATGAACTCCAGGTTGACCACGCGTCCCCTCTCCGAGGTGCCGTGGCCGTATGCCGGGCCCGCCTCCACCACGGACCGCGCCAGCTCGCCGGCGCTCGCTGCGTCGAGGGTGATGTTGAGGAAGCCCGGGCCGGCGACGTCGACCGAGCGAACCCCCGGCATCCCTTCGACGCGCGCGGCCAGCGTGGTCGCCAGGGCGCGGGGCGACGTGCCGGCACCCTTCGCGAGCTGGAGCGCGACGTTGGTCGACCAGTCCCCGTGGTCCCGGTTGCGCGGGCGCTCGACCCTCACCGCCGCCGGCACGTCCACCGTGAGGTCGCCCGCGTCGACGGCCGACACGAGGGCCGCCCGGATGGCGGCCGAGAGCTGTTCGGGGGTCACCCGGAGGAGTCTATTCGTGGGCCTAGGAGGCCCTGCCGGCCTCCGCGAGGCGTGAGACGGCGGTGACGAGGGCGTCGGGGTCGAACGGCTTGGAGAGGAACCCGTCGAACCCCGCACCCGTCGCCTCCGGTGCGTCGTGCGTGATGACCGAACCCGTGACGAGCAGCACCGGGACCGGGTCGAGGCGCGGGTGGGACCGGATGGCCGCGATGGCCCACCAGCCGTCGTAAGGCGCCATCTCCGAGTCGAGGACGATCACCGCCGGTCGGGGGAGGTCGGGGTCGATGAGCCGGGCCATGGCCTCGTGGCCGTCGGCCGCCTCCTCCACCGCGAAGCCCGCGAGCTCGAGGTTGATCCGCACCAGCCGGCGGATCGGCTCGGTGTCGTCGCACACGAGGACGAGGGGCGCGGGACCGGAGGCGTCGGTCCCGGATTGCATGCCCGCAACACTAGGCTGCTACCCTCGCGGGGCGCTGAGAACGCTGCACCGGTTCTCCGCGCAGGCCACACCGGCCCCCGTAGCTCAGGGGATAGAGCACCGCCCTCCGGAGGCGGGAGCGTAGGTTCGAATCCTACCGGGGGCACCACGGTCAAACGCCCGTCGACCTGCGGTGATGCAGGCGGCGGGCGCTGGTCCCGGACCACCACCTTGCCCGAATCTGTAGGCGCCTGAAGCGCAGGCGTTCCAGGCGCTACGAGGGCGACAGGAGCCACGGGTCGCGCAGGTCGAGGTAGGTCACCTCGCCGACCTCGAGGGCGCCCATCTCCTGCATCGTCGCCGCAAGCTCCTCGGGCGGCTCCTTCTTCTCGCCCTCCCTTGCCTCGGCCTCGGAGGTGAAGTAGATCGCCATGACGTACTCGCCGTCGTCGTGGGAGAGCATGAGCGACCCGAGGATGTCGGGGCGGAACCCGGCCCACGCGCCGGGGTCGGCGCTGGCCAGCTCGCGAGCTCGAGCGCTGTCGCTGACCCGCCCCCGCATCACCTGGACGAACCCCGCCGTGTCCGGGTCGGCGACGACGTCCTCGTCCACCTCGCTGCTGTCGAAGAAGGTTGCGTCACCGTCGAGGTGTGTCGCGAGCGACTCCCACCACTGACCTTGTTCGGGACGTTCGCTGTTGGCGCGCGCCGCCTCCTCCGACTCGAAACGGGCGAGGGCGACCAGCTGGCCGTCATCGGTGATGCCCGCCGTCGATCCCAGCCATCCCTTGGCGTCACGCCCGACTCCCGCCGGCCACCCTTCGAACGCGGCCCGGACCGCCCCGGCGTCGGTGACCTTGCCGGTGAACATCTGCGCGAACATGGCGACCTCCATGGGACGAGCGACTTCGACTGCTCACAGCAGCCTGTCACGGCGACCCCACGGCGTCGAGAGGGCGGGAGCCGGCCCGAGCGTCGTCACGCGCAGGCGAAGGTTGTCGCGCGGCGAAGGGCAAGCCCGCGTTCAGGCAACACCCGCGCAGAAGCTTGGGTCGGTCAGCATGTCGTGGATGACGTCGGGCTGCCCCGCAAGGTCCCGCCATGACAAGCGGGCTGGGCCGTCGACGACCCGATCGACGTCCTTGGCGATCAGTCCTTCACCCAGGTGGTTCACCACCTGGGTGGTGCGGGTCGCCGACCGTGTGAACACATGCGACCGAGGGAGGCGGTTGGCCACCTGAACGATGTCGGCTCGCACCATGATGGAGGCCCCGCTGTGCGTGTTCGTCCACGCGACTAGAGGTGCCGACACGGATTCAGTGATTCCGGCGATGTCGCCGTGGGCGTCGAAGGAGACGGTGAAGCGGTCGGAGATATCGCCGACGACTCGCGCATCGAACGCGCCGCACTCCACAGCTGCTGCAAGGTGCTCACCCGACGACCACGCGAGGCCGCGTCCAGCAGAGCCGGACGTGGTGACGAGCTGATCCGTCGAGAGCACGCGCTTGAGGGCCCCGCTACCGCGGGCGCTGCGGGGATCCTGCTCGATTCCCGGCCCGTCCCCGATGGGCACCCACCCGGGTGCCGCGACA
>CALCXF010000096.1 GCA_937907685.1 uncultured Nostocoides sp.
GGACTTCACGACGGGGTGTCCGGTGACCCGCTCCCCCTCCTGGCGCGGGGGCGATGACGCGTGACCTACACCGGCCAGGTCGTCCCGGGCGGCCCCGCAGACGTCAGGTCGCTGCGACGGGCGACCATCCGCAAGGTGGCCGTGTCGCCGATGAACAACAACGTCTACCTGGTGACGTGCACGGAGACCGGGGAGCAGCTCCTCATCGACGCCGCCGACGACGCCGCGAGGTGCCTGGCGCTCGTCCAGGAGGGCACGGGGCGGCTCGACCACCTCGTGACGACTCACCGCCACTCGGACCACGTGCGGGCGCTGGAGGACGTCGCCCGGGCGACGGGCGCCACGACGTATGCCGGAGCGGACGACGCCGATGCCCTGCCGCTGGCGCCGGACGTACGGCTGCGACACGGCGACGTCGTCACCGTGGGCGCCCTCGAGCTCGACGTCATCCACCTCCGCGGGCACACGCCGGGGTCGGTCGCCCTCTCGTGGGCGGACCCGGACGACGGGACGCACCTGTTCACCGGCGACTCGCTCTTCCCCGGTGGGGTGGGCAACACGAAGAACCCCGGCCAGAGCTTCGACTCCCTCTACCGGGACGTCGTCGAGCGCGTGTTCGGCACCCACGACGACGACACCTGGTTCTACCCCGGTCACGGCGACGACTCGACCATCGGGGCCGAGCGTCCCCACCTCGACGAGTGGCGCCGGCGCGGCTGGTGAGGCCGCCCATGGCGGAATCGGCCGCGCGACACCACAAATGGCGCAGAAGTCGCTCGGTGGCGCGGAAACTTCTGCGTCCTGAGCCCTCTTCTCAGTCCTGAGGCGTCTTCCGCGTCCTTACCGACATGGCGCCCGGGGTCCGGGAGGCCGACGCCGACGGTGCCACTCACGAGCATCAACCCGGGGGCACCGGGTGATGCCAAGAGCGCGACCTGATGCCCGTTCGGCACCACCGCACCACCGAACCCGCTCTCGCACCGTCGAGCGGCGGACTGCCACGGTTGAGGGGATGGCTAGCCTGACGCGATGACGAGCGCGGCGGATCGGGTTCCAGCACCGGTGCTCGTGCTCGCGGGGATCGTCTCGGTGCAGTTCGGGGGTGCCCTCGCCCAGACGCTCATCCCCGTGATCGGCGCGGGGGGCTCCGTGGTCATGCGGCTCCTCTTCGCCACGGTGCTGCTCCTGGCGTTCGTCCGGCCTCGATGGCGAGGGCACTCGCGGAAGGCCTGGGCCACGGTCACGGCGTTCGGTGTGGCCCTCGGCCTGATGAACTTCACGTTCTACAGCTCGTTGGCCTATCTCCCGATCGGGGTCGCCGTGACGATCGAGTTCATCGGGCCGCTCGCGCTCGCGGCGGCGCTCTCGCGGCGGCTGGTGGACGCAGTGGCTGTGCTGGCGGCGGCCGCAGGTGTCGTTCTCATCTCGGAAGCCCTGAGCACGCCGTTGGCAGAGCTCGAGCTGACCGGCATCGCGCTGGCGCTGGCCGCCGGCGGCTTCTGGGCCGCGTACATCGTCCTCTCGGGGCGGACCGGTGCGGAGTTCCCGCGGCTCGAAGGGCTGGCGATCGCCATGGTGGTCGCCACCGCGGTCACGCTTCCGCTCGGCGTCGGGAGCATCCCCGAGTGGACGGGCGAGACCCTGCTGAAGGGCCTCGGGATCGCGGTGCTGTCCTCGGTGCTGCCCTACTCGCTCGAGCTCCTCGCACTTCGACGGCTCTCCGCGAAGGTGTTCGGCATCCTGCTCAGTCTGGAGCCGGCGTTCGCCGCGCTGGCCGGGCTCATCGTCCTCGGTCAGGTCCTGTCGCCCACCCAGCTCGCCGGCATGGCCCTCGTCGTGGCGGCATCCGCGCTCGTGCTCGGGCTGGGTTCTCGCAAGGACCCGGCCGAGTCGGCTGCCACCTGACTGGCCCGGATGCCGCGCGCCGCCGGCTCAGACGTCGAGCGTCTTCCGCGCGTCGCTGCGGGTCTTCAGGAGGCTGGCCACGGTCGTGGTGCCGAGGATGACGACGATGGCGCCGAGCGACATCCAGATCGGGATCTCGGGCACCGGCACGTTCTCGCCGCCGTTGATGAAGGGAAGCTCGTTCTCGTGCAGGGCGTGGAGAAGCAGCTTGACGCCGATGAAGGCGAGCAGAACGGCGAGGCCGATGCTGAGATAGACCAGCCTCTGGAGCAGCCCGCCGAGGAGGAAGTACAGCTGCCGGAGTCCCATGAGGGCGAAGAGGTTGGCGACGAGGACGATGTACGGCTCCCGGGTGAGGCCGTAGATCGCCGGGATGGAGTCCAGAGCGAACAGCAGGTCCGTCGTGCCGAGCGCGATGATGACGAAGAGGAGCGGTGTCGCGAGGCGCTTCCCGTTCTCCCGGACGAACAGCTGCGTGCCGTGGTACTCCTTCGTCGCCGGGAGCCGGG
Source organism: uncultured Nostocoides sp. (assembly GCA_937907685.1). Taxonomy (GTDB): domain Bacteria; phylum Actinomycetota; class Actinomycetes; order Actinomycetales; family Dermatophilaceae; genus Fodinibacter. The sequence goes on from CALCXF010000096.1 coordinate 2,415, forward strand.
CCTCGACGGCCCTCAGCAACGCATTCTCCTCGAACTCGTCGTCCTGGGTCTCCCCCTCCCTGGCCAGCCTGATGGCCGTGTAGATGAGGAAGGCGCCGAAGATGTAGAACACCCAGCTGAAGTTGTTGATGGCGGCCGCACCGAGCCAGATGAAGATGCCGCGGAGGACGATCGCGATGACGATCCCGATCATCAGTGCGAACTGCTGCAGGCGCTCGGGCACCGCGAACTTCGCCATGATGAGCAGGAAGATGAACAGGTTGTCGACCGAGAGGGAGTACTCGGTCAGCCAGCCGGCGAAGTACTCGCCGGCGAGCTGTGCGCCGGCGAACCACCACATTCCCAGCCCGAAGAGGATCGCCGCGCCGACATAGAGACCCAGGGCGAGGCCGGTCTCCCGGTTCGAGGGGCGGTGGGGGTTCCGGGCGATCCAGATGATGTCGAAGGTGAGGACGGCGACGGCGACCCCGATGGTGACCCACCACACCCACGGATCGAGGTCGAGGGCCGGCGTGGCGGTCGGGAAGATCGCGAGGGTCACCCGCGCAAGACTACCGAGGGGAAACGGCCTCTTGATCGCACGCCCGCCCCCTGGGCCTCGTACGCCATCGTGGTCGTGGGGCCGCACGTCTCCCGATGTGGGGCGCGGCGTGCGCCGCGCCTCAGCACGGGGACGTCAGGTGGTCGGGCGACGGGAGCGTGGCAGCTTCGCGACCACGAGGTCGTACGAGGTGTCGACCGCCTCACGGATCACGTCGTCGGGGATCCCCCCGCCGAGGGCGAGGGTGTTCCAGCCGCTCCGGCCGATGTAGGCCATGACGGACGCGTCGTCGGGGTACTCCTGGAGCCACTCGTCGGCCTCGGCTCGCGAGGAACCGCACTTGACCCCGACGGCGCCGTCGCCGAGGAAGGCGAAGATCTTGTCCCCGACCTTGGCGACGCGGTCTCCCTCCCACGGCTCGTCCGGCCACGCACCCGGCTTGGCCAGCGCGTGGGCCGCGATGCCCTGGCCGAGCCGTGACCGTCGTGTCATGCCGTCGGCCTGACGATCATCGCGTGGCCGCGCTCATCTGGCGCAGCTCCTTCTTGAGGTCCCCGATCTCGTCCCGAAGGCGGGCAGCGAGCTCGAAGTGGAGGTCACCCGCGGCCTGGTGCATCTGCGCGGTGAGCTCCTGGATGAGCCCGGCGAGGTCGCTCGCCGCCACCGGCTCCGCACGGCGCGCTCCGAGGGCGATGTCGGCCACTGCAGCTCCCCGCCCGCCGCGACCGCCGTCGCTCTTGCCGCGGGATTGGGACCGCCCCGAACCGAGCAGCTCCCATGTGTCGAGGTCCTCGCGCTGGAGCATGTCGGTGATGTCGGCGATCCTCTTCCGCAGTGGCTGTGGGTCCACCCCGTGCGCGAGGTTGTAGGCGATCTGCTTCTCCCGCCGGCGCTGGGTCTCCTCGACCGCCCCGGCCATCGACGGGGTGACCTTGTCGGCATACATGTGCACCTGGCCGGACACGTTGCGCGCCGCGCGCCCGATCGTCTGGATGAGGCTGCGACTGGACCGGAGGAAGCCCTCCTTGTCGGCGTCGAGGATCGCGACGAGGGAGACCTCGGGGAGGTCGAGCCCTTCCCGGAGCAGGTTGATGCCGACGAGGACGTCGAACTCGCCGAGACGGAGCTCACGCAGGAGCTCCACGCGCCGCAGAGTGTCGATGTCCGAGTGGAGGTAGCGGACCCGAACCCCCTTGTCGAGGAGGTAGTCGGTGAGGTCCTCCGCCATCTTCTTCGTCAAGGTCGTCACGAGGACCCGCTCGTTGCGGTCGGCTCGACTCCGGATCTCGTGGAGCAGGTCGTCGATCTGCCCCTTCGTCGGCTTGAGGATGATCTCGGGGTCGACGAGCCCGGTCGGGCGGATGATCTGCTCGACCACGCCATCGGCCTTGGCCATCTCGTACGGCCCGGGCGTCGCCGAGAGGTAGACGGTCTGGCCGATCCGGTCGAGGAACTCCTCCCACTTCAGTGGGCGGTTGTCCATGGCCGACGGGAGCCGGAAGCCGTGGTCGACGAGGGTGCGCTTGCGCGACATGTCACCCTCGTACATCGCCCCGATCTGCGGCACGGTGACGTGCGACTCGTCGATGACGAGGAGGAAGTCCTCGGGGAAGTAGTCGATGAGGCAGTTGGGCGCCGATCCCCGTGATCGCCCGTCGATGTGCATGGAGTAGTTCTCGATGCCGGAGCACGACCCGACCTGCCGCATCATCTCGATGTCGTAGGTCGTCCGCATCCGCAGGCGCTGCGCCTCGAGGAGCTTGCCCTGCCGCTCGAACAGGGAGAGCTGCTCCTCGAGCTCCTGCTCGATGCCGACGATGGCACGCTCCATCCGAGCCGGCCCTGCGACGTAGTGCGACGCAGGGAAGACGTACATCTCGTGCTCGTCCCGCACCACCTCACCGGTCACCGGGTGGAGGGTGTAGAGCGCCTCGACCTCGTCTCCGAAGAACTCGATGCGGATCGCCAGCTCCTCGTACATCGGGATGATCTCGACGGTGTCCCCACGGACCCGGAAGGTGCCGCGGGTGAACGCGAGGTCGTTGCGCGTGTACTGCATCTGGACGAACTTGCGGAGCAGGTCGTCGCGGCCCACCTCGTCGCCCACCCGCAGGGCGACCATCCGGTCGACGTACTCCTGGGGGGTGCCGAGACCGTAGATGCAGGAGACCGATGCCACGACCACGACGTCCCGGCGGGTGAGCAGGCTGCTCGTCGCGCTGTGCCTCAGCCGCTCGACCTCGTCGTTGACCGAGGAGTCCTTCTCGATGTAGGTGTCGGTCTGCGGGACGTAGGCCTCGGGCTGGTAGTAGTCGTAGTAGCTGACGAAGTACTCGACGGCGTTGTGCGGCAGCAGCTCGCGGAACTCGTTGGCCAGCTGGGCGGCCAGGGTCTTGTTGGGCGCCATGACGAGGGTGGGTCGCTGGACCTGCTCGACCAGCCACGCCGTCGTGGCCGACTTGCCGGTGCCCGTGGCACCGAGCAGCACCACGTCCTGCTCGCTCGCCTTGACCCGACGGGCCAGCTCCTGGATCGCCTGCGGCTGGTCACCCGCAGGCTGGAAGTCGGAGACGACCTCGAACGGGGCGACGCGACGCTGGAGGTCGGTGGTCGGGCGCATGGTCCTACGGTATGCCGCCTCACCGACAGCCGGTCCGGCCCCCCGCTGCCGCCCGGGCAGCCGTGCCCGGACGTCCGGCGCCGGCACCAGTCCCGGTGCCGGGCGTACGGCGTACTCGGGCTGGTCAGACGCCCCCGTGGGGTGGCACCATCGCCGCATGTCGACGCCCTCCACCACATCCCGCCGTGCGCCATCTGCCCCGGCACCGGACGGCAGCACCGGTCTCGACCCGGCCGACTGGGACGCTCTCCGCTCACTCGCGCACCGGATGGTCGACGACTCGTTCGACCACCTGGCCACCCGGCGCGAGGAACCGGTGTGGCAGCCGATGCCCGAGGCGGTCCGCACCTTCTTCGAGCGGCCACTGCCGCGCGAGCCGGAAGGTGCCGAGACGGCATACCAGGACTTCCTCGAGCAGGTGGTGCCGTACTCCATGGGCAACGACCACCCACGGTTCTGGGGGTGGTACATGGGGGCCGGCAACCCCGTGGGCAACCTCGCCGACCTCCTCGCGAGCGTCCTCAACCCCAACCTCGGTGGGGGCGACCACTCCCCCGTCCTCGTCGAGCAGCAGGTCGTCGCCTGGTGCGCCGAGGCGGCGGGGTACCCCACCACGGCGAGCGGACTGCTCGTGACGGGCGCGTCCGAGGCGAACCTCGTCGGCCTGGCGGTGGCCCGCACGGCTCGACTGGGCCCCGAGGTCCGGAGCGACGGGCTGCCCTCGGGGCGTCGGTTCGCCGTCTACGCCTCCACCGAGGTCCACAGCTGCCACCGCAAGTCGCTCGAGCTCCTGGGCTTCGGGAGCTCCGCCCTGCGTGCTGTGCCGGTGCGCGCGGACTGGACCATGGACGTGGAGGCCCTCTCGGCGGCGGTCGCGGCCGACCGGGCGGCCGGCGTGGAGCCCCTGGCCGTGATCGCCTCGGCAGGCACCATCAACACCGGGTCCCTCGACGACCTCGAGGCCATCGCCGACCTCGCGGATCGCGAGGGGCTGTGGTTCCACGTCGACGGAGCGATCGGCGGGTTTCTGGCTCTCAGCGAGCACGCTGCGGCGGTGCGCGGCATCGAACGTGCCGACTCGCTGGCCCTCGACCTCCACAAGTGGATGCAGGCGCCCTTCGACGCAGGGCTGGCGCTGGTGCGGGACGAGGCCGCCCACCGCGCGACGTTCTCCGTGGTGCCGCACTACCTGGCGCACTCCACGCGCGGCCTGTCCGGCGGTGAGGTGTGGTTCAACGAGTACGGGATCGCGCTCTCCCGGGGTTTCCGTGCGCTGCGCGTGTGGATGGCGCTCAAGGCGTACGGCGCCAGCGCCTTCGGGCAGCTCATCGACCGGAACGTCGTCCAGGCACAGGGGCTGGCAGCCCGCGTCGATGCTCACCCGGAGGTCGAACGGCTGGCGCCCGTCGGCTGCGACATCGTGTGCCTCCGCTACGCGCCGGCCGCCGTGCCTGCGGAGCGGCTCGACGAGGTCAACCACGAGCTGGTGCTGCGGGTGCACGAGAGCGGTGTGGCCATCGTGTCCGAGACGGTCCTCGACGGCCACCTCGCAATACGGGTCGCGATCTCGAACCACCGGACGCGGGAGGAGGACCTCGACCTGTTCCTCACGACCCTGACCCGGCTCGGCGAACAGGTCGTCGCCGACCTCGTCAGCGCGTCCTGAGCCGGTCCCCCGAGCCGTCGAGCGAGGGGCGCCAGCCCGTCCGCTGGGCCCACGCCCGGGCCCGGACGTCGGCCTCCTCGAACCACGGCTCCTTGGCCTCGGCGTAGTCGGTCACCGACGCCACGGTCGCCGCGAGCTCGGTCTTCATCGTCGCGTAGCCGACGCGCTCCGCCGGGTCGGAGCGCAACCAGTCCCGGAACATCAGCGCCCAGGCCCACCCGGGCGACCCGACCTCGCGGACGTGCACGTGCGCCACGCGCCCCGGGTCGCAGGAGGCATGGAACCGCTTGGGCCACCTCGTGCCGTCCATCCCGTTGTCGTCCCACACTCCGTCGGGCCGCACGAAACCGGCAGCAGCCATCGCGGTGACGAACGACGGGTCGTCCGCCCGCGCCAGCGACGGGACTCCCACCTGGAGGTCGACGACGTCCTTCGCGACCAGCCCGGGGACCGCGGTCGAGCCGATGTGGTCCAAGGTCACCGCCTTCGGGTGCACGGCGTGGCGGATCCGGGCCAGCAGCCGGTCGGCCTGTGCCGGCCAGGTGGGGTCGGGCGGTGACAATGTGGGGTGCGAGAGCCGTGACCGGATGCCGTGCCGCACGTTCGCCTCGAACGGTTCCAGCCGCTCGTGCCACAGCCGGAGCACGGAGACCCGCAGCGCCTCCGTCGTCCCCTCGTTGTCGAGCCACACGTCGGCGGCGGCGCGCCGCGCGTCGTCGTCGGCCTGGGCCGCGATCCGGGCCCTGGCGTCGGCCTCGCTCATCCCGCGCTGGTCCACGAGTCGCCGCAGGCGCACCTCCTCGGCCGCCCCCACGACGAGCACGAGGTGGTACTCGGCGCCCATCCCCTTCTCCACGAGCAGGGGCATGTCGTGCACGACCACGGCATCCGGACGGGCGCCGGCGACGATCTCCTCGGTGCGCGCCCAGATCTGCGGGTGGGTGATGGCCTCGAGGTCCCGAAGCGCGGCCGGGTCCGCGAAGACCAGGCGCCCCAGGGCCGGTCTGTCCAGGGCACCGTCCGGCCTGACCACCTCTGGGCCGAACCGCTCGACGACCGCGGCAAAGGCCGGCATCCCCGGCTCCACCACCTCACGCGCCACCGCGTCGGCGTCCACGACGACGGCGCCGAGTGAGGCCAGCTGGGCGGACACCGTCGACTTGCCGGAGCCGATCCCGCCGGTCAGGCCCACCCGAAGCATGGCGGCGACTCTAGTGGTCGCCGGAGAAGGTCACCGGTACATGGCCGCGAGGAAGGGCCGGAACGCCGGTGAGCCGTCGGGCCCACCGAGCTGGCGATTGGTGAGCAGCACCCCGGCGCGGTCCGCGGCGGGGTCCGCCACGGCGAGGCAGCCGCTGCCGCCGCTCCAGCCGAAGCTGCGCCGGCGCGGTCCGAGGGGGTCGTCGCGCACGGCGACCGACACCTGGAAACCGTAGGAGTAGCCCGGTGGCAGGAAGTCACCAGCCGCTCGGACCTGGTCGTCGGTCAGCTGCGGCGTGTGGATCAGCTCCGCGGACGCCGGCTCCACCGTGGTCGGACGGGCGAGCTCGTCGAGGACGCGGAGGTAGTCCGGAGCGGTCGTGAACAGGCCGGCGGACAACGAGAGGAACGGGGGTGGCCCGTCGAGTGCCCCGTGGTCGACCGGTGTCAGCCCACCGGGCTGTGGGTCGTACACCGTCGCCACGTCGGCGCCGAGCGGCGGGGAGAAGGCGAGCACCTCGACGCCGAGCGGCGCCCGCACACCGGACTCGATGATGTCGTCCATACCCTGCCCGGCGGCGCGTGCCAGGAGGATGCTCAGCACGTCGGTCGAAGTGTGGTAGGCCCACCCCGCCCCCGGCTGGAACGCCAGCGGCAGCGCGGCGAGCCGCGCGAGGACCTCGTCCGGCGGCAACGCGGGCGGCGCAGGCCCGGGCGCGACACCGGCCTCGTCGAGGGCCTCGGACAGCGGGGTCTCCTCGCGCAGGACGCCGAAACCGCTCGTCATGGTGAGCAGGTGACGGACGAGGACCGGGCGGCGCAGCGGCTGCGTCTCGTCGAGCCGGCCGTGCGGTTCGGTGAGCACCCGGACGTCGGCCAGCTCCGGCAGCCAGGTGCCGATCGGCTCGTCGAGCGCGAGGGCCCCTGCCTCCACCTGCTGCATCGTGACGAGCGCCGCCACGGGCTTGGACAGCGAGGAGACGCGGTGGACGGTGTCCGATGCGAAGGGCCGGTCGGTGCCGACGTCGGCAAGACCCGCCGCCGCGACCGTGATGTCGTTCCCGTGCCGGAGTGCGACCGAACAGCCCGGTATGGTCCCGTCCGCCACCAGGCCGTCGAGCGCGGCGGGGCTCAGGGTCGGGCCTCCGGGTGCCATGCCGCCCACCCTGCCACGCCAGCGGCCGCTCCCGGCGGGCTCCACGCGTACCGAGGCCCGGCCACCCGCCAGGGTGACCGGGCCTCGATCGCGGTGTGGCGGCATACCGGCGGGGTGTGCCGGTCCGCTCAGTTGCCGGTGAGCTTCTCCCGCAGGGCGGCGAGGGCCTCGTCGCTGGCTAGGGTCCCCTCGCTGGTCGGAGCCGGCGGGCGAGGAGCGCTGTCGTCGGCGGCTGCTGGGGTCGCAGGCTCCTCACCGGTCTCCGACGAGTACGAGGTGGCGTCGCTGCCACCGGCAGCCTCGGCGTCGGCCTTGGCGAACGCCTCCACCTGCGCGCGGTGCGCCTCCCAGCGCGCGTGTGCCTCGGCGTACTGCTTCTCCCACAGCTCCCGCTGCTTCTCGAAGCCCTCGAGCCACTCGTTGGTCTCGGAGTCGAAGCCCTCGGGGTACTTGTAGTCGCCCTTGTCGTCGTACTCGGCGGCCATGCCGTAGAGGGTGGGGTCGAACTCGACCTGGTTCGCGCCGTCCTCGTTCGCCTGCTTGAGCGAGAGCGAGATGCGGCGACGCTCGAGGTCGATGTCGATGACCTTGACGAAGATGTCGGTGCCGACGGTGACGACCTGCTCCGGCAGCTCGACGTGGCGCTCGGCCAGCTCGGAGATGTGGACCAGGCCCTCGATGCCGTCGTCCACGCGCACGAACGCGCCGAAGGGGACGAGCTTGGTGACCTTGCCGGGGACGACCTGCCCGATCGCGTGGGTCCGCGCGAAGTGCTGCCACGGGTCCTCCTGCGTCGCCTTGAGCGACAGGGAGACACGCTCGCGGTCCATGTCGACGTCGAGCACCTCGACGGTGACCTCGTCACCGACCTCGACGACCTCGGACGGGTGGTCGATGTGCTTCCACGACAGCTCGGAGACGTGGACGAGGCCGTCGACGCCGCCGAGGTCCACGAACGCACCGAAGTTGACGATGGAGGACACGACACCGGAGCGGACCTGGCCCTTGCCGAGCTCCTTGAGGAACGTCGTGCGGACCTCGGACTGGGTCTGCTCCAGCCACGCCCGGCGGGAGAGGACCACGTTGTTGCGGTTCTTGTCCAGCTCGATGATCTTGGCCTCGATCTCCTTGCCGACGTACGGCTGGAGGTCGCGGACGCGGCGCATCTCCACGAGGGACGCCGGGAGGAAGCCCCGCAGGCCGATGTCGAGGATGAGGCCACCCTTGACCACCTCGATGACGGAGCCGGTGACGACGCCGTCGTCCTCCTTGATCTTCTCGATCGTGCCCCAGGCGCGCTCGTACTGCGCACGCTTCTTGGACAGGATCAGCCGCCCCTCCTTGTCCTCCTTCTGGAGAACCAGGGCCTCGACCTCGTCGCCGACGGAGACGACCTCGTTCGGGTCCACGTCGTGCTTGATGGACAGCTCGCGCGAGGGGATGACGCCCTCGGTCTTGTAGCCGATGTCGAGCAGGACCTCGTCCCGGTCGACCTTGACGATG
>CALCXF010000097.1 GCA_937907685.1 uncultured Nostocoides sp.
GGCGGTCGGCTTGCCGTACTTCGCGAGGAGCCGGCGGTCGAGCGAGCCGGCATTGACCCCGATGCGGATCGAGACGCCGGCCTCCTTCGCGCGCCGAGCGATCTCGGCCACCTGGTCGTCGAACTGCCGGATGTTGCCGGGGTTGACCCGGACCGCCGCGCAGCCCGCGTCGATCGCGGCGTAGACGTACTTCGGCTGGAAGTGGATGTCCGCGATGACCGGGATCTGCGACTTGCGAGCGATGGCGGGCAGCGCCTCGGCGTCGTCCTGGCTGGGGCAGGCGACCCGCACGATGTCACAGCCGGATGCCGTGAGCTCGGCGATCTGCTGGAGGGTGGCGTTGATCTCCGTCGTGGGGGTCGTCGTCATGGACTGCACGGACACCGGGGCGTCCCCGCCGACCTCCAGCTTTCCCACCCGGATCTTGCGGCTCACGCGGCGCGGAGCGATGACGGGCGGGGGCAGTGCGGGCATACCGAGGGAGACGGACATGCGCCCAGCGTACGTGGGCACGCTGGGAGCACCTGACCGCTCCCGCGGACAACGGGGGGGCGGCGGTCAGCCGGTGAGCGCGGTGAGGAACACGGACTCGAGGTCCTCGGGCTGTGCCGCGGTGAAGGCCCTGCCCTTCGTCACGGCCGCGATGTTGCTCAGTGCCTTGGCGTCAGCGGAGGAACCGAGCGCGATCGTGAGCACCTCGACCGGGCGTGACGGGTCGGCGCCGTCGACGAGGCGCTGGAGCGTCGTCTCGAGGCTGGGGCTTCCGGGGTCCTCGTTCTTGCCGTCGCTGATGATGACGACGGTGTTGGGTCCCTGCTGCCATGACTCACGCACAGCGGCGACGGCGGCGAGCGTCGTCTCGTAGAGGGCCGTGTCGTTCGCGGCCTTGATCCTCGGCACGGCGGCCGCGATCGTGTCGCGGGCGGTACCCCCGCCCACGCGGCGGTCCAGGCGACCCAGGGGAACGACCTCGACCCAGTCACGTCCGCTCTCGGCGCGCGAGAAGGTCCAGAGGCCGACCGAGGCCTCGTCGGCGAAGAACGGCAGCGAGGCGAGCACGGCACCCTTTGCCAGGTCCAGCCGGCTCTGGCCCGTGGTGGCCACGAGCTCCTTCATCGAGCCGGAGGTGTCCAGGACGACGAGGAGGGAGCCACGGCGGTCCAGAGCGGTCCAGTTCTGCAGGGTCCGGGCCAACACGTCCTGGCTCGGCTGGGCCGGCGTGTACCGCGGCTGGGTGGCCACGACGCCAGCCGAGCCGGGCACCCCGGTGTCGAGCCGGGCGGCGCGCCAACCCACCTCTCGCATCGCGGCCTGGGCGGGTCCCTGGACCACGAAGTCGGCGAACGCCTCTGAGGCACGGCGCTGGGCAGGGGACACCCACTCGGCCTCCAGCCCGAGGACCGGCACCTCACTCACCGCCCACCCGTCGGTCGGGTAGAGGGCGGCAACCTCGGTCTTGGGCTTGGCCCGGTTGAAGGCGACGACCTCCTGCTCGGTGGCCGGGACGAGGGGCAGGTCGCGCAGGCTCTCTGCATCAGCCGGGTCGGCGGTGCGCAGCGTGCCGAGCGCGCCGGACAGGTCGCCTGTCGCGTCGCTCACGGCGTTGTGTGCCGTCACGAGACGGCGCCTCAGGTCGTCCGTGGCCTCGACGCCGATGGCGAGGTCGCGGTACACCGCGACGGTGGAACCCAGGCCGGCCGTCGCCGTGAGGGGGTTCGGCCACTCGAGACGCATCCGCCCCCACTCCGGGTGCTTCAGCGCGGCCCAACCCTTCGGGTCCGCCGCGAGCGCGCTGAGCTGCTGCCACGACGGTTGCCGGTCCGGCCAGCCGAGCGCCTCGGCCATCGGCCGTGGGGCGGCGAAGACGACCGGCGTGGAGGCGACGACGGGGTAGGTGCGCGGCAGGACCTGCGCCATGCGGGGGTCACGCGCCAGGACCGCGCGCCACAGCGCGCTGTCTGGCACCCACGTCGTGGGGGCGTCGGTGGTGTTCCCGTCGAGGCCTCGACCCACGGCTGCAGAGAAGCCCTGGGCCGTGACGCTCGTGACCTTCGTCGTCGTGCAGGGCAGGCCGTCGCGGTCCTCCACCCACTCGTCGAAGTCGTCCGCGTAGTCGTCGAGCACCGCCGCCACCGGCGCTGCAGCGTTGATCCGCAGCGCGGCGTCACCGGAGCACTCCCCCGAGGAGGCGATGCCCCGGTCACGGGTCGCCACCAGGCCGACACCTGTCGTCACCGCCAGCACGAGGGCCAGCACGCCGAGGAGGACGAACGGCCTCCTGTTGTCGCCGGCGCGAGGCTGGCGATGGCGCCCGCGTTCTGCCCGGGTCTCGGCACTGGGGCCGGCCGGAGTTCCTGCCGTCATGGTGCGAGTGTGGCTGACGGGACGCCCCAGAACAACGCGGACGTACAGATTGTCTGAGAAAGACGCCAAGGATCATTCCTCATCGGCAGTGTCGAAGGCCGCCCGACACGCCGAGCAGGGGCCCGTGACGCCCCAGCCCGGTCCCGGACGGGCAGGTCGATGCGTGCCATGGATCGCAGGTCAGCCACCGAGGTTGACGGGTTTGACGACGTCGGCGTAGATGAGCAGCAGCGATGCCCCCAGCAGCACCATGGACACCGAGTAGGCGACGGGAAGCGCCTTGGCGACGTCGACGTAGCCCGGGTCGGGCCGGCCCAGCAGCCGGGCGATCTGGCGCTTGAGCCCCTCCCACAGCGCACCCGCCACATGGCCACCGTCGAGGGGGAGGAGGGGGATGAGGTTGAAGACGAACAGCATGAAGTTGAGGCCCGCGAGGAGGCTCAGCAGGAACCAGAACTTGTCACCGGCCGACTCCCCCACGAAGGCGTCGTACTTGCCGGCGCCGGCGTCACCGGCCACCCTGCCGACGCCGACGACGGACATCGGGCTGTCGACCTCGCGCTCGGCGTCACCGAACGCCGCCTCCCACACGCCGACCATTCGCTCCGGCACGCGGACGAGTGCCTGGGCGGTCTGGCTCACCCCGTTCCAGATCAGCCCCGGCACGACCGTGAGCGGCTGCGGCTCGAACTCGACGGGCGCCGTGGAGCGCACCCCGAGGAAGCCGGCCTCCACGGTCTGCGGCGTCCCGTCCGAGTCCGTGACGGGAAGGCCTTCGTCGTCGACGACAGGTACGACGTTGCGGATGGGGGTGGCGGTGACGGTGAGCTCTCGACCGTCACGACGGAGGACGACGTCGACCGGCTGGCCGACGCGCGGACGGATCAGGATGCCCACGTCGGTCGTCTCGTCGACGACCTCACCGCCGATGGACACGATGCGGTCACCCGGCCGGATACCCGCGGCGAGCGCGGGCGTCGGGGGCTGCCCCTCGCAGGACACCGCGGACTCGACCTGGGTGACCGGCACGACGCACTGGGACACCGAGGCCACGACGGCGCCCGGCTGGGGCGTCGAGACGCCGTGCACCGTGACGAGGATCGTCAGCAGCACCACCCCGATGAGGAGGTTCATCGTGGGCCCGCCGAGCATGATGACGACCTTGCGGGGCACCGAGAGCTTGTAGAAGACGCGGTCGTCGTCTCCGGCTCGGACCTCCTCGAGGCTCGCCGCCCGGGCCTCGTCGACGAGCTGGGTGAACCGGCCGGTGCTCGACACCCGCACCTTCCCCGGTTCGTCACCGGGGCGCGGCGGGAACATGCCGATCATCCGGATGTAGCCGCCGAGCGGGATCGCCTTGACGCCGTACTCGGTCTCGCCCCCCTTTCGCGACCACAGCGTCGGGCCGAACCCCACCATGTACTGGGTGACGCGCACGCCGAACCGCTTGGCCGGCACGAGGTGCCCCACCTCGTGGAGGGCGATGGACAGCGCGACGCCGGTGGCCATGAACAGGACACCGAGCAGGAACGCGAGCGTGGTCACCAGGCCTCCGTGGAGTCGTCGTCGCCAGGTCCGGCACCGATGAGCTCGGCGGCGTACTGACGGGCCCACCGGTCGGCGGTGAGCACCTCCTCAACGCTCGACGCGTCGCGGTTGCTCCCATTGTGCCTCTCCACGACCCGAGCCACTGTGTCGACGATGGCAGGGAACCGGATCCTGAGGTCATGGAAGGCGTCGACACACACCTCGTTCGCGGCGTTGTACACCGCGGGGAACGTTCCACCCGCCGCACCCACCTGCCTGGCGAGCCGCACCGCCGGGAAGGCGTCATCGTCCAGCGGATGGAACTCCCAGGTCTGCGGGACGGACCAGTCGGACGGCACGTCGACGTCCTCGAGGCGCTCCGGCCAGGACAGCCCCAGGGCGATCGGCACGAGCATGCGGGGCGGTCCGAGCTGGGCGATCGTCGAGCCGTCGTGGAACTCGACCATCGAGTGGATCTGCTGTTGGGGGTGCACGACGACGTCGATCCGGTCGAGCGGGATGTCGAAGAGCAGGTGCGCCTCGATGACCTCGAGCCCCTTGTTGACCATCGTGGCCGAGTTCGTCGTGACGACGCGCCCCATCGCGAAGTTGGGGTGCGCGAGGGCCTCCTCGGGAGTGACCTCCGTGAGCTCAGTGCGGGTGCGCCCACGGAACGGTCCACCACTCGCCGTGATGACGAGGCGGCGCACCTCCTGCGCCCGGCCGCCGCGCAGGCTCTGCGCGATGGCGCTGTGCTCGGAGTCCACGGGAACGATCTGCCCCGGCCGCGCCGCCGCCCGGACGAGCGCACCACCGACGATGAGCGACTCCTTGTTCGCCAGCGCCAGCACGGACCCGGCGCCCAGCGCGGCCAGGGTGGGCCGCAGCCCGATGGAGCCGGTGATGCCGTTGAGCACGACATCAGCCCCACACGCCGCCGCGACCGTCGCGGCCTCGTCACCCACGACGACGTCCGGCGACGGGGCCGGGCGCCCGGCGACGGCGGCATACGTGGCCATGGCGTCACGCACGCGCTTCACGTCCGCGCGAGCCACGGCGACGAGGGGCACGTCGTGGTCGACCGCCTGGCGGGCGACGAGGTCGACGTTGGACCCCGCCGACAGCGCCATCACGGTGAAGCGGCCCGGGTGCCGGCTGACGACCTCCAGCGCCTGGGTGCCGATCGAACCGGTGGAACCGAGCACGGCCACGGAGCGGGAGGTCACGAGCTCATTGTCCCGGGTCCCCGCCGACACACCATCCGGCTGGTCACGTCGTGTGGACTCGCTCCTCGATGAGGCGCTCGGTGACCACCTGGGCCCGGGGATCGAAGCGTCCGTGCTCGAAGTCCTTCTCGATCTCGAGCTCGACCTGTCCCATGCCGTGGCGGTTCTTCTCGACGGTGACGACGGCCCAGCGGCGGAAGCGCTGGATGCTGCCCAGGTCGTAGACGAGGTGCTCCCTCGAGACGATGTGCTCCTTGCTCGACAGGATGAGGACGAGGTCGGCCTCGTAGGCGAGCGCCGACGAGCCGCGCAGGTCCCGGGTGCGCATCCGGTGCCCGGCGCCGAGGCTCTCGCGGTCGGACGCCGAGATGCAGACGACGGGGCACTCGAGCTCGAGGGACATGTCCTTGAGGGTCTCGGTGACGACGGTCACCCGTGCGGTCTCGTCGCCGTCATGTCCGTGGAGCGGGATCTTCTGGAGGTAGTCGACGAGCACCATGGGCGGCTCTCCGGCCTCTTCCGCGACGGCAGAGATGACCTGCGCGACCTCGTCGGTCGTCGTCGTGGAGTTGGACTCGTGGATGTGCAGGCGCGGCGCGTACTCGTAGACCGTGGCAAGGGCCGCGCGCCCGTACGGGACGCGGTCGAGCGCGTCGGCCAGCCCGCGGCGGTCGGGGTCCTCGGCCTCGAAGACCGCCCGGATCGCGTGGACGTCGGCCGCCGCGGCCGGGTGCTGCCCCTCGGCCGCGGCCGTCGTGGCGGCCTCGAGTGCGATGAGCCGCTGGATGAGCGTGTGCGCGTCGTGCTCGAAGGAGAAGACGACGGCGTGCCGCCCGACGCACACGGCGTTGCGTGCCATCTGCAGCGCGAGAGTCGTCTTGCCGGCGCCCTCGCTACCGCCGAGCAGGACGAGCTCGCCGGAGCGGAGCCCCCCGTCGAGCGTGGAGTCGAGCAGGTCGAAACCGGTGGGCCACACCTGTGCACCGGGTCGTGCACCGCGCCGGAGGGCGTCGTCGGTCTCGTCGAGGAGCAGCTGCACGGACCGCCGTAGCTCGGGCCGGTGAGCGGCGCTCGAGCCACTGCGGGCCGGTGGTGCGCTGGCCTCGTCCCGTCCCGTCGGTGCGCCGGGTGTGTCCGGTGTACCCAGAGTGTCCGGTGTCATCGGCGTGCCCGGTGTCATGGACGTGCTCATGGGGAACATCCCACCACTGAACACAGGGCCGTGCCACGGGTTCTCGTCAACCGGAGGGCGACGGGGGTCACAGCACGATGCCGACGTACTTGGTCTCGAGGTACTCGTCGATCCCCTCGAAACCGCCCTCGCGTCCGAAGCCCGACTGCTTGACCCCTCCGAAGGGCGCGGCCGGGTTCGAGACGATGCCGGTGTTGACCCCGACCATCCCGAACTCCATTGCCTCGGCGACCCGGAGCACGCGCGACTGGTCCCGGGTGTAGACGTAGCCGACGAGCCCGTACTCGGTCCCGTTGGCCTTGGCGACGGCATCCGCATCGTCGGAGAAGGTGGACACCGGCGCGACGGGTCCGAAGATCTCTTCGCGGAGGCAGCGGCTGTCGGCCGGAACGCCGGCCAGGACGGTGGGCTGGTAGAACCAGCCCTCACCGGGGACCGGTCCCCCACCCGTGAGCACGGTGGCCCCCCGACCTACGGCGTCCTGCACCAGCTCGTCCACGCCGTCGCGGGCCTTCTCGGTGATGAGCGGCCCGACGTCGACGCCCTCGTCGGTGCCCTTGCCGACGACGAGCGCTCCCATCCGCTCCGCCAGCCGCGAGGCGAAGTCCTCAGCGAGGGACTCGTGGACGAAGAAGCGGTTGGCCGCGGTGCAGGCCTCGCCGATGTTGCGCATCTTCGCGAGCATCGCGCCGTCGACTGCGGCGTCGAGGTCGGCGTCCTCGAAGACCAGGAAGGGCGCGTTGCCCCCCAGCTCCATCGACACCCGTAGGAGCTGTTCGGCCGACTGCTCCACGAGCACCTTCCCGACAGCGGTCGAGCCGGTGAAGGTCAGCTTGCGCAGCCGTGCGTCACGGATGAGGGGCTCGCAGACCGCGCCGGAACGGGTGGTCGTCACGACGTTGAGCACGCCGTCCGGAAGGCCCGCCTCGCGCAGCACCTGGGCCAGCAGCAGCATCGTCAGCGGCGTCTCGTGGGCCGGCTTCACGACCATCGTGCACCCCGCAGCCACCGCGGGACCGATCTTGCGGGTGCCCATCGCGAGAGGGAAGTTCCACGGCGTGATCATCAACGTGGGACCGACGGGCTGCTTCATCGTCAGCAGGCGGGAGGCGCCGTTCGGGGCGACGGAGTAGCGCCCGTGGATGCGCACGGCCTCCTCGGCGAACCACCGGAAGAACTCGGCCGCATAGGTCACCTCGCCGCGCCCCTCGGCGACGGTCTTGCCCATCTCGAGGCTCATGAGGGTCGCGAAGTCCTCGGTCCGTTTGACGAGCGCCTCGAACGCCCGGCGCAGGATCTCGCTGCGGTCACGCGGGGGTGTCGCTGCCCAGCCGACCTGCGCGTCGTGGGCGGCGGTCAGGGCTGCGAGGCCGTCGTCGGGGGTGGCGTCGGCGCACGTCGTGAGCACCTCGCCGGTCGCGGGGTCTCGAACGTCGAAGCGCGCCGCGCCGCTCGCCTCCCGCCAGCGCCCGCCGATGAGCAGGCCCGTGGGGACGGAGTCGATGAGGGAGGTCTGGGTGACAGCCATGGTGATCCTTCGAGATGCCGCGGTCGTGGTCTCAGGGTACGGCGGGGTCAGCGGTCCTCGAGCCCCCACGGAGAGCCGTAGCCCCCCGGTTTGGGGGCGGCGAGGAGGTCGAGGAACGGCACGGCGTCGAACGCCTCGGGCCCGAGGACGCCGGCCCCCGTCCAGACGCCGGTGGACAGCAGCTCGAGAGCCACGACCGGGTTGACCGCGGTCTGCCAGACGACGCACTGGGCCCCGTAGTCGCGCATCGTGTCCGCGTTGTCGGACACGTGGTAGAGGTAGGTGCGGCGCGGCTGCCCGTCCTTGCCGGTGCCCGTGACCCAGACGCCGGCGCAGGTCTTGCCCTGCATCCGAGGTCCGATGGTGGCTGGGTCGGGGACCACCGCGGCCACCACATCACGTGGGCTGACCTCCACCCCCTTGACCCGGACGGGGTCGGTGCGGTCCAGGCCGAGGGTGTGCAGGGTCCGCAGGATGCCGATCATCTCCTCGCCGAGGCCGTACTTGAAGGTGACCCGCTCGGCGTCCAGCCACCGTGGCATGAGCAGCACCTCCTCGTGCTCGACGTGGACGCACTCGACCGGGCCGATGCCGTCGGGGAAGTCGAAGACCTCCGGCTCGCTGAACGGCGGCAGGGTGAAGAACCCGGCGTCGACGTCGTACGACCCGTCGACCCCGACGGCGCGGCGCCGCTCCCACACCACCGGGGGGTTCAGGCACTCCTCGATGATCGTCCACATGGAGAACCCCGGCGCGAAGACCTCGTTGCCCTCGTCGTCCCGGATGACGAGGTTCGCGCCGTCCCGTGTCCCGAGCTCGTCGATGTCCGAGAACAGGTGGTCCGCGGCATACCGGGCGAACACGTCGGACAGCCCCGGCTCCACGCCGATGCCGACGAGGGCGAGCCGGCCGTCGGCCTCCCACGCGCCCGCCCGGGCGAGCTGGTCGTCGCCGAGCTTGACCCCGACCTTCGCGTACGGCTCAGTGGGATGGGGCTGCGAGAGGCTCATCGCCATGTCCAGGTAGTCCGCACCGGCGGCGTGGGCGCCCTCGAAGATCGGGAGGACGAAGCGCGGGTCGACCGCGTTGAAGACGTGCGTCGCAGCGACCTCGCGGGCAAGGGCTTCCACGGCTGCCGCGTCCGACGCGTCGACCTGTGCGGCGCTGAACCTCGTCTCCCCGGCGTGCCGCTCGGTGACCGCGCCCACCGTGCGCTCGGCACGGGTGAGGTCGTAGTCCGCCACGACCCACGCCTCGAAGAAGGCCCGTTCGGCGGCGATGCGGGCAGCGGCGTCACCGACGCCGCCCGCCCCGACCATGAGGACGCGCATGCGATGTGTCTCCTTCGATGGACTGCGGCCGGGTCAGGCCGCGGCGCGCCGGCGGCGGGACGTCAGCAGCTGGCTGACGAGGACGATCGCGAGCGCGGCGATGAACATGACGGTGCCGATGACGTTCACCTGGACGGGCGCCCCACGCTGGGCGGCGCCCCAGACGTACATCGGGAAGGTGATGGAGCTGGGGCTGGCGTTGAAGTTCGTGATGATGTAGTCGTCGAAGCTCAGGGAGAAGGCGAGCAGTGCTCCGGCGAGGATGCCGGGTGCCGCGAGCGGGAGGGTGATGCGCAGGAACGTCTGCGGCGGGTTCGCGCCGAGGTCGGCCGCCGCCTCCTCCAGCCGCGGGTCCAGCGTCGCGACCCGTGCCTTGACGGCCACGACGACGAAGGAGACGCAGAACATGATGTGGGCGATGGTGATCGCGAGGCCGCCCGACGAGACTCCCATCATGAGGAACAGCGTGAGTAGGCTCGAACCCATGACGACCTCCGGGGTCGCCATCGGCATGAAGATCAGCAGGTTCGTGCCCGAGCGTGCCCGGAAGCGGTACCGACCCAGCGCGAAGGCGATCATCGTGCCGAAGACCGTCGCGATCAGCGAGGCGATGAGCCCGATCCGCAGGGAGAGCCCCAGCGAGTCGCAGAGGCCCTGAGGGCCGCACGGGTTCGTCCAGGCACGCGTCGAGAACTCGGTCCACGTGTAGTTGTAGCGCCCGACCGGGTCGTTGAACGAGAAGACGGCGACGACGACGTTGGGGATGAGCATGTAGAGGAGCACGGCGACCGCTGCGAAGAGGAGCAGGTGGCGTCGGAGCCAGCTCATCTCAGACCAGCTCCTCGGTGCCCGCGCGGCGGACGTACGTGCTCACGAGGGCGAGGATCATGACGAGAAGGATGAAGGACAGGGCGGCCGCGAGCGGGTAGTCCAGCACGCGGAGGAACTGCGCGTCGATGACCTGGCCGACCATCACGGTCTGGGTGTTGCCGAGCAACCGGGAGTTGATGAAGTCGCCGGTGGCCGGGATGAACGTCAGGAGCGTCCCGGCCACGACCCCGGGCAGCGACAGCGGCCAGGTGACGTGGCGGAACCCTTGCCACGGTGTCGCGTACAGGTCCCCCGCGGCCTCGACGAGCCGGCGGTCCAAGCGGTCGAGGGAGGCGTACAGCGGGAGGATCATGAAGGGAAGGAAGTTGTAGGTCAGGCCCGCGATGACGGCGAACTTCGACGAGAGCAGGCTGTCGTTGTTCGTCAAGGCCAGGGCCTGGAGCAGGTCCGTGAGGCCCGTCGCCCGGGCGAACTCAGCAACCGGACCGGTGTCGGAGAGGATCGTCCGCCAGGCGAGCGTCCGGATGAGGAAGCTCGTGAAGAAAGGGGCGACGACGAGGACCAGCATGAGGTTCTTCCAGCGCCCGGCCTTCTGGGCGATGTAGTACGCCAGCGGGTACGAGAGCACGAGGGCGGCCACTGTCGCCGTGGCGGCGTAGCCGACCGACCGGAGCAGCTGGGGCCAGTACTTCTGGAGCGCGTCGACGTAGATCTGCCAGTTGGCGGTGAAGGTGTACCCCGCCTCGACCGATCCCTCCTGGAGGGACTGCGAGAGCAGGGTGAGCATGGGCGCGACGAAGAAGATCGCCAGCCACAGCAGGCCCGGCGCGAGCAGGGCGTACGGCACCCAGTTGGCGCGCCGGACGGGTGGCCGCGCAGTGCCGCCGCTCAGGACGGCGAGCTCAGCCATCGACGACCACGTGCTCCACGCCGGCATCCTCGTCCTGCGCCGAGTCGAGGACGAACTCGTGCCCCGGGTCCCAGGAGAGCGTCACGGCGTCGCCGAGCCGGGCGCGTGCACTGCCGTCGTTCTGCTGGACCACCGTGAGGTCCATGCCCCAGGGCATCCGGACCAGGTACTGCGTCGCCACACCGCTGAACGACGCGTCGCTCACGGTGCCCTTCAGCTCGTTCACCCCGTTGCCCTCACCGAGCGCGAGCTTCTCCGGGCGGACGCCCAGCCAGACGTCCCGGAGCCCGGCCGGCACCCGCCCGGCGTCCACGAGCACCTCGTGGCCGTGGACGTCGGCCGTGAGCCTGCCGTCTCCCGCGGTGCCCGTGACGTGGGCCGCGAGGAGGTTCGACTGCCCGAGGAAGTTCGCGACGAAGGTCGACGAGGGGTTCTCGTACAGCGCGGCCGGGTCACCCAGCTGCTCCATCCGTCCGGCGTTCATCACCGCGATGGAGTCGGCCATCGTCATCGCCTCCTCCTGGTCGTGCGTGACGTGGATGAAGGTGAGGCCGACCTCCTGCTGGATCCGCTTGAGCTCGATCTGCATCTGCCGGCGGAGCTTGAGGTCGAGCGCACCGAGCGGCTCGTCGAGCAGCAGGACGTCGGGGCGGTTGACGAGCGCTCGAGCCAGAGCGACCCGCTGCTGCATGCCACCGGAGAGCTGGTTCGGCTTCTTCCTCCCCGCGTGGCCGAGCTCCACGAGGTCCAGCGCCTCCTGCGCCTTGCGTTTGGCGTCCTTGTCGCCACGCCGGCGCAGACCGAACTGGACGTTGTCCATGACGCTCATGTGCGGAAAGAGCGCGTAGGACTGGAACACCGTGTTGACGTTGCGCTGGTGCGGCCGGGTGTTCGTGATGTCCGTGTCACCGATGAGGATCTGGCCCGCGGTGGGCTGCTCCAGTCCGGCAACCATCCTCAGGGTCGTCGTCTTGCCACAGCCGGACGGCCCCAGGAGGGCGAAGAAGGACCCCTGCGGGATGGTGAGGTCCATCGGCTCCACCGCGGTGAAATCGTCGAAGGACTTCGTCAGACCGATGAGCTCCAGATCTCCGGGGCCGTGCTGCGCCATCAGCTCGTGGTGAGGTCGGTGAAGGCGCGGCTGTACTTCGTCTCCTCCTCGGCACTGAGGCCGCGGAAGACCTTGGCCCGCGAGAGCACATCCGAGGTGGGGAAGATCAGGGGGTTCTCGGCGGTCTCGGGGTCGTCCGCCGCGAGCGCATCCTTGGTGCCCTTCACCGGCGGGATGTAGTTGACCCACGCCTCGACCTGCGCCATGACGGCAGGGTCGTAGTAGTAGTTGATCAGGGTCTCGGCGTTCTTCTTGTGCTTCGCGAGAGCGGGGATGACGAAGTTGTCCGACCACAGGGTGAAGCCGGCCTGCGGGAGGGCGTACTGCACGGCTTCGTTCTCGAACTGGAGCTGGACGACGTCTCCGGTCCAGGCCACGCAGGCGGCGATGTCGCCCTTGGTGAGACCGTCGGTGTAGTCGTTGCCGGTGAATCCCTTGAGCTGGCCGGCGTCCTTGGCCTTCTGGATCATCGCGATGGCGGCGTCGTAGTCGGCATCGGTGAAGTTGGCCGGGTCCTTGCCCATCTCGCACAGCACCAGGCCGACCGTGTCACGCATCTCCGTGAGCAGGGTGACCTTGCCCTTCAGCGCCGGGTCGGTGAGCAGCTGGGTGATCGTCTCGATCTTCTTCCCACCGGTCGCGTCGAGGTTGTAGCCGATGCCGGCGAAGCCGCTCTGCCACGGGAGGGAGTAGACGCGGCCGGGGTCGAACTCGACGTTCTTCAGCGAGTCCTCGAGGTTCTTGACGTTCGGGATGTTCGCCGTGTCGAGCTTCTGGACGTAGCCCTGGCGGATGAGACGGGCCACCATCCAGTCGGTGCTGCACCACACGTCGCGGCCGGTGTCCTCGCCGCCCTCGAGAAGCGGCCGCACCTTGGCGTAGAACTCGTCGTTGTCGTTGTAGTCCTCGGTGTAGTTCACCGTGATGCCGGTCGACTTCGTGAAGGCGTCGAGGGACGGGCGGGTGCTCTCGTCCTCCGAGACGTCGATGTACTCGGGCCAGTTCGACCAGTTCACGACCTTCTCGGTGTCGCTCGCGTCCTGTGCGGCCCTGGCGGACGGGGTGCCGCTCGCGGTGGCGCCCTCGTCGGTGCCTTCGCTGCCGCAGGCGGTGAGCGCCGCGGTGGTACCGAGCCCGAGGGCGCCGGTCACGACGGCCCGCCGGGTCGTCAGGCCGCGCAGCAGCGCGGCGCGCAGAACGGGGGACGTCAGGTCGGGGATGGGGCGCTCGCCCATGGGTGTCTCCTTGCGGTGCGGGGTCAGGGTTGTGGTGGTGGGGTCAGCATGTGGCAGGTGGCCACGGTGCAGCGTGGTCGAGACGTCTCGATCAGGACTCGATGTTCGCCATGACGTGCTTGATGCGGGTGTAGTCCTCGAAGCCGTACATCGAGAGGTCCTTTCCGTATCCCGACTTCTTGTAGCCGCCGTGGGGCATCTCTGCGACGAGCGGGATGTGGGTGTTGATCCAGACGCAGCCGAAGTCCAGCGCCGCCGACATACGCATGGCCCGGCCGAAGTCCTTCGTCCAGACCGAGGATGCCAGACCGTAGTCCACGCCGTTCGCCCAGGCCAGCGCCTCGGCCTCCTCGGTGAACCGCTGAACCGTGATGACGGGGCCGAAGATCTCGTTCTGGATGGCCTCGTCGTCCTGGCGCAGACCCGAGAGGATCGTCGGCTCGAGGTAGAAGCCGTCGCCGAGGTCGGCGCGCCGGTTGCCTCCTGCCGCAACCGTGGCGTGCGAGGGCAGCCGCTCGATGAAGCCGGAGACACGCGCCAGCTGGTTCGCGTTGTTCACCGGCCCGAAGAGGGCGTCCTCGTCGTCCGGCAACCCCACCGGGGCGGAGCTCTTGGCGTACTCCGCGATGGCGGCGACGAAGTCGTCGTGGATCCGCGGGGCGGCCAGCACACGGGTCGCCGCGGTGCAGTCCTGGCCCGCGTTGAAGAACCCGGCCACGGCGATCCCCTCCACCGCGGCCTCCATGTCGGCGTCGTCGAAGACGACGACCGGCGCCTTGCCGCCGAGCTCGAGGTGGACGCGCTTGACGTTCGGTGCGGCACTCGCGGCGACCTCGGCGCCCGCGCGGACCGACCCGGTGATCGCCACGAGGCCGGGAGTGGGGTGCTCGACGAGCATCCGCCCGGTGTCCCGGTCCCCCGTGACGACGTTGAGGGTGCCGGCGGGGAGGAACTCCGACGCGATCTCCGCGAGCAGCAGCGTCGTCTCGGGCGTGGTGTCGCTCGGCTTGAGGACCACGGTGTTGCCCGCTGCGAGGGCTGGGGCGATCTTCCACACGGCCATGAGGAGTGGGTAGTTCCAGGGGGTCACCTGGCCCACCACCCCGATCGGCTCGCGCCGGATCCACGAGGTGTGGCCCCTCATGTACTCCCCCGCCGCCTTGCCCTCGAGCACCCGAGCCGCGCCCGCGAAGAACCGCAGCTGGTCGACCATCGGCGGGATCTCCTCGCTCGCCGTCAGCGCGTGGATCTTGCCGGTGTTCTCGGACTCCAGGGCGATGAGCTCGTCGGCCCGCGACTCGATGGCGTCGGCGATCTTCAGGAGCGCCTGCTGCCGCTCGCTCGGTGTCGTGCGCCCCCACTGCGTGAAGGCGGCGTTCGCAGCCACGTATGCCGCGTCGACGTCTGCCTGCCCGCTGACCGGGGCGGTCGCGACGACGGATCCCGTCGCCGGGTTGACGATGTCCTTCGTGGTTTCCGTACGACCGTCGACGTACTCGCCGCCGACGAAGTTGCGCAGGGTGCGCGGACCGCTCATGTGGACTGCTCCAGGGTGCTCGGATGAGGCGTGCAGGGGGACTCTAAACCCGTTGCCCGCGAAAAGGGGACAGTCCTCCGCGAAATGACACGAAAAGTTGCACAGCGGAACCCGACAGCATACGGAATCCGTCTTCTCGGCACTTGCAAACTACTCGAATCAGCGGCACGATGGCGCAGTGACCAGATCCGCCCGCCCGGCCCGCAACGGCCGCTCCGTGCCGGAGACACGCCTCGACGACGTCGCCAAGCGCATCATCGAGCTGCTCCAGGAGGACGGGCGGCAGTCCTACGCCGCCATCGCCAAGGCGGTGGGGCTGTCCGAGGCGGCGGTCCGCCAGCGGGTCCAGCGCCTCCTCGACGCCGAGGTCATGCAGATCGTCGCGGTGACCGACCCACTGCAGGTCGGCTTCCGCCGTCAGGCGATGATCGGCATCCGGACCGAGGGCGACCTCCTCGGCGTCGGTGAGGCCCTCACGGCGATGCCGGAGGTCTCGTACGTCGTGACGACGGCGGGAAGCTTCGACGTCCTCGCCGAGGTCGTCTGCGAGGACGACGACCACCTGCTCGAGCTCCTGACCGAGCGGATCCGTGTCCTCCCGGGCGTCACGACCACCGAGACGTTCGTCTACCTGAAACTCAACAAGCAGCACTACAACTGGGGTACCCGATGACCACCTATCCGTCCGACGTGTGGGAGCCCAGCTCCGACCAGCACACCGCCACCGGCAAGCTCTACTCCGACGCCGCACGCGACCACCTGTGGATGCACTTCACCCGCCACTCCGTGTTCGAGGAGCGCGACGCCGGCGGGCTGGGCCACTCCGTGCCGATCATCACCCGCGGGGAAGGGTGGCGGATCTGGGACGACCGCGGCAACGAGTACATCGACGGCCTCGCCGGCCTTTTCGTCAACAACGTCGGCCACGGCCGGACCGAGATCGGCGAGGCGATGGCGAAGCAGGCCTCGGAGCTCGCCTTCTTCCCGCTGTGGTCCTACGCGCACCCACGGGCGATCGAGCTCGCCGAGCGACTGGCCCACAACGCCCCCGGCGACCTCAACCGGGTGTTCTTCACCACCGGCGGCGGCGAGGCGGTGGAGACGGCCTGGAAGCTCGCCAAGCAGTACTTCAAGCTCACCGGCAAGCCCACCAAGCACAAGGTGATCTCCCGCTCCGTCGCCTACCACGGCACGCCGCAGGGCGCGCTGTCGATCACCGGCATCCCCGCCGCCAAGGTCGACTTCGAGCCGCTCGTCCCCGGTGGACACAAGGTGCCCAACACGAACATGTACCGGGCGCCGGAGCATCTGCGCGAGGACGAGAAGGCTTTCGGTCGCTGGGCGGCCGACCGGATCGCCGAGGCGATCGAGTTCGAGGGCCCCGACTCGGTCGCGGCCGTCTTCCTCGAGCCGGTGCAGAACTCCGGTGGCTGCTTCCCGCCCCCCGCGGGGTACTTCGACCGGGTTCGGGAGATCTGCGACCAGTACGACGTGCTCCTCGTCTCCGACGAGACGATCTGCGCCTTCGGGCGGATCGGCTCGATGTTCGCCTGCGACGACTTCGGCTACCAGCCCGACATCATCACGACCGCCAAGGGCGTCACGAGCGGGTACGCACCCCTGGGGCTGATGATCGCCAGCGACCGCCTCTTCGAACCGTTCCGCCACGGCATGACGTACTTCCCCCACGGCTACACCTGGGGCGGTCACCCCGTGTCGTGCGCAGCGGCCATGGCGAACCTGGACATCTTCGAGCGAGAGGGCCTCAACGACCGGGTGAAGCAGAACGCGCCCGTCTTCCGGGCCACGCTCGAGAAGCTGCTCGACCTCCCGCTCGTCGGTGACGTCCGAGGAGCCGGCTACTTCTACGGCATCGAGCTCGTCAAGGACAAGGCGACCCGGGAGACGTTCGACGACGCCGAGTCGGAGCGGCTGCTGCGCGGCTTCCTGTCCAAGGCCCTCTTCGACGCCGGCCTCTACTGCCGCGCCGACGACCGTGGCGACCCCGTGGTGCAGCTCGCGCCGCCGCTGACCATGGGTCCGGCCGAGTTCGAGGAGATCGAGAGCCGCCTGCGCTCGGTGCTCACCGAGGCCGAGAACCACCTCTGACATGGCCGGGGGGACCCCCCGTTCCGCGACGGAGCCGCTGTGGTGGGACACCGCAGCGGCTCCCACGTCGCCCGCCACGACGTCGTCGACCGGCACGACACCGCCATCGGGTGCACTCCCCCAGCTGGCTGATGTCGTCGTCGTCGGGGGCGGGTACACCGGCCTCTGGACCGCCTACTACCTCTTGCGGGCCCGGCCCGCGCTGGACGTGCTCGTCCTCGAGGCCGAGCACGTCGGCTTCGGGGCGAGCGGGCGCAACGGCGGCTGGGTCTCGGCCCTGTGGCCGGTCTCGGCCGACACCATCGCCCGCCGGACCGGTCGGACGGCGGCCCTCGCGCAGCTGGCCGCCCTTCGTGACACCGTCGACGAGGTCGGCCGGGTCGACACCGAGGAAGGGCTGGGCAGCGGGTTCGTCAAGGGTGGGGCGCTGCTCGTCGCCCGAACCCCCGCCCAGGAGCGGCGCGCCCGGGCAGAGGCCGCCCACGCCACCTCGTGGGGGCAGGACACCGTCTGGCTCGACGCCGCGAGGAGCCGCGAGCGGCTCGACCTGGCGGGAACCCGCGGGGCCACCTTCACACCCCACTGTGCGCGGGTACACCCACGGCGGCTCGTCGACGGCCTGGCCGGGGCCGTCCGCCGGCTCGGCGGCCGTGTGGTCGAGGGTGCGCGGGTGACCCGCGCCTCCGACGGGGTCGTGGTCCTCGAGGACGGCCACCGCGTCTCCGCCCGCACCACGGTGGTCGCCACCGAGGGCTGGACCGGGTCGCTCCCGGGTCTGGCCCGACAGGTCGTCCCCGTGTACTCCCTCATGGTCGCCACCGCGCCGTTGAGCGAGGAGCAGTGGGGCCGGGTCGGCCTTGCCGCACGGGAGGTCTTCGCCGACCACGGCCACGTCGTCATCTACGGCCAGCGGACCGACGACGGGCGACTGGCCTTCGGCGGTCGTGGTGCGCCGTACCACTGGAGATCGGCCGTCCGGCCCGAGTTCGACCACGAGGAGGGGGTGTTCTCCGCCCTTCGGGCCACCCTGCGCGCCCTGCTCCCCCAGCTCGGCGACATCCGCTTCACCCACGCCTGGGGTGGACCGTTGGGGATCGCCCGTGACTGGCACCCGTCGGTGTCCTGGGACCCCGTGAGCCGCACGGGTCGGGCGGGCGGCTATGTCGGTGACGGGGTCGCGGCGAGCAACCTGGCCGGGCGGACGCTTGCAGACCTCGCACTCGGGCGCACCACCCCGCTCACCGAGCTCCCCTGGGTCGGGCACCGGTCCCCTCGGTGGGAGCCCGAACCGCTGCGCTGGCTCGGCGTGAACGCGGGCCTGCAGGTGGCCCGGCTGGCCGACCGTGAGGAGCTCGTCACCGGCGCACCGGCCCGGCTCAGTGCGGTGCTGGCGCGCCTGACCGCCCACTGAGGCGGCAGCCGCGCGCACTGTGCCACGTGCCGTCGGGCCGTGCGAGCAGGACGGCGAGTTGCCAGGGGGGACGCGGGTAGGTTCGGCGCGTGGACGAGATCGAGAGTCTGCCGGACCTCACGGAGACGCTGCGGACGCGGGTGCCGCTGTGCGGCCTGAGACTCCAGGACCTCGACCTGACGGGGCACGAGGACGAGCTGCTCGGCCGCACCGACGTCGAGGGCATGGTGATCCTCGGCGGCCAGCTGACGGAGGCGCTCCACGCCCACCTGCGGTCACACGGTGCGTTGGTCTTCCCGACCGACCCGCACGCCCCGATCAACCCCTATCGGTCCAGCCTCTACCAGCCGCACGAGCTGTACACGGGCCTGCGCGAGCACGGGTACGAGGGCACCCCCGATGCCAAGGCCTACCACTGGTCCCGGGACGGCTCGCTCGAGCACGACGCCTTCGTCACCCTCCTGCGAGCCATCCACGACGACTCGATCACGGATGCGCTCGACGAGTTCATCGAGGACGCCCCGGTGGTCGGTGTGATGGGCGGCCACGCGTTGGCCCGGGACGCGACGGCGTATGCCGTGGCCGCCCGGCTCGGCCACGACCTGGCCGCCGGAGGGCTCACCGTGGTCACCGGTGGAGGTCCCGGAGCGATGGAGGCGGCGAACCTCGGGGCGATGGCGCCGAACGCCGACGTCCTCGCGGAGGTGCTCCCGCGTCTTGGCACGGTCCCGTCGTTCCTCCCGGACATCGCCCCGTGGGCTGAGGTGGCGCTCGCCGTCCACGACGACCTCCTCCAGGTCCCGGTGGCCGAGACGCGAGTTCGCAGCGTCGGCATCCCGACGTGGTTCTACGGGCACGAGCCACCGAACGTCTTCTGCAACGGCATCGGCAAGTACTTCTCGAACGCCATCCGTGAGGACGGGCTGCTGGCGCGGTGCACCTCGGGACTCGTCGTGCTCGAGGGGGCGGCGGGAACGGTGCAGGAGATCTTCCAGGCGGCGACTCGTCTGTACTACGCCGCGGAGGACGCGGCCCTGCCGGTGGTCGTGCTCGTGGGCCGCCACCACTGGACCGAGCTCGTCCCGGTCTGGCCGGCGCTCACCGCCCTTGCGGCCGGGCGCGCCATGGAGCACCGGCTGCACCTCGTCGACACGGTGGAGGAGGCGGCGGCGCTCTGCACCGGGCACTGAGTGCCCACGGGCCGCCGGCCCGTCGTCCTCGTCAGCGCGGCGTCATGAGGACGATACCGAGGCACATCTCGTCGGTGGTTCCCTCGCCCCAGGCGACGTAGCGGTCCTCGGTGCCCTCGAACGACGGCAACAGGTCCCGCAGCTCCTGGTCGTGCGTGCACGTCACGGTGACGGTGTCGCCGGGCCCGACGTCGAGGGGCTCGTCGAGCGGGATGCTGCCCTGGTCGTCGAAGTTCCACACCGGGATGTCGAGCACCCGACGGGCCTCCGGCGTGCCCTTGTTGACGTCGACCGTGATGGCACGCCCGAGGAGGTGCATGTGCCCCGACGCAGCGCGGATCGTCGCGTCCTCCCGGATCGGTCGGGTGCAGCTCTGGACCGGCCCGGGCGCGAGTGGGCCGCAGAGCAGGTGCAGCAGGTCCGCCGTGGCGGGGTCCTCACCGAAGCGGCGCTTGAGGTCCGCGACCGCCACGGTGCGGTTGCACAGCCCCTTGGTCCGGTTGTCCCGGCACGGGAGCTCGACGGGCGCTGGCAGCAGCATCGTCTGCAGGGCCTGCTTGTCGCTGCCCTCGGCCTCGGAGAGACGGAGGCGGACCGTGCTCCGGTCGGTCCCGGTCCCGGCGAGGAGGTTGTAGTGCACCTGGACGACGAGCTGGCTGCCTGCGGCCAGCGGGATCCCGATGTCGTCCGCCATCACCCGTTCGCCCCCGCCGGGTGCCCAGGCCCCGACCCAGTCGGCCTTGTCGAGGTTTCCGCCGCGGGTCCCCGCCAGTCCTGCGCCGCCGAAGCAGGTCCACCCGTCGCCCGGGTCCTTCGCATCCACCCCCTCGGCCTCGTCCACGGCATCCGGCTCGACCTTCGAGACGATGACGTGGTGCACCATGTCGACGTTGTCGGGCGCGATCTGCACTCCGCTCACGAGCTGGTCGGTGGCGAGGTGGGGGTCCACGAGGAAGCAGCGGTAGTCGTCGGTTCCGGTCCCTTCCGGTGCCTCGGGTGAGTAGGGGGCCGGGAGCCGCAGGTTCTGGAACCGTTCGCCGGCGCGCAACGGGATGTCCTCGACGGCGGCCGAGGTCGCTGTGGCGCTCGGGGACGCGGCGTGCGTCGTCTGGTGCGTGTCGGCGGAGCGCAGGCCGGCCGGCAGGTCGGCATCCGAACCGCACCCGGCGAGAGCCAGGGTGAGGACGGCCAGGGCGGCCGGGACAGTGCATCGCACCGGACCAGCGTAGACGGCTCAGGCGGTGGAGGCGGCCAGCTGGCCGCAGGCGCCGTCGATGTCCGAACCCCGCGTGTCACGCACGGTCGTCGGGATGCCGTGTGCCCGGAGGCGCTCGACGAACTGCTGCTCGACGCCACGTCGCGATGCCGTCCACTTCGACCCGGGCGTGGGGTTGAGCGGGATGGGGTTGACGTGGACCCATCCGCGCCCACGTGCGACGAGCTTCTCCGCGAGCAGGTCCGCGCGCCACGCCTGGTCGTTGATGTCGCGGATGAGGGCGTACTCGATGCTCACCCGGCGTCCGGTGACCTCGAAGTAGCGGTGCGCCGCGTCGATGGCCTCGTCGACCTTCCAGCGCGTGTTGATCGGGACGATCTCGTCGCGCAGCTCGTCGTCCGGAGCGTGGAGGGACAGCGCGAGCGTGACGGGAATGCCCTCGGCGGCGAGCCGGTCGATGCCGGGCACCAGCCCGACCGTCGACATCGTGATGCCACGAGCGGACATGCCGAACCCCGAGGGCGCCGGCTCCACCAGGCGGCGGATGGCGCCGATGGCCGCCCGATAGTTCGCGAGGGCCTCGCCCATCCCCATGAACACGACGTTGCTGACCCGGGAGCTTCCCTGCCCCGAGACGGCCGAGCCGTCGGCCTCGTCGGCCACCGCCGAGCCGTCGGCCTCGTCGCCGAGACCCGCGCCCGGCGTGGCCGCTTCACCGGCGGGCAGCCCACCGCGGCGCAGGAGCCTGGCCGCACCCACGACCTGCTCGACGATCTCGGCCGTCGACATGTTGCGGGTCAGTCCCTCCTGTCCCGTCGCGCAGAACGGGCAGTTCATGCCACAGCCGGCCTGGCTCGAGATGCAGACAGTGACCCGGTTCGGGTAGCGCATGAGCACCGACTCGACGAGGGCGCCGTCGAACAGCCGCCAGACCTGCTTGACCGTGGCGCCGTTGTCGGCGGTGAGGCTGCGCACCGGGGTCAGCAGGGTCGGCAGGAGGTCGGCGACCAGGTCGTCGCGCACCGCCTTGGGGAGGTCGGTCATCTCCTCCGGGCGGTCGACGAGCCGCTCGAAGTAGTGCGTCGACAGCTGGCCGGCCCGGTAGGCAGGGTGGCCCAGGGCGGCGACGGCCTCCCGGCGTTCGGCCGCAGTGAGGTCGGCAAGGTGGCGAGGGGGCTTGCCGCGACGGGGTGCCGCGAAGGTCAGCTGGCCCGGAACGGGGCGGGCGGCGGGCGTCTCGGACATGGTCGGTCGAGTGTCTCAGGTCCGGCTGGCGCTCAGCCGAGCGGCACGAACCACGCCAGCAGCGCCCAGGCCACGGGCGCGACGATCACCAGGGAGTCGAGGCGGTCCATGAGCCCGCCGTGACCGGGCAGCAGGCCCCCCATGTCCTTGATGCCCAGGTCCCGCTTGATGCTCGACTCGATGAGGTCACCGAGGGTCGCTGCGCCGGCCGCGACCGCGCCGAGCACGGCACCGGCCCACCACACGCCGTCGAGGAGCAGCGGCATCGAGATCGCGCCGACGAGCGCGCACGTGACCACCGAGCCGGCGAACCCCTCCCACGACTTCTTGGGGCTCAGCGAGGGAGCCATGGAGTGGCGCCCGAACCGGACGCCCACGGCATACCCGCCGATGTCCGAGAAGACCGTCACGAGGATGAAGACGACGATCCGCTCGCGCCCGTCGGGCGCCGCCAGCATCAGGGAGGCGAACCCTCCGAGGAACACCGGGTAGAACGCCACGAGCGCCGACGCACTGAGGTCGCGCGCGGCGCCGGCGAGCCCGTCGGCGACCCTCCACACCAGGAGCCCGACGATGGTGAGCCCGAAGGTGACCACGAGGGCCTCGGATCCCCGCAGGTACGCGGACACGAGCATGCCGACCGTGCCGAGCAGCAGCGGGACGAGGGGGACGACGATCCCCTTCGTCGCGATCGCCCGGCGCACCTCCCAGGCCCCGTAGGCGACCGCCACGACGACGACGGCGAGGAACGCCCGGGCGTCGTAGACGAGGGTCCCGATGACGAGTCCGGCGAGGACGAGCCCGACGCCGATGGCAGCCGGGAGGTTGCGGCCGGCGCCCTTCGGCGCGCGCGCCCTCCGGTGACCGGTGTGCTCGGCACTGGAAGGGGGCTCGCTCCTCCCGGCCGCGACGCTGCGGTCGGCGTCCGGGGTGGCATCAGGTCGGGCGTCGGTCATCGTCGGTGCGAGCTCAGACCTCGAGCAGCTCGGCTTCCTTGTGCTTGAGCAGGTCGTCGATCTGGTCGACGTGCTTCTTCGTCACGGTCTCGAGCTCCTTCTCGGCGCGGGCTCCCTCGTCCTCGCCGACCTCGCCGTCCTTCACGAGCTTCTCGAGGGAGGACTTGGCGTGCCGCCGGATGTTGCGGACCGACACGCGGGCCTCCTCGGCCTGGTGGTGCGCCATCTTCACGTACTCGCGCCGACGCTCCTCGGTGAGCTGCGGCATGACGCACCGGATGATGTTGCCGTCGTTGCTCGGGTTGACTCCGAGGTCCGCCTGCTGGATCGCCTTCTCGATGGCGTGCATCGAACCCTTGTCGAAGGGACTGATGATGATCGTGCGGGCCTCCGGGTTCTGGAAGGAGGCGAGCTGCTGGAGCGGGGTCGGAGCGCCGTAGTAGTCGACGAGCAGCTTCTGGAACATGCCCGGGTGGGCCCGCCCGGTGCGGATGCCGGCGAAGTCCTCCTTGGCGACCTCGACGGCCTTCTCCATCTTCTCCTCGGCCTCGAACAAGGTCTCGTCGATCATGGGGGTGGCTCTCCTTCGGTATGCCGCGCGTGTGAGCCGGCGTGTCGGGTCCAGTGTGTCAAAGAGGGGCGGGCCGGTGCTCAGCCCGCGGAGACGAGGGTGCCGATCGGCTCGCCGCGCAGCGCACGGGTGATGTTGCCGTCGCCCTCCATGCCGAAGACGACCATGGGGAGCTTGTTCTCCATGCAGAGGCTGAAGGCGGCGGCGTCGACGACCCGGAGATTGGTGCGCAGGGCCTCCGAGAAGGTCACCCGGTCGAGCTTCTTGGCCCCGGGGCTGGTCCGGGGGTCGGCGTCGTAGACCCCGTCGACCCCGTTCTTGGACATCAGCACGGCGTCGCACTTGCACTCCAGGGCTCGCTGGGCGCTCACCGTGTCCGTCGAGAAGTACGGCAACCCGGCGCCCGCGCCGAAGATGACGACCCGGCCCTTCTCGAGGTGGCGGATGGCCCGGCGGGGGATGTAGGGCTCGGCGACCTGGCCCATCGCGATCGCGGTCTGCACACGGGTGTCGACGCCCTCCTTCTCGAGGAAGTCCTGCAGGGCGAGACAGTTCATCACGGTGCCGAGCATCCCCATGTAGTCGGCTCGGGACCGCTCCATGCCCTTCTGCTGCAGCTCCTTGCCGCGGAAGAAGTTTCCGCCCCCGACGACGACGGCGACCTGGATTCCCTCGCGGACACCCACGGCGATCTGCCGCGCGATCGCCCGCACGACGTCCGGGTCGACGCCCACCCGGCCGCCTCCGAAGACCTCGCCGGAGAGCTTGAGGAGCACGCGTCGGCCGGTGCGCCGAGGCTCGGACGTCGGCGGTGCCTCGGTGAGGGCATGGGTGGTCACGGGGCCTCCTCGGCGGTCTGCTCGGCGGTCACCAGATCCTGTCACACCGCTTCCGCGCCGACCCAACGGCGAAGCCTGTAACCCCGGCCGCTGCCGGGCCCGTCACAGGCCGGCGTTCCGAAGCACGAACTCCGTCTCCGGGTCCCGCCCGCCCTCCGGGTCCGGCGGAGGGGCGACCGCCTGGGTCGTCGTCATGTCCTCGGGTCGCACCCGGGGAAGGTCGACGTGAACCCGCTCGGGGAGCCCTGCCTGCTCGCCCGGGTCGTGTGCACGCTGCTCGGCGTCGGCCATGCCACCACCTCCTGCCCGTCAGTATGCGCGTGTGCTCGAGATCGCGACGCACACGCACGGATGCCGTCCGCTCACGACGAGCGGACGGCATCCGGATGTGCAGGGTTCAGAGCGCGGTGTCAGCTCCCGACGCGGTAGCGCACGAAGCCGGTGGCCTTCGCCCCGGACTCCTCGAGAACCTTGGCGACCGTCTTCTTCGGCTCCTTGGCGAACGGCTGCTCGAGCAGGACGTTCTCCTTGAAGTAGCCGTTGACCCGGCCCTCGACGATCCTCGGGAGGGCGGCCTCCGGCTTGCCCTCCTCCTTGGCCGTGGCCTCGGCGACGCGACGCTCGTGGTCGACCGTCGCACCGTCGATCTCCTCGCGGGTGAGGACCGTCGGGCTGAACGCCGCGACGTGCATCGCGAC
Organism: uncultured Nostocoides sp.; assembly: GCA_937907685.1. Taxonomy (GTDB): domain Bacteria; phylum Actinomycetota; class Actinomycetes; order Actinomycetales; family Dermatophilaceae; genus Fodinibacter. The sequence continues at coordinate 25,028 of CALCXF010000097.1, forward strand.
GTCGCGGGCCACCTGCTCCTCGCCGCCTGCCGTGGCGACGAGGACGCCGATCTGCGCCGGCAGGTCGGGGCTCGTCCGGTGCAGGTAGGACACGACGTGCTCGCCCTCCAGGCGGGCCACGCGCTTGACCTCGATCTTCTCGCCGATCGTGGCGTTGGCCTCGTCGAGCAGCTCCTGAACGCTCCGGCCGTCCCCGAGCGCCGAGGTGAGCAACGCGTCGGCGTCGGTGGCCCGAGTCGCCACGGCCTGGGCGAGCACCTGGTCGGCGAGGGCGAGGAAGCGCTCGCCCTTGGCGACGAAGTCGGTCTCGCACAGGACCTCGACGAGGGTGCCCTCGCCGCCGGCGGCCCGGGCGGTGACCAGCCCGTTGGATGCCGTGCGGCCCTCACGCTTGGTCACGCCCTTGAGCCCCTTGACGCGCAGGAGCTCCTCGGCTCGGCCCATGTCGCCGTCGGCCTCGTCGAGGGCCTTCTTGACGTCCATCATGCCGGCCGCGGTCTTCTCGCGCAGCGCCTTGATGTCAGCGGCGGTGTAGTTCGCCATGGTGTGTTGTCGCTCTTTCTCGGGTGCGGTCGGACGAAAGGAGGAGGGGTCAGGCCCTCTCACCGGCAGGAGCCGGTGCGGGCGCTGCCTCGGCCACCTCGGCCTCGAGGGCCTCGGCGACGGGAGCGTCGAGGATCTCGGCGACCGGAGCCTCGAGCACCTCGGGGACCTCGGTCGCCTCGGGGAGGGCCTCGGCGGCAGCGACGTCGCTGCCGTCGGTGACCGCCTCGGTCGCGTCGACGGTCGGCTCCGCGACAGCCTCGGACGGCTCCGCGACAGCTTCGGACGGCTCCGCGACAGCCTCGGACGGCTCCGCGACAGCCTGGGACGGCTCCGCGACAGCCTCGGTCGGTTCCACAGCAGCCTCGGTCGCCGCGGCGGCGGCGGTCTCGCCCGCGCCGGGGGCGACCTGCTCGGCGGCCTCGGCGGCGTCGCCGGCCAGGAGCTCGCGCTCCCACTCGGGCAGCGGCTCCTCGCCGACCTCGGCCTCCTCGCCGTCGGCGGTCCGGCTGCCGGAGCGAGCCATGAGACCGTCGGCGACGGCGTCGGCGATGACGCGGGTCAACAGGGTGACCGAGCGGATCGCGTCGTCGTTGCCAGGGATCTTGTAGTCGACCTCGTCCGGGTCGCAGTTGGTGTCGAGGATCGCGATGACGGGCAGGCCGAGCTTGCGGGCCTCGTCCACCGCGAGGTGCTCCTTCTTGGTGTCGACGATCCAGACGGCCGACGGGACGCGGCCCATCGTGCGGATGCCACCGAGGGTGCGCTCCAGCTTGTCCTTCTCGCGCTTGAAGATCAGGAGCTCCTTCTTCGTGTAGCCGCTGCCGGCCACGTCGTCGAAGTCGAGCTCCTCGAGCTCCTTGAGTCGGGTGAGCCGCTTGGAGATCGTCTGGAAGTTCGTGAGCATGCCACCGAGCCAGCGGTGGTTGACGTAGGGCATCCCGACGCGGGTCGCCTGCTCCGCGATCGGCTCCTGCGCCTGGCGCTTGGTGCCGACGAAGAGGATGGTCCCGCCGTGGGCGACGGTCTCCTTGACGAACTCGTAGGCGTTGTTGATATAGGTGACCGACTGCTGCAGGTCGATGATGTAGATGCCGTTGCGCTCGGTCATGATGAAGCGC
>CALCXF010000098.1 GCA_937907685.1 uncultured Nostocoides sp.
AGCCCGGAGTCGGCTCGCGCTTCCGGCTGACCGTGCCCCAGCGCGCCGGCGAGACCCTGCACGGCTCACCGCTTCCGCTCGGTCCCCTCGAGGACCCGTGATGCCGCGCCGGCTGGTGCCGGCCCTGCTCGCCGCAGTCACCGTGCTGGTGGCCGGGTGCGGTGGTGGGTTGTCGACCGGTGGACCGGTGGAACAGGGGCTCGTGGTCGGCAGCGGTGACCCGCCCGACATCCGCGTCTTCTTCCCCGGCCCCGTCCCCGGCGCGAACCAGGAGAGCATCGTGGCGGGCTTCGTGCGGGCCGGAGCCGCGAGCGACGCGGCATACGACAACGCTCGAGCCTTCCTCACGACGGCGGTGAGTGACGACTGGAACCCGGACGGCACCATCGTCCTGCTCGCTGACGACGTGCCTCCCTCCGCGACGCTCCTCGACCCCGCGACGGTGCGGATCACCGCCGAGGCGGCCGGCACGGTGGACGCGAACGGGCGCCACACGGCCGCCGCGCCCGGCACGACGGTGACCGCCACCTTCGGTGTCTCCACGGTGGGCGGGGAGTGGCGGATCAGCACGCTGCCGAAGGGGTTCGGCCGCTGGATCGCGAGCACCGAGGTCTCCCGGCTCGTGCAGCCGTATGCCGTGCACTACGTCTCGACGAGCCGCCGGGCGCTGGTCCCGGACGTCCGATGGTTCCCTTCCGACAAGCTGGCGACCCGCCTCGCGCGCGCCCAGCTGGTGCCCGTGCCCGACCACCTCGCCGGCGCGGCCACGACCGCCGTCCCGGCCGGCGCCCGGCTGCTCGGTGACGCCGTGTCGGTGGAAGGCGGGGTCGCGGCCGTCAACCTCATCTCGAGCCGGCTGGGTGCCGGGGAGGCGAACCGCCAGAACCTCTGGGCGCAGTTCGTGAGGACGCTGAGCCAGGACACCGCCGTCACGCGGGTCGCCATCTCGGTCAACGGGGTGCCCGTCGACCTCGACGGGCTCGACGGCACCGCGGGCAGCCTCGCGGAGGTGAGGTTCCGCGAGACTCCACCTGCCGCGGTTGCCAACCCCGTCGTCCGGCGCGGTGACGAGGTCGTGGTCTTCGACCCGGCTGGGCTCGGGCAACAGGAACCGCGCCAGCCCGCCGGCGCTCGCACCTACCCCCCTGTCAAGCAGATCTACCGCCACCTCGCGCTCTCGCCCGACGGCACGGAGCTGGCCGGGGTGGACCCCGGCGGCGACGGCATCTCCCGCTGGAAGGGGACGAACCGCTACGAGGTGCCGCTCGCCGGTGTCGACGTCGGAAACCCGTCCTACGACACCCGCGGGTTCCTCTGGATGGGTGCCGTTGGTGAGGGCGGGGACGGCACCCGCCTCTGGGTGGTCGCCACGGGCGCCGACCCGGCCGACCCCACGACGGCGGCTGCGCTACCCGTCCAGGCCGACTGGCTCAAGGGTCGGCGCGTCCTGGAGTCGCGCCTCTCGCCGGGAGGTGACCTCGTCGCCGTCGTCTCGACCCTGGCGAACGGGTCCGACCTCCGGGTCGACCTCGCCGGGGTGGTGCGGGTGGGTGGCTCGCTGCCGCAGCGGCTGGCACCGCCGCTGCGGATCGGGTCGTCACTGCAGCGCGCAAGGAGCCTCGCCTGGCTCGACGACCGCACCCTCGTCACCCTCGGGGTGCTCCGCGGCGCACCCCAGCAGCCGACGGTGATCAGCATCGGCGGAGACGTGCGCGCCCTGACGCCCGCGCCTGGCGGCGTCGCGATCTCCTCGACCGGGGGTGAGCGCGACCTGTGGGTGGTGACCAACAAGGGTCGACTCCTCGGCCGGGCCGGCTCGCAGTGGGTCGACAGCGGACCGGCGACCGACCTCGCCGTGGCCGCCGGCTGAGCCCTCCACGGCTGAACGTCCATCGCGGATCCTGTCCACAGGGGTCGCGCCGGGGCTCGCTCGTCCACAGGCCATGAGGCGCAGTGGATCGCGGCCGCGGTCTGGAGGACGGTCGTGGGATGAGTGTCGGGGGAGTGGGTCGGCTGGCAGTCGCGGTGCGGGCGGCGGCGGACCTCGTCCTGCCCGTGCGGTGCGCCGCCTGCCGTGAACCCGGCGGGCCGCTCTGTGGGGCCTGCAGCGCCGATGTGCGGGCGGCATCCTTCGTCGGCGGCGCCCGCGTCACGGGTCCGGACCCACCACCACCAGGTATGCCGGTCTGCTGGGCGGCCGCGCGCTTCGAGGGTGCGCTGCGCGACGCGGTGACGGCATACAAGGACGAGGACCGGCAGGATCTGTCGGCGGTGCTCGGGGACGCGCTGGCGACGTCCGTTGCCACGGCCCTGGCTGCGGACCCGGTGGTGCGTCGCCGGGCGGCAGCATGTGGCGGGCTCGTGCTCGTCGTGCCACTGCCGTCGTCCCGGGCGTCCCGTCGGCGACGGGGCGGCGACCCGGTGGGAGACCTTGCGCGGGCCGCCGTGGCCCGCGTGGGCCGCTGTGGAACGGCTGGGAGGTCGCTCGTGGTGGCGCCGGTGCTGCGCCTCACGAGGGCGGTGGTCGACCAGTCACGACTCGACCGCTCGGGGCGGGCGGAGAACCTCGCCGGGGCTCTCGCCGTGCGCGAACGGTGGGCCGAGGCCGTCAGCGGAAGCGCTTGCATCCTCGTCGACGACGTCGTCACCACAGGCGCCACCCTCAGCGAGGCAGCGCGCGCCCTGCGCGTCGCCGGTGCCGATCACGTGGCTGCGGCGACGGTGGCTGCGACCCAGCGCAGGGCTCGTGGTCCTGCCCTTGTGAGTCGTCCGCGGGCCGACTAGCGTCGGGGACCAGAGCCCGAATCCTCCGGAGGTGGTGCCCCGACGTCCGAGCCGCACCGAGCCGAGACAGCATCCGCCAGCACCGAGGAGGACCACGTGGACATCGTCGTCACCGGACGCCACATGACCGTTTCCGACCGATTCCGGGCGCACATCGAGGAGAAGCTGGAGAAGGTCACCCAGCTCGAGCCGCGCACCCGACGGATCGAGGTCCTGGTCAGTCACGAGCGCAACCGTCGGCAGGCCAAGCTCTGTGACCGGGTCGAGATCACCTGCTACGCCAAGGGACCCGTGGTGCGGGCCGAGGCGTGCGTCGAGGACAAGTACGCCGCCCTCGACATGGCGATCGACAAGCTGATGGAGCGGCTGAGGCGACAGAACGACCGACGACAGGTCCACCGTGGGCGGCGCACCCCCGAGTCGGTCGCGCAGGCGACGGCCCGCATCGTGGCCCCCAGCGACGCCCCGATGACCGACGCCACGGATGACCACAGCGGCCCGTTCGGAGACTCCCCGGTCGAGGTGCGCGAGAAGGTCCACCGCTCGACGCCGATGTCGCTCGCCGACGCGCTGCGCGAGATGGAGCTCGTCGGCCACGACTTCTACCTCTTCCACGACGTGGAGACCGACCGGGCCAGCGTCGTCTACCGTCGCCGCGGCTGGAGCTACGGCGTCCTGCACCTCGACCTCGACGGATCGCTCGCCGACGCGGGTGAGCGCGACGAGCATGGACATGTGGAGGCCGCGGCATCCTGAGTCGGGTGGATTCCGGTGCTGTCTTGCCCGTGCTCACGATCACGACCTGCGACGATGTCAGCGTGGGTGGTGAGGTGAGCGCAGCGACGGGAGGGGCCGACGAAGAGCCGGCTGCGATCCGGGTCGTCATCGCCGACGACCACGAGCTCTACCGCCGCGGCATGCAGGTCGTCCTCGAGCTCGACGGGACGGCTCGGGTCGTGGGGCAGGCGAGCAACGGCTCGGAGGCGGTTGCCGTCTGCACCAGTCAGGAGCCGGACGTCGTCCTCATGGACGTGCGGATGCCGGGGGTCGGCGGCATCGAGGCGTGCCGCCGCATTCGGGCCGCGGTCCCGTCGGCCCGGATCCTCATGCTCACGATGTCCGACGACGAGTCCGACCTCTTCGAGGCCATCAAGGCGGGCGCCAGCGGATACCTCCTCAAGGACCTCCCCGCGGAGGAGGTCTCCTCCGCCATCCAGCGGGTGCACGACGGGCAGGCGATCATCCCGCCGAGCATGGCGGCGACCCTGCTCACCGAGTTCACCCGGCTGAGCATCGAGCAGGTGCAGGAGTTCGAGGGGGCCCCCCAGCTGACCGACCGGGAGGTCGAGGTACTGCGTCTCGTCGCCCGGGGCCTGGCCAACCGGGAGATCGCCGATGACCTCGTCATCTCGGAGAACACGGTGAAGAACCACGTCCGCAACATCCTCGAGAAGCTGCACCTGCACTCCCGGGTCGAGGCGGCGGTCTTCGCCCACCGCCAGAACCTCCTGCCCGCGGATGAGTGAGGCGCCCTCGGGCGTCCATCTCTCGAACCGGGCGGCGCGACGGGTGGCGCTCGCCGCGCAGGGCTTCGCGAGGCCGCGCCCGCAGGTGCCGTCGACGCGTGACCTGCAGCGCGTCATCGACACCGTCGGCGTCGTCCAGATCGACAGCGTCAACGTCGTCTGCCGGAGCCACTACCTCCCGTTCTTCTCCAGGCTCGGGCCCTACGACCGGCGGCTCCTCGACCGGGCTCGTGACGTGGCTCCACGACGGGTCGTCGAGTACTGGGGTCACGAGGCGTCCCTCGTCCCTCCCTCGACGTGGCCGTTGCTGGACTTCCGGATGCGACGTGCCCTCTCCGAAGCCTGGGGCGGCATGCAACGGGTCCCGCGGGACCACCCTGAGCTCGTCGCTGCGGTGCTCGCGGAGGTGGCCCGTCGCGGCCCGCTCACCAGCCGGGAGGTGGAGTCGGCCCTCGAGCACGACCTTCCACGGCAGCGTGAGGAGTGGGGATGGAACTGGTCCCTCGTCAAGACGGCGCTCGAGCACCTCTTCTGGTCGGGCCAGGTGTCGAGCGCCGGGCGATCCAGCCAGTTCGAGCGCCGATACGCCCTGCCGTCCCGGGTGCTGCCACCCTCCATGCGAGAGCTCGCCACGAACCCGGACGCGCGCCCGGGGGAGGACGAGGCGTTTCGGCGGCTCGTCGAGATCGCCGCGCGATCCCACGGCGTGGGCACCGAGCAGTGCCTCAGGGACTACTTCCGCCTCTCGCCCGAGCAGGCCCGCCCGGCGATCGCGTCCCTCGTCGCGGACGGAACCCTCGTGCCGGCCACGATCGAGGGGTGGCGGCGAACGGCATACCTGCACCGGGATGCCCGACGTCCGCGGAGGGTCGAGGCGCGAGCGCTGCTCTCGCCTTTCGACTCGCTCATCTGGCAGCGCGACCGCACCCGTGCCCTCTTCGGCTTCGACTACCGGCTGGAGATCTACACCCCGGAACACCTGCGTGTGCACGGCTACTACGTGCTGCCCTTCCTCCTCGGCGAGGACCTCGTCGCCCGAGTCGACCTCAAGGCCGACCGGGCGGCCGGGGTGCTGCGCGTGCGGAGGTGCACCTGGGAGTCCGGCCGAGGCAGCGACGAGGACCGCCACGAGCTCGAGTCGGAACTGCGGCTGATGGCCTCCTGGCTCGGTGTGG
>CALCXF010000099.1 GCA_937907685.1 uncultured Nostocoides sp.
TACCGTCGGGTCATCAACCGCAACAACCGCCTCAAGCGGCTTCTCGACCTCGGCGCACCCGAGATCATCGTCAACAACGAGAAGCGCATGCTCCAGGAGGCCGTCGACAGCCTCTTCGACAACGGCCGTCGTGGCCGCCCGGTCACCGGCCCCGGCAACCGTCCGCTGAAGTCGCTGTCCGACATGCTCAAGGGCAAGCAGGGCCGGTTCCGCCAGAACCTGCTCGGCAAGCGCGTCGACTACTCGGGCCGTTCGGTCATCGTCGTCGGCCCGCAGCTCAAGCTGCACCAGTGCGGACTCCCCAAGCAGATGGCGCTCGAGCTCTTCAAGCCCTTCGTCATGAAGCGGCTCGTCGACCTCGACCACGCGCAGAACATCAAGTCGGCCAAGCGCATGGTCGAGCGCCAGCGCTCGGTCGTGTGGGACGTCCTCGAGGAGGTCATCACCGAGCACCCGGTGCTCCTCAACCGTGCACCGACGCTGCACCGCCTCGGCATCCAGGCCTTCGAGCCGCAGCTCGTCGAGGGCAAGGCCATCCAGATCCACCCGCTCGTCTGCACCGCGTTCAACGCGGACTTCGACGGCGACCAGATGGCCGTGCACGTGCCGCTGTCGGCGGAGGCCCAGGCCGAGGCCCGCATCCTCATGCTGTCCTCGAACAACATCCTCAAGCCGGCCGACGGCCGCCCCGTGACCATGCCCACCCAGGACATGATCATCGGCCTCTACCACCTCACCTCCGAGGTGGAGGACGGCAAGGGAGCCGGCCGGGTGTTCTCCTCCGTGGCCGAGGCCCGGATGGCCTTCGACGCCGGCGAGGTCCAGCTCGGTTCGCCGGTGCGGATCCGCCTCACGCACCTCGCTCCGACGGCGCTCGCTGAGCTGCCCGACGGCGTCGAGCTCGACGACGAGGGCTTCGTCAAGGAGCTGCTGGTCGAGACGACGCTGGGCCGTGCGCTCTTCAACGAGACGCTCCCGGTCGACTACCCGTACGTCAACGACCAGGTCGACAAGAAGCGCCTCTCGACGATCGTCAACGACCTCGCGGAGCGCTACAGCAAGGTGCAGGTCGCGGCGAGCCTCGACGCGCTCAAGGAGTACGGCTTCCACTGGGCCACCCGCTCGGGCATCACGGTCGCCATCTCCGACGTCGTGACCCCGCCGCGCAAGCTCGAGATCCTCGAGGGCTACGAGGAGAAGGCCACCAAGGTCCAGACCCAGTACGAGCGCGGTCTCATCACCGACGACGAGCGTCGCCAGGAGCTCATCGAGATCTGGACCCAGGCGACCAACGAGATCGCCAAGGAGATGGAGTCCAACATCCCGCGGACCAACACCATCTACCGGATGGTGTCCTCCGGGGCGCGTGGTAACTGGATGCAGCTGCGCCAGATCGCCGGTATGCGTGGCCTGGTGTCGAACCCCAAGGGCGACATCATCCCGCGACCGATCCGCGCGAACTTCCGCGAGGGTCTGTCCGTGCTCGAGTTCTTCATCTCGACGCACGGTTCGCGCAAAGGCCTGGCCGACACCGCCCTTCGAACCGCCGACTCGGGTTACCTCACCCGTCGCCTCGTCGACGTCTCGCAGGACGTCATCATCCGCGAGGACGACTGCGGCACCGAGCGTGGCCTGCCGATGCCGATCGCGGCGATCGACGAGCGCACGGGGACCCGTACGGTCCACGACGACGTCGAGACCTCGGTCTACGCCCGCACCCTCGCGGAGGACGTCGTCCACGACGGAGAGGTCCTCGCGGAGGCCGGCATCGACCTCGGTGACGTCGTCATCGGTGCGATCTTCGAAGCGGGCGTCGACTCGGTGAAGATCCGCTCGGTCCTCACCTGCGACTCCAAGGTCGGCACGTGCGCGAAGTGCTACGGCCGGTCGCTGGCGACCGGCAAGCTCGTCGACATCGGTGAGGCCGTCGGCATCATCGCGGCGCAGTCGATCGGCGAGCCGGGCACCCAGCTGACGATGCGGACCTTCCACACCGGTGGTGTGGCCGGCGACGACATCACGCAGGGTCTGCCGCGTGTCGTCGAGCTGTTCGAGGCCCGCACCCCGAAGGGTGTCGCGCCGATCGCCGAGGCGACCGGCCGGATCACGATCGAGGAGACGGACAAGGCGCGGCGCATCCTGCTCACGCCGGACGACGGCTCCGAGGAGCACGCCTACCCCGTGACGAAGCGGGCCCGCCTGCTCGTCCAGGACGGCCAGCACGTCGACGTCGGGACCCGGCTCACCCAGGGCTCGATCGACCCGAAGCAGGTGCTCCGGATCCTCGGCCCGCGCCAGGTGCAGATGCACCTCGTCGACGAGGTGCAGAGCGTCTACCGCCAGCAGGGTGTGTCGATCCACGACAAGCACATCGAGGTGATCGTCCGGCAGATGCTGCGCCGGATCACGATCATCGAGGCCGGCGACGCCGAGCTCCTGCCCGGGATGCTCGCCGAGCGCGGCCGGTTCGAGGACGAGAACCGTCGGGTCGTCTCCGAGGGCGGCAAGCCCGCCTCCGGTCGCCCGGAGCTCATGGGCATCACCAAGGCCTCGCTCGCGACCGAGTCGTGGCTGTCGGCGGCGTCCTTCCAGGAGACGACGCGTGTGCTCACCGAGGCCGCCATGGAGGGCAAGTCCGACTCCCTCCTCGGCCTCAAGGAGAACGTCATCCTCGGCAAGCTCATCCCGGCCGGGACGGGGCTGCCCCGCTATCGCGACATCGCGGTGGAGCCGACCGAGGAGGCCAAGGCCGCGATGTACTCCATGCCGAGCTACGAGGACTACACCTACGCGGCGTTCGGGCCCGGGTCGGGAGAGGCGGTCCGGCTCGACGACAGCGAGCTGGGACTCGACCGCATCTGACGCTGCGGTGACGCACGACGGGCGGGTGCACGGTGGACCACCACCGGGCACCCGCCCGTCGGCGTCGGCGCCCGCTGTGACCCTGGCACGAGCCGGGACGCCGCACGGTGAGGTCTCCCTGCGCCGACGGGGTGACGTGCTCGAGCTGGTCGTCGACGGGGCGTTCGCGATGGACACCGTCGACACGTCCACGGAGGTGGTCCTGGCCGCCGAGGGGCTGCGTCGCTGTCCGGCGCCCACGCGGGTCCTCGTCGGAGGGCTAGGGCTCGGGTTCACCGCCCGGGCGGTGCTCGACGACGACCGGGTGAGCCATGTCGACGTCATCGAGCTCGCCGAGCCGCTCGTGCGCTGGTCACGAGACGGACTGGCCCCAGAGATCACCGGCATCGAGGGCCCACGGTGCTCATTGCACCCGGCCGACGTCGCCGACGTCCTCTCCGGGCGGTCGGCGCCGCCCGGCCCTTGGGACGTCGTGCTGCTCGACGTCGACAACGGGCCCGGCTTCCTCGTCCACCCCTCCAACGCCTCGCTGTATGCCGTGTCGGGCCTCGAGACGGCGCGAGCGGCCCTGGCGCCGGGCGGGGTGCTCGTCGTGTGGTCCTCGCACGTGGCTCCGTCCCTGGGCAGGGCCCTGCGCGACGCCGCACGTCCCGGCGACGGGGTCGAGGAGACCGTGCTTCCCGTGGTGCGGGACGGACGCGCCTTCGAGTACGCCCTGTACTCGCTCACGCGTGCGCCCGAGCGGCCTGCGAGGATGAACCGGTGAACCCAGCCCTGGTCCTGCGCCGCGAGCTGCCCGGCGACGAGGAGCCGACGCGAGCCCTGCACGACGCGGCGTTCGGTGTCCCCGAGGGTGCCGAGCACTCCGCCGAGACCGTCCTCCTCGACGGCCTGCGGGCCGACGGGGACGTGCTCGACACGCTGACCCTCGTCGCCGAGCTGCAGGGCGAGGTCCTGGGCCACGCCGTGTGCAGCCGGGCGACCATGGGCGCGGGGACGTCCGTCGCGCTGGGACCGATCGCGGTGCGACCGGACCACCAGGGGGAGGGCATCGGTTCGGCACTCGTCTCCGCGGTGCTCGTCACGGCGGACCAGCGCGGAGAGGCCTCGGTGGTCCTCCTCGGCGACCCCGAGTGGTACGCCCGCTTCGGGTTCGAGCCGGCGGCAGCGCACGGCATCCGCTCACCCGGGCCCTGGGACGAGCGCTACTTCCAGGTTCGGCGTCTCGGCGCCTGGCGTCCGGAGCTGGCCGGTCCGTTCCGGTACGCCCCGGCCTTCGACTCCCTCCCTTCCTGACCGGGCCCTGCGACCCAGCCTTCGGGCCGAGGGGCGCACTCGTGCGCATCGGGAGAACCGATTTGGAGGGGCCACCGGCCAAGCGGTAATCTTGGTCATCGTGTCTGGCTAGGCCCAGGCCCAGGAGCCGGACTCTCCGCCGTGAGGCGAGGAGCGCGGCCTCGCCCACCTCTTGCCGGGCGCCCCGACGATCCCCTCGCGGGGATGAGCCATGGGGAGTGCAGGGAAGAGCACCCGGTGCGACACACCCGACCGCGGGGGTCGCGCGCCGGACATCCCAAGGAGCACCGGCACCGACGCCGGAGCATCGACGAGACAAGCGAAGGATTTCAGGTTGCCTACCATCAACCAGCTGGTGCGCAAGGGCCGGCAGGACAAGACCACGAAGGTCAAGACCCCTGCCCTCAAGGGCTCCCCGCAGCGCCGCGGCGTGTGCACCAGGGTGTACACGACCACCCCGAAGAAGCCGAACTCCGCCCTGCGCAAGGTCGCGCGCGTGCGCCTCACGAGCGGCATCGAGGTCACGGCCTACATCCCCGGCGTGGGGCACAACCTGCAGGAGCACTCGATGGTGCTCGTGCGCGGAGGGCGGGTGAAGGACCTCCCCGGTGTCCGCTACAAGATCATCCGTGGCGCCCTCGACACCCAGGGCGTGAAGAACCGTCAGCAGGCCCGGAGCCGCTACGGCGCGAAGAAGGGGAAGGCCTGATGCCTCGCAAGGGACCCGCTCCGAAGCGGCCGCTCGTCGTCGACCCGGTCTACCAGTCACCTCTGGTGACCGCCCTGGTGAACAAGATCCTCCTCGACGGCAAGAAGTCGATCGCCGAGATGATCGTCTACGGCGCCCTCGAGGGATGCCGTGACAAGACCGGCACCGACCCGGTGGCGACGCTCAAGCGTGCGCTCGACAACATCAAGCCGACCCTCGAGGTCAAGTCCCGTCGCGTCGGCGGTGCGACCTACCAGGTGCCGGTCGAGGTCAAGCCGAACCGCGCGACGACGCTGTCGCTGCGCTGGCTCGTCGGCTACTCGCGCCAGCGCCGCGAGAAGACGATGACCGAGCGGCTCATGAACGAGATCCTCGACGCCTCCAACGGCCTCGGTGCCGCGGTGAAGCGTCGTGAGGACACCCACAAGATGGCCGAGTCGAACAAGGCCTTCGCCCACTACCGCTGGTGACCCACCCCTTCGGTACGCCGGCCGCGCACCTCGCGCGGCCGGCGTCCCGGGGGAGCGGTGTTCACCGCCGACGCGCACCCGAGACCGCACACACCGCGAACGAGACGAGAGCACGAACGTGGCACAGGACGTCCTGACGGACCTCAAGAAGGTCCGCAACATCGGCATCATGGCGCACATCGACGCCGGCAAGACGACGGCGACTGAGCGCATCCTCTTCTACACCGGCGTCAACCGGAAGATGGGCGAGACGCACGACGGCGCCTCGACCACCGACTGGATGGAGCAGGAGAAGGAGCGCGGCATCACGATCACCTCTGCCGCCGTGACCTCCTTCTGGGAGGGCCACCAGATCAACATCATCGACACCCCCGGCCACGTCGACTTCACCGTCGAGGTCGAGCGCTCGCTGCGCGTCCTCGACGGCGCGGTCGCCGTCTTCGACGGCAAGGAGGGGGTCGAGCCGCAGTCCGAGACGGTGTGGCGCCAGGCGGACAAGTACAACGTGCCCCGCATCTGCTTCGTCAACAAGATGGACAAGCTCGGTGCGGACTTCTACTTCACCGTCGACACGATCAAGGAGCGCCTCGGCGCGGAGCCCCTCGTGCTCCAGCTGCCGATCGGCGCCGAGAACGACTTCGTCGGCGTCGTCGACCTCATCCACAAGCGGGCCCTCGTGTGGCCCGGCGACTCCAAGGGTGACGTCACCCTGGGCGCCAAGTACGAGGTCCAGGAGATCCCGGCCGAGATGGCCGACCAGGTCGAGGAGTACCGGCACCACCTCATCGAGCGTGTGGCCGAGGCCGACGACGCCCTCATGGAGAAGTACCTCGACGGTGGCGAGCTCACCCCCGAGGAGCTCGAGGCGGGCATCCGCGCCCTGACGATCTCCTCCGAGGTCTACCCGGTGCTGTGCGGCTCGGCGTTCAAGAACCGCGGTGTGCAGCCGATGCTCGACGCCGTCGTCGAGTACCTCCCCTCGCCCGTCGACGTCGCCGCCATGGTCGGGCACGCGCCCGGCAACGAGGAGGAGAAGGTCTCCCGCGCGCCGAGCAAGGACGAGCCGTTCTCGGCGCTGGCCTTCAAGGTGGCCTCCCACCCGTTCTTCGGCACCCTGACCTTCATCCGGGTGTACTCGGGTCACATCTCCGCGGGCACCCAGGTGCTCAACTCGACCAAGGTCAAGAAGGAGCGCATCGGGAAGCTCTTCCAGATGCACGCCAACAAGGAGAACCCCGTCGATGAGGCCATGGCGGGCCACATCTACGCCGCCATCGGGCTGAAGAACACGACGACCGGTGACACCCTCTGCGACCTCGACAAGCCGGTCGTCCTCGAGTCGATGACCTTCCCGGAGCCGGTGATCCAGGTCGCCATCGAGCCGAAGACCAAGGGCGACCAGGAGAAGCTCGGCACCGCGATCCAGAAGCTGGCCGAGGAGGACCCGACCTTCCAGGTGCACCTCGACGAGGACACCGGCCAGACGATCATCGCCGGGATGGGCGAGCTGCACCTCGACATCCTCGTCGACCGCATGCGCCGCGAGTTCAAGGTCGAGGCCAACGTCGGCAAGCCCCAGGTCGCGTACCGCGAGACGATCCGTCGCTCCATCGACCGGTACGACTACACCCACAAGAAGCAGACGGGTGGGTCGGGGCAGTTCGCGAAGATCCAGATCGCGCTGGAGCCCCTGGACACCGCCGAGGGCGAGCTCTACGAGTTCCAGAACAAGGTGACCGGTGGTCGCGTGCCGCGGGAGTACATCCCGTCGGTGGACCACGGCATCCAGGACGCCATGCAGTACGGCGTGCTCGCCGGCTACCCCCTCGTGGGCATCAAGGCGACCCTGCTCGACGGTGCCGCCCATGACGTCGACTCCTCGGAGATGGCGTTCAAGATCGCCGGCTCGATGGCCCTCAAGGAGGCCGTGCGCAAGTGCGACCCGGTGCTCCTCGAGCCGATGATGGCGGTCGAGGTGCGCACGCCGGAGGACTACATGGGCGACGTCATCGGCGACATCAACTCCCGCCGTGGGCACATCCAGGCCATGGAGGACATCAGCGGTGCCAAGGTCGTGCGCGGCCTCGTGCCGCTCTCCGAGATGTTCGGGTACGTCGGTGACCTGCGGTCCAAGACGCAGGGACGGGCGAACTACTCGATGGAGTTCGACTCCTACGCCGAGGTTCCCAAGTCGGTGTCGGAGGAGATCATCAAGAAGACCAGAGGCGAGTGACCGCTAGACTGGTCGCTGGTCTCGGCTGAGAAGCCAACCCAACCACCCCAATGACGACGCCACGTCCTGCCCGGTCGTAACGGCGTTCCCCAAAGAAGAGTCCTGAGGAGGACATCAAGTGGCGAAGGCAAAGTTCGAGCGGACCAAGCCGCACGTCAACATCGGCACCATCGGTCACATCGACCACGGTAAGACGACGCTGACGGCAGCGATCTCCAAGGTCCTGCACGACAAGTACCCGGACCTGAACCCGCAGTTCGCGTTCGACGACATCGACAAGGCGCCCGAGGAGAAGCAGCGCGGTATCACCATCTCCATCGCGCACATCGAGTACCAGACCGAGGGTCGTCACTACGCACACGTCGACTGCCCGGGTCACGCGGACTACGTGAAGAACATGATCACCGGTGCCGCCCAGATGGACGGTGCGATCCTCGTCGTCGCCGCCACCGACGGACCCATGCCGCAGACGAAGGAGCACGTCCTCCTGGCCCGCCAGGTCGGTGTGCCCTACATCGTCGTGGCGCTCAACAAGGCCGACATGGTCGACGACGAGGAGATCCTCGAGCTCGTCGAGATGGAGGTCCGCGAGCTGCTGTCCGACTACGAGTTCCCGGGCGACGACCTGCCGGTCGTCAAGGTCTCGGCGCTCAAGGCCCTCGAGGGTGACGCCGAGTGGGGCCAGACGGTCCTCGAGCTCATGGACGCCGTCGACACCTACATCCCCGAGCCGGAGCGCGAGACGGACAAGCCGTTCCTCATGCCCGTCGAGGACGTCTTCACCATCACCGGCCGTGGCACCGTCGTCACCGGTCGCATCGAGCGCGGCATCCTCAAGGTCAACGAGGAGGTCGAGATCGTCGGCATCCACACCGGCCCGGCGACCAAGACCACCGCGACCGGCATCGAGATGTTCCGCAAGCTCCTCGACGAGGGCCGCGCGGGCGAGAACGTCGGTCTCCTCCTGCGTGGTGTCAAGCGCGAGGACGTCGAGCGTGGCCAGGTCGTCGTCAAGCCGGGGTCCATCACCCCGCACACCGAGTTCGACGCCAACGTCTACATCCTCGGCAAGGAGGAGGGCGGCCGTCACACGCCGTTCTACGACAACTACCGTCCGCAGTTCTACTTCCGCACCACGGACGTGACGGGCGTCGTGCACCTCCCCGAGGGCACCGAGATGGTCATGCCCGGTGACAACACCGAGATGTCCGTCGAGCTCATCCAGCCGATCGCCATGGAGGAGGGCCTGCGCTTCGCCATCCGCGAGGGCGGCCGCACCGTCGGCGCCGGCCGGGTCACCAAGATCAACAAGTGAGCTGACGCCGGGTTCCGGCTGCACGAGGGGTCCGGATGCCGCGCGGCATCCGGACCCTTCGCCGTCCCCGCGAGCCGGTCACGCCCCTGCCGACTGCTACACGTCGGTGCGCTGGGTAAGGAAGGGCGCGGGGCCGGTGCCGACGACCCCGACCTGACGACCTGGAGGAGCCCCGCCGATGAGCCAGCGCGATGACGTCATCGCCGGTCGCTACCGGCTGCTCGACGCCATCGGCAGCGGGGGGATGGGTCACGTCTGGCGGGCCCACGACGAACGCCTGGACCGCGAGGTCGCGGTGAAGCAGCTGCACTCACGGCAGGGGGTCGACGAGGGCGACGCCGAGGTCGCGTACCAGCGGGCCATGCGCGAGGCCCGCATCACCGCCCGCCTGCACCACCCGCACGCCGTGCCCGTCTTCGACGTCGTGGAGCACGACGGCGAGCCCTGCCTGATCATGCAGTACTTCCCCTCGCGCAGCGTGGCCGACCTCATCGCCGAGCACGGCAACCTCTCGCCCGCCGAGGTCGCCCAGTTCGGCAGCGAGGTCGCCGCCGCGCTGGCCGCCGCACACCGGGTCGGGATCGTGCACCGCGATGTCAAGCCGGCGAACATCCTCATCGCCGACGACGGCACGGCCAAGATCAGTGACTTCGGCATCGCCCACGCGATGGGTGACGTGTCGCTCACGTCCACCGGCATGGTGACGGGTACCCCCGCCTACCTGGCGCCGGAGGTCGCCCGGGGCAACGTCTCGACGCCGGCCTCGGACGTGTTCTCCCTCGGTTCCACGCTCTACACGGCGTTGGAGGGGCAGCCGCCGTTCGGCACGATGGAGAACCCGATGGCGCTCCTGCACCAGGTGGCCTCGGGAGACATCATCCCGCCGCAGCAGTCGGGTCCACTGACCCCGGTGCTGCTCAGGATGCTCTCCGAGTCGGAGTCCGACCGGCCCACGATGGAGGAGGTGGCTCGCGAGCTCCGCGCGCCACTCGGGCCCGAGGGAGGGCACCTGGGCGCAACCGCCGTCCTCGTCGGGTCGACGGCAGCGCTGCCGGACGAGCCGGCAGGCGCTCTCGACGAGTCCACGCCCGCCGGGGCGGTGGTCACGGACCAACCGCTCGCGGATGCCGGGGCCGGCGCGGTCGCGGCCGGCTCGGCAGGTGC
>CALCXF010000100.1 GCA_937907685.1 uncultured Nostocoides sp.
GCTATGTCGTGTCGCCCGTGGACCTCATGCCCGAAGGGCTGCTCGGAGTGTTCGGGCTGGCAGACGACGCCATGGTCCTCAGCTGGCTCGCCACGCGCCTCGTGGAGGAGACCGACCAGTTCCTGGACTGGGAGCGTGAGCAGGGCGCGATGCCACCCCAGGGTGGTCCGGATCGCTCGGCCTCGGGGACGACTCCTTCGCAGGCACAGAGGTCGGCAGCCGCTTCCCAGACCGTGCCCGGGGACGTCGTCCGCTGAACAGGTCCGTCCCGCGTCGCTGACGGGGTGACCGGGCCGCTCGGCCAGTGCGGGGGCGTCCACAGTGGCGTTGAGCTCTCAGCCTCGTCCACAGGCCCGGCGCGGTCCCGTTCCGACAACCCCTCGCCCGGCAGCGTGGGCGCATGCCAGCAGACATCACGCTTCGCGGCCCCGGCGACGTCCTCGCGGTCCTGCCATACCAGCTCGGATACCACCCGCGCGACAGCATCGTCGCCATCTCACTGCGCGGGCGTCGAGTCGGCCTCGTCGTCCGCACCGACCTCCCGCTCGAGGGCGAGGTCGAGGCGACGGTCACGTTGCTGGTGGAGCCCCTCGTCCGCGACGGGGCCACGTCGGTCCTGGTCGTCGGCTACGAGGACGAGGCGGACGCGAGCTCACCCGCCCTCGTCGCCCTGGTCGAGCAGGTCGAGCGGAAGGGGATCGACGTCGTCGACGTCGTGGTCGTCCGCGACGGGCGGCGGTACTCGCCGATCTGCTCGGACCCGTGCTGCCCACCGGACGGCCTCCCGCTGCCGGAGCCCGCGGACGTCCCGGGAGTCGCGGAGTTCGTCGCCCGGGGACGGTCTCCGCTCGTGTCGCGCGACGCCGTCGAGGCTCTCGTGGCGCCGGACCCGACGGCGTGCGAGGGCGTCGGGGATGCGCTGCTGGCGAGGGCTGGGATGCCGGGTCGGCGCGGTCGTTCGGCCGCCGCCTGGCGGGTCCTGCTCCGACGCGACCGGACGGAGCCGGGGGATCGCGGGGCCGGTGGTCCGCCACAGCCCTCCGCGCCGGTGGTGGCCGACGCGGTGCTCGGGTTGGCCGACATCGCGTGGCGTGACGGCCTCGTCGCCTGGCTGGCCCCGGGCGTCCTTCCCGCCGGGCTGCTCGACCCCTCGGTGCTGACACTGCTTCGTCGCGCGCTGCCGACATGGGCGGGCATGGGTCTGCCCTACCGACCGAGACCACGCCGACGGCTGCGCGGGGCCGGGACGTCCGTCGACGACGGACTGGAGCGGCAGGAGCTGCTCCAGCGCCTGCTGTCACTGTGCCGGTCTCTCCCGGACGAGCACCCTGACGAGGCCGCCGCCCTGTGCACCGTGACGGCCCACGTCGCCTGGGAGAGCGGCGACGGTGCCGTGGCCCGCGCCGCTGTCGACCGCGCCCGTCGGCTTGCCCCGGGCTACCGGCTGGCGCAGCTTCTCGAGCGGCTGGTCGAGCATGGCGTGCGCCTGCCTGCGGACGGCGGCAGGGACGGCCCGGCCACAGCGTGGGTGGGGTGACCGAGTCGCGAAACGGCTCCGCGGCGCCATATCCCGCCCGGTTACCATGGAGGCCGGTCATGAGTCCCAGCGTCAAACCCCGGTTTGCTGGGCGGCAACCCTCCTCGCGGTGGGGTGCCCCGGGTGATGACCTGGCCGCTCCACCCGGTGCGGCAAGCGCGAGTTCGAGGAGCATCCGCCATGACGGCCACCCCGACGAGGTTCACCGCCGCCGTGTGGCGGCCGGGTGACCCCGTGGGCGAGCGTCGCTTCCTCGCGATCGGTGACGTCGCCCTCGAGAGGGGTGGCGTCCTGCCGGACGTCACCGTGGCCTACGAGACCTGGGGCACCCTCTCGCCGACCGGCGACAACGCGGTCCTCGTCGAGCACGCGCTCACCGGAGACAGCCACGTGGTCGGCGACGTGGGTCCCGGGCAGGCGACGCCCGGGTGGTGGCCAGGCCTCATCGGCCCGGGTGCACCCCTCGACACCGACCGGCTGTTCGTCGTCGCGAGCAACGTCCTTGGGGGGTGCCAGGGAACGACCGGGCCGGCGTCGGGGGGCCCCGACGGACGGCCGTGGGGCGGGCGGTTCCCCTTCATCACGATCCGGGACCAGGTCGCTGCCGAGGCGGCTCTCGCGGACGCCCTCGGCATCGAGCGGTGGCACGGCATCCTCGGCGGCTCGATGGGCGGCATGCGGGTCCTGGAATGGGCAGTGACGCACCCCGCCCGGGTGGAGCGCGGGCTCGTCCTGGCGTCCACGGCATACGCGACCGCCGACCAGGTCGCGTGGTGCCAGCCACAGCTGCTCGCCATTCGCAGCGACCCGGCGTTCCGCGGCGGCGACTACTACGACCACGAGGACTGGCCGTTGACCGGCATGGGGATCGCCCGACGGATCGCGCACACGACGTACCGCCACGAGGGCGAGCTCGACGACCGCTTCGGCCGGCGGCCCCGGCCGGGAGAGGACCCGCTCGGTGGCGCCGGTCGTTACGAGGTCGAGAGCTATCTGGACCACCACGCGAGGAAGCTCGCGCGTCGTTTCGACCCCAACAGCTATGTCGTGCTCACGGAGGCGATGAACAGCCACGACGTCGGACGAGGGCGGGGAGGGGTCGCCTCGGCTCTCCAGAGCTTCACCGGCGAGCTGCACGTGGCCGGCGTGACGACCGACCGGTTGTACCCGATGCGGCTGTCCGAGGGCATGGTGGCGGCCCGGCCGGGCACGGGCCTGTCGGTCATCGAGTCCCGCCACGGGCACGACGGGTTCCTCGTCGAGACGGGCCAGGTCGGCAGGGTCATCGAACGAGTGCTGACGGGAGCCTGAGCGGACGCCTGCGGTACGGTCGGTGGGTTGGACGCCGGACGTCCGCGCCAAGGAGGAGATCGTGACCATCGTCGTCGGGTTCGTTCCCACCAAGGAGGGACGGGCCGCGCTGGCCCGAGCGGTGGAGGAGGCCAAGGCGCGCCGGTCGCGGCTCGTGGTCATCAACTCCAACCGTGGGGGTCGCGAGTTCGACGAGGACACCCAGGCCACCGAGGCGGAGCTGCATCGCGTCGCTGAGGAGCTCAGCGGCGACGGGCTCTCCCTGGAGGTGCGCCAGCTGGTCCGCGGGAACGAGCCGGCGGAGGACCTCATCGCCGTGGCCGACGAGACAGGCGCAGATCTCATCGTCATCGGCCTCCGCCGACGGACGCCGGTCGGCAAGCTCATCCTCGGCTCCAACGCCCAGCGCGTCCTGCTCGACGCGCCGTGTGCGGTGCTCGCGGTCAAGGGCTGAGGCGCGCCCCGTCCGGGGACCGAGCGTCCGTTGGTGGGCCCGATGCGAGCGTCGTTCAGGCCTCGGTGCGGACACCGGGACCGGCGTGAGGCACGCCAGTTCGGCGATGCGATGTGCTCAATCGGGCTCGGCCGATTTATAATGTCTGTGCACACCTGGTCACGACCCCGAGCGAAGCTTCATCGGACGGTTGACGCGGTGTCGCACAGGACCCCCCTCGCCGCCCCCGGATGCCGCCCCGCGCGCCCCGGGACTGCGGCCATCCGCGACGAAAGGTAGTCGGTGTCGCCTGTGTCCACGAAACCCTCCGAGTCCAGCGCACTTCCTCCGGAGTTCTCCCACAAGGCACTCCAGTCCCTCGTGCGCAAGGGGAGGACGACGGGGTCGGTGACGGGTGAGCAGGTATCAGAGGCGCTGCGGGCCGCGGACGTGCGCGCCAACCGGGGCCGAGTCGTGCTCCGAGCGCTCGACGAGCAGGGCATCGCCGTCGCCATGGACCAGGCCACCCCCGGCGTGGCTGCCGCGACGACTCGCACGACGAAGAAGGCGACCGCCTCGGCTTCGACCACCCGACCCTCGGGGACGAAGACGACGACGAAGGCGACGACGGCGAAGGTGACTGCACCCAAGACGACTGCCACCAAGGCGACCAACGGCGCCTCGGTGAGGGCGCCCTCGACGCGCGCGGCGAAGTCCTCCGCGACGAAGACGTCCCCGGTGAAGACCGCGCCCGCCAAGGCCGCTGCTGGCACGACCCCTTCTGGCCCGTCTGCGGCACCGAAGGCCGCGTCTGGCGCCGCCGCAAAGAAGTCGGCCGCGAAGTCCACGCCGGCCAAGGTGACGTCCGCGCCGTCGACGCCCACCAAGGCGGCGACGACTCGCAAGGCAGCGTCCGCCGCGACGGCGGAGGCGCCCGCAACCGGAGCGGGGACGGCACCGCGCAAGGCTGCACCGCGGAAGGCGGCCACCGCCACCGCCACGTCCAGCGCCGAACCGGCGGCTCCCGCCGGGGCGGACGGTGACGAGGTACCCGTTGACCTTGAGGACGTCGCGGTCGAGGAGGTCGACCTCGCCGACCTCGTCGTCGATGACGTGCTCGTCGTGGCCGCCACGGAGGTCACCGAGGACGACCCGGAGATCGCCAAGCCGGCAGTCGAGGGGGAGACCGAGGAGGGCGGCTTCGTCCTGCGGGACGACGACGAGGACGACGCCCCGGTGCAGCAGGTCGTCACCGCGGGGGCCACGGCCGACCCGGTCAAGGACTACCTCAAGCAGATCGGCAAGGTCGCGCTGCTCAACGCCGAGCAGGAGGTCGAGCTCGCGAAGCGCATCGAGGCCGGCCTGTTCGCAGAGGAGAAGCTCAACGCCGGCGAGAAGATCGACATGAAGCTCAAGCGCGAGCTCTGGTGGATCGCCCAGGACGGCAAGAAGGCGAAGAACCACCTGCTCGAGGCGAACCTCCGCCTCGTCGTCTCCCTCGCGAAGCGGTACACCGGGCGCGGGATGCTGTTCCTGGACCTCATCCAGGAGGGCAACCTCGGCCTCATCCGCGCCGTCGAGAAGTTCGACTACACCAAGGGCTACAAGTTCTCGACCTACGCCACGTGGTGGATCCGGCAGGCCATCACCCGCGCGATGGCAGACCAGGCGCGCACCATCCGCATCCCGGTCCACATGGTCGAGGTCATCAACAAGCTGGCGCGCGTGCAGCGCCAGATGCTCCAGGACCTCGG
>CALCXF010000101.1 GCA_937907685.1 uncultured Nostocoides sp.
ATGGATGGGAATGGCTGAGGTGCCAGAGGCGCGGTCAAGCGCGCGTTCGGCACCTCGCCGGAGGCGGCAGCGAGCGACACGACATCCCACAGCCAGGGCGACGGGTGCCGGAGGCGCGCCCAGCCGCGCGTTTGGCACCTCGAAGGATGGATCGACGCCTCGCCGGGCACTTCGATCGGGTGGGACGTCAGCCGACGAGGACGTCGGAACGTGCCTCGGACCGGACCCGGATGTCGATGGAGACACCGAGGTCACGAAGCGCAGGGCCGATCATCGGCAGCTGCGCCTCACCGGTCAGGGCGACGACGGCCGTGCGGCCGTCTGGGGAGCCGGTGGCCGGGTCGAGCCGCCAGGCCACGACGCTCGCCGGTTTCGGCCGGCTGCCGACGTAGGCCGCCGCCCGTTCTCGGACGGACGTGCTGCTCAGCGGTACCGAGTCACCTACACCTCGCTGGTATGCCGAGTCGTCGAGCGCGTTCGCGGCGCTCAAGGCCGCGCCGTCCGCAACGTCGAGAAGGCGCATGCGTGCCAGGTGGGCCGAGGTGACCGCGACGGTGCCCGATATGAGCAGCATCGCAATGACCGTCAGCCCCAGGATGAAGAGGCTGATCGACCCCTCCTCCTCGCGGCGTCTCAGGGAGCTGTCGACCGAGGCACCCTTGTCCGGGATCGGGGGTTGGCCGGTCACCGGCCCGTCCCCTTCCGGGTCGAGATTCGCGACCGACTCGTCGTCGAGGGTGGAGTCGGTCCAGGTCATCACGGCAGCCCCCGGAAGCGGTCGACTGTCGACACGTGGCTGGCAGTGACCGGGACGGCCAGCGGCACGACCTGTCGGGCGAATGCAGGAACCAGTGGAAGAGGGATGCGGACGCTTGCGGTGGTCTCGACACGCCCGTCGGGTCGCAGGCACGGTGACCCGTCGCAGGCGACAGCGAGCCGCCCCGTGTCTTCCATGGCGTGGTCGAGGAACGCGATGCGCGCCGCCGCCTCGGCGCGGGCCGGAGCGGCCTCCCCCGACGGCGCGGTGACGAACGCGCGTCCAGCCTCCCGGGCGGCCTGGCTGACGGCATACGAGCCGGCTTGGAGCCGGGCCATCATCAGGACGAGGTACACGAGCGGGATCAGCATGAGCACCGCCAGGACGACGAACTCGACCACCGCACTTCCCCTCTCGTCCCTTGCACTGGGAACACAGACCCGGGGCCTCACCGCCACCGCCCCGATCACTGGGACTCGAGGAACGCCCGACCGACGAGGTCGAGACGGCCGTCCGGACCGAGCAGGCCGATGACCGGAAGTGGTGCGACCACGCGCACCTCCACGACGCGAACCCCGCCGACCACGGCCTCGCGGGACGTGACGTTGCGCGCGAACCGTCCCGACAGTGAGGCCGTGATCAACGCCTGCGTGCGCGCGACACCTTGTCCTGGAACGGCATCCGCTCGAGCACCTAGGCGTGCACCCTCCGACGCGCAGGAGATCAGGGTGTTCCGCGTGTGCAGCGCCAGACCGAGCTGGAACACGGCGAGGAAGAGCACCACCACGAGCACCGACACCATCGCGAAGTCCGCCATGGCCGCGCCGCGCTCCCCGCGCACCGCAGACATCGCCGACCGTCATCCCGACACGGAGGACAGGGCACTCTGGAACATCGAGACCAGCTGCTCCTTCGCGACGACCCACAGGGCCGTCACGAGGCCGGCCGTCATAAGAGTGATGAGCACCCAGCCGGGGACGTCACCGCGCTCCGCTCTTCGCGCGCCGGCCTCCCGGACGCGGTGGGCGGCGACGTGCGCGTGCGCAGCGAGGGTGTGGCGGAGGTTCATGCTGTGGTCCTTTCCGGCCGGTCAGAGGGTGAAACGGAAGAAGGTGAATCCGGGGAAGACGGCGAAGAGGACGGTGACCGGCAGGATGAGGAAGACGACCGGAACCATCATGGCGATCTCCTTGCGGCCACCTGCCTCCATGAGGCCACGGCGGCCCTCCTCGCGAACGTCCTGCGCCTGCGCGCGCAGCACATCTGCCAGAGGGGTGCCTCGTTGGACAGCGATGACGACCCCGTCGACGAAGCGGCGCAGGCTCGGGAGCCCCGTCCGGTCCGCGAGGCCCTGGAGTGCGGTGGGAAGGTTCGCGCCGGCACGGGCGTCCGCCAGGCAGCGACGCAGCTCGCCGGCCAGCTCCCCCTGCGAGAGGCGACACACCCGGTCGAGCGCCCCGACGGCGCCTTCCCCGGCCCCTACGGCGAGCGCGAGCAGCTCCGCCACCGTGGGGAACTCGGTGAGCATCCGCGCCTCTCGCCTGGTCGCCCGCCGGGACAGGAGGTAGTCCGCGCCGGTCACCCCGAGGCCCAGGCCCACCGCCGTCATCATGACGAGGGCCACCGCCCCGCCATCCCCGGCCACGAGG
This sequence comes from uncultured Nostocoides sp., assembly GCA_937907685.1. Classification (GTDB taxonomy): domain Bacteria; phylum Actinomycetota; class Actinomycetes; order Actinomycetales; family Dermatophilaceae; genus Fodinibacter. The sequence goes on from CALCXF010000101.1 coordinate 2,407, forward strand.
AAGACCGTGCCAACGGTCGCACCGACGACACCGCCGAGAGCGCCCCAGAGGACCTGCTCCGCGCGGAAGCGGTCGAGGTCCGCAGTCATGCCGGCCCGCAGCTGCCGACGGCGGACGCTGTCGGCGCCGCCCATGACCCGCTCCACCCCTTGCGCCAGCTCGCGCAGGAGAGGACCGGCCACGAGGCCGACGACGCCGCCCGGCGTCAGGCCGTCGTCGAGGAGGCGTGACGGTCGTGGGGTGTCACGCAGGTACGGCAGAACCCGCCCGGCCAGTCCCTGCCGACGGTGCCGAGGCAGGCCCAGCCAGATGAGCATGAGGCCGACACCCATGACGAGGCCGAGGAGCGCTCCGTCCCGCGAGACCGAGGTCACCGAAGGACCCGCTCGTCCTCGGGGAGCCGGCCGATCCGCACCATTGCCCAGTACGCCACCCCGGTGACGCCGGCACCGACCGCCAGCACGAGCGCCCCGAGGGCCGTGGAGTACGCCCGCACCGACTCGGGATTGGTCGACAGCATCGCCAGGACGGCCCACGGTGCCGCCACCGCGAGCCGGGCCGCGTTCACGGTCCAGGCCTGGCGGGTCTCGAGCTCGGCTCGGGTGCGGGCGTCCTCACGCAGGAACCCGGACAGGGTGCGGAGGAGATGGCCGAGGTCCGTCCCGCCGACCTCCCGCGCGATCCGCAGACTCTCGACGAGGCGGTCGGCGACAGGGTCGCTCAGGCGTTCCTTGAGCCGGTCGAGGCAGTCGTGGAACCGACCCGTGAGCCGGTAGTCGTCGGCGAACGCGCGGAACGGTTCACGCAGCGCCTCGGGCCCCCGAGAGCCGAGCTGCGACAGGGCCTCCGGCAAGGCCATCCCGGCCCGCACCCCCGAGGTGATGTTGTCGACGGCATCCGGCCACATGTCGCGAAGGCGGGTCCGACGCCGGCGCGCGCGACCGCGCACGACGGCCAGGGGGGCGTAGGCCCCCATGACCGCGAAGCACACGGCGATGGCCAGCACACCGACGATCGCGTGGACGAGTGCGAGGACGAGGAGGAAGGTGACGACGGTCCCTGCGAGCAGCGTGCGCACGGACAACCCGGCGAAGCCGGCCTGGACGATCTCGTCCGACAGCCGGTCCAGCGGTCCGCTCCGGCGGCGGCTGGCCTTCGTCGGCGGAGCCGGCACCCAGCAGCTCCACCACACGAGGAACAGCCCCAGCCCGAGGAGAAGCCCGAGCAGCATCCCCGTCACGCTGCGGCCTGGGCGAGGAGGGCGGACAGGTCGTAGCCCGCCCGCTCGAAGCGCTCCGGGTGCGGGGGGAAGCCATCGGCGCGGCGGAGCTCGCTCCCGCGGCGGACGAAGAGGTCGGCGATCTCGACGACGTCCCCCTCCACCCGACCGGGCACGGCCGCGATCTCACGCACGGTCCGACGGCCGTCGCGTTCAAGGGCGGCATGGACGACGAGGTCGATGGAGGCGGCGACCGTCGGCACGACAAACCGCGCCGAGACGTTCTCGCCGGCGAGCAGTGGCAGGGTGCACATCTTCGTCACGGCCTCGCGAGCACTGTTCGCGTGGATCGTGCACATCCCGGGGAGACCCGAGTTGAGCGCGATGAGGAGGTCGAGGCTCTCGGCCTGGCGGACCTCACCCACGATGATCCGGGACGGTCGCATGCGAAGCGCCTCCTTGACGAGACGTCGTAGCGGGATGTCGCCGGTGCCCTCGAGGGACGGCTGCCGGCACTGCATCGACGCGACGTCCCGATGCGGGATCCGCAGCTCGAAGACCTCTTCACACGTGACGATGCGCTCGCGAGGCGGCACCGCGGAGGCCAGGCAGTTGAGCAGCGTGGTCTTGCCGGCCTGTGTGCCGCCGGCGACGAGGATGTTGAGGCCAGACGCCACCGCCGCCTCGAGGAACCGGGCCGCCTGACGCGTCAGCGTGCCAAGTCGCACGAGGTCGTCCATCGAGTCCGCCTTGACGACGAACTTGCGGACGTTGACGTACCAGTGGTCGCGCGTGATGTCCGGGATGACGACGTGCAACCGGCTGCCGTCGGTGAGCACGGCGTCGACGAAGGGCGAGGAGAGGTCGACCCGCCGACCTGACGACTTGAGCATGCGCTCGACGAGGTCACGGACCTGGTCGTGGCTGAGCAACGTGGTCGTCAGCTCGGCAACTCCGTTGCGAGCCACGAAGACTCGGCTTGGCTCGTTGATCCAGATCTCCTCCACGGACGGGTCGTCGAAGTACTGCTGGAGTGGCCCGTACCCCGCGACGGTGTCCCACAGCTGCTTGGATGCCGCGTCGAGGTCGGCGAGCAACGGCATACCGCCGTGCATCGAGCGTTCGTCGTAGTCCGTGACCGCATCGCGGACCAGCCGACGCACCTCCGACGCGTCCCGCGAGGGGTCCAGGCCCGAGCGACGGATCAGCTCACGCACCTCGTTCTCGAGCGTGCGGACGGCATCAACCACCACTCCTCCTCCCTCGCTGACCCCCGACCGCGGCAATGTCCGAGCCCTAGCGAACCGGAGGAGCGCACATTTCGCACCTCGAGAGGGCGCTCTGTGGATAACTCACCCGAAGCGTCGGAGGCGATTCGTACGGTGCGGCGATGGAGATGACCATCACGGTGCACGTGCCGCGCCGCAGACCTCGACCGGTGGACGTCGTCGTGCGGTGGTCGGGGACGTACACAGCCACGGACCTTGCAGCCGCGCTGGGGGACCACCTGAATGAGCCGGTTCCCTTCCTCACCGCAGGTGGAGGCACCGTCGACGTGAACACGCTGGTCGGGATGCCGCCGCTCGTCCATGGCGCGTCGGTTGCCGTCGGTAGGGGGGCACCCTGCGCGGAGTCCCTTCCATCGCCGGGAACCGTGCTCGACCTCGCCGTCGTGGGTGGGCCGGACTCCGGCCGCTCCTGTCCCCTCACTCCCCCGAGCCTGCACATCGGCCGATCCGTCCCCGACGGCCTGGTGGTCGCCGACGAGGCCCTCAGCCGGTACCACGCAAGGGTGGACGTCGGCTCCTCGGGCATCGTGGTGGAGGACGTGGGCTCGACCAACGGGGTGGTCGTCGACGGGCGAGTCCTCCGCGGGCCGACGGCGATAGACGGGTCGTCGACCATCGTCCTGGGGTCGTCCACGCTGCGAGTGCGACGCGGTGGAGGCGCTGGTCTTCCGCTGCACCCGTTTGGCGACGGACGGCTGGCGGTGAGGCCTCCTGCTGCCCCGGTACGGCCGCTGGGCCCTGTCGAAGTGGAGAGCCCGACGGCCCCGCTGGAGCCGCAGCGCGCACGGATCCCGTGGCTCGGCGCGCTCGTTCCCGTGCCGATCGCTCTGGCGCTCGCCGTGGTGCTCGGACCGCAGCTGCTGCTCTTCGCGCTCCTTGGTCCGGTGGCGCTGGTCGCGAATGCCGTCGCGGACCGGTGGGGCGCCGGCCGTGCACACCGTCGCGCGACGGCTGCACATGCTGGCGCTCTGCGGGAAGCACAGGAGCGACTCCGCCGTGCGCTGCAGGACGAGGTCGCCCGACTCGATGCCGACCACCCGGACCCGCATGCCGTGCTGGGGATCGCCGAAGGTCGTCTACCCGGACTGTGGCAAGGAGGTGAGCTGGACGTCCGGCTGGGCCTCGGCGACGTCGCGACCCCGGTGGCCTGGCTCGACGGGTCGAGGAAGGAGCATCCTCTCGCCTCCGGAGCACCGGTCGTCATCGACCTCACGGACGTCGGCTGCCTGGGAGTCGTCGGGCCGCCGACGGTGACCGATCGCCTGCTGGCGAACATCGTCGGGCAGCTGTGCACCCGGCATCCACCCGATCGACTCATGGTCGCGGTCGTGGCCACCACGCCGTCGTGGGAGTGGACGCGCCGGATGCCGCACGCCGTGGCGGATTGGTCGGGCGACGTCAGCGGGGCTCCGGGGCCACCGCCGCCAGTTCGCCTCGTGGTGGTCCCCTCGGCGACGACGGAGTCAGTCGCCTCGGTGGAGCCAGCTATCCGGGTCGAAGAGGCTGTCATGGTCACGGCGGCCACGACCGCTGGCGCGCTTCCGACCGGGTGCACGGCCGTCCTGGAGGCGACCCGGGACGGTCGGCACGCCCTCAGCCGGGGCGCGGACCGGACAGTTCTCACTCCCGACGGCGTCGGGTTGTGGTGGTGTGACCGGGTCTCACGAGCGTTGGCGCCGCTCCGGTCGGTCAGGCAGCCACATCCGGCGGGACTGCCCAGCTCCGCCACGCTCGGTGAAGTGCTCGGCGAGCCTCGCGTCACCGCGACGAGCGTGTTGGCCCGGTGGGCGCAGGCGACGGAGGAGGGTCAGGGAGCCTCGGCGCCGGTCGCCGCCGTGGGCTTCCGAGCCGACGGCCTCCACCGGATCGACCTGCGTCAGGACGGTCCGCACATCCTCGTCGGGGGCACGACCGGCTCCGGGAAGTCCGAGTTCCTCCGCACGCTCGTCACGTCGCTCGCCCTGGGGTCACCGCCCGCTGACCTTGCCTTCGTCCTCGTGGACTTCAAGGGCGGGGCGGCCTTCGGACCCTGTGCCGACCTGCCACACGTCGTCGGGATGGTGACCGACCTCGACAACCATCTCGTGGCCCGGGCGCTGACGTCCCTCGGCGCGGAGCTGCGGCGCCGGGAGAGGATCTTCGCCGCCGCTGCCGTGTCCGACCTCGACGCGTACCTTCGCTGCCGCGGGCCGGGAGACGAGCCCGTCCCCCGGCTCGTCGTCGTCGTGGACGAGCTGCGCGCACTCGTCGACGAGGTCCCGGAGTTCGTCAGCGGCATGGTCCGGCTCGCCGCGCTCGGTCGGTCCCTCGGTGTCCACCTGGTCCTCGCGACGCAGCGCCCGTCAGGGGTGGTGACCCCGGAGATCCAGGCCAACGTCAACCTGCGGGTCGCCTTCAGGGTGCGCGACCGCGCCGACTCGCTCGACATCCTCGACGACGGGTCCGCGGCGGACCTCTCCTCGGACAGTCCGGGCCGTGCCCTGGCCCGAGGGGGTGACGGCGCCCTGGTCGCCTTCCAGGCGGCCATCGTGGCGCCGGACCGGGGGTCCGGCGGCCCCTACTTGTCCGTCGCGGCCGCCGGGGGGTCGCCGACTGTCGCGGGTCGGCGGCACATCGCTTCCCACACGGGTCAACCGTCATGGCGGGTCGCCGTCGATGAACGGCTCGCCGAGATCTCGGCGGTCGTCTCGGCCGTCGCGGAAGCACAGCGGAGGACCGGCGGGCCGCTCCCCAGACCACCATGGCTTGCGCCGCTGCCCCCTCGAGTCGACCTCGTGACCCAGCGGCACGGTGCCGCGGTGGTCGGGGGTGTGGCGGTTGGGGTGGTCGACGAGCCAGAGCTGCAGCGCATCACTCCACTGTTGTGGGGCCCGACGGCCGGTGGCTGGCTGCTCGTCGGCCGACCCGGCAGCGGACGCACGACGGCGGCCCGTGCTGTGGCACTCGCCGCGGCGCTCGCGAGCGACGCTGACCGGCTGCACATCCACGTCCTCGACACCGGCGGCTCACTCGCCGACCTCGCGGCTCTCCCCCACGTCGGAACCCATGTCCGTGCCGACGACACGAGGGCCGTCACGAGTCTCGTCTCGCACCTGCGAGCGGAGTGCGATCGACGGAGGAGATCGCCGGATCCCGGTGACCACGTCGCGGTTGGTCCACCCCCGGCGCGCATCCTCGTCATGGTCGACGGCTGGGAGCAGCTGGTGGAGGCCCAACCCGACGCGGGGCTCGGAGGCCCGGCGGACGACCTCCCGCGCCTGCTCCGCGACGGCGGTGCAGTCGGCATCACCGGCGTCGTCACCGGGGGTCGGAGTCTCCTGCAGCCGAGGTGGAGCGGTCTCGGTGCCAGCACGTTCCTGCTCGGCACGGTGGACCCGCTGGATGCCGTGCTCGCCGGCCTGCGGTCCACCGACCTCCCGACCTCGCCGCCACCCGGACGCGCCGTCCGGATCGCCGACCGCCGATCCGTCCAGTTCGCCGCGGCAACGGCGGGGCTGTCGGCACGCATCGCCGCGACGTCCGGGCCGGCGACGGGCGGTCGTGGCCCGGTCGTGCTCCGCCCGCTCCCCAGCGTGGTCCGATGGAGCGATGCCGTCAGCCGACCACAGGCCCCCCGTGGCGACCGGCCGAGTCACCAGGCCGGCACCGGCCAGCTCCGGTTGGCCCTCGGGGTGGCGGGCAGCTCCGCGGCCACGTGGGCGTGGGCGCCTGATCGGATGGGGCGACGCCTCCTCGTGGCCGGGCCTGCGCGCTCGGGGCGAACCAACGCCCTGCGTGTGATCGAGGCCAGCGCCCTCGCCGCCGGGCTGCAGGTCGCCGTGGTGAGCGCCCGACCTCGCCCGCGGCAAGAACCGCACACCGGCAGCGCGATTCTGGGACCACAGGATCTCGACGCCCTGGTTGCGCTGCGTCGCGACCATCCTGCGCTCGTCCTGCTCGTCGATGATGCGGACCTGCTCGACGACGCGCCGGTCGTGGCAGCGGTCCGCGAGATCAGCGCTCTGGTCGACCGCGACGGAGGACTGGTCGCCCTGACGACCAGCTCTGCGGCTCTGCTCGGCCGCTTCCGAGGGCTCGATGTGGACCTGGCCAGGCACCGGACCGGTCTCCTGCTCCGTCCCCGCCCGGGTGACGGCGAGGTCTTCGGGCTCCGGCACGTCGACGTCATCCCGTCGCTGCCCGGGCGTGGGCTGGCCTGTGTCCCCCATGAGGTGAGCGAGGTGCAGGTCTTTCTCGCGGAACCGGCGACCTCACCCGGCCACCCGCTGTCAGGACGTGGAGTCCGTCCCGGGGGCGACGGCGTCCGGGTCGCGGGCACCCAGAGCGGCAAGGGTCGCGCCGACGGCGACGATGACCACCGTCCACCCGACGAGTGCACGGTCCCCCTGGATCAGTCCGACGCCGACGGGCACCAGGAGCACATTCCAGACGATCGTCGGGGTCCGGGGCCAGGACGCCCCACGCACCCACCCGAGAGCGACGAGTGCCAAGGCAACTCCGCCGAGCAGGATGAGGAGAGCCGACATGAGGACCCGCGTCGCATCGCTCCCCTCACCGATCGTCAGCTCGTAGACGTAGTACGCGGCGAACCCCACGAGGGCGAGCGCCTGGAGTCCGATGAGCACGGCGGCGGCTCCTCGGGGCCCACGTGAGGATCCGTTCGGCACGTCTGGAAGCCTACGGGTGCGACCTCCCCCCACCTGGCGCCAGCCGGGACACCGCCCGCCCGGGGCGGCCAGCCAGCGCTTCCCTGCCTCCGGTGAAGCTCGCTGACGGGCGCACCGCCAGTCGGCAGCTCCCTGAACGTCGGTGCGCAACCACCGTCGCGGCCCCCCTCCCACCCGACATGATCTGGTGCACCGTTCTCGACGAGGAGGCACCCGATGCGCCGAATGCCGCACAAGGCGCCCTACGAGTTCCTCCGGGCGGCGGCG
>CALCXF010000102.1 GCA_937907685.1 uncultured Nostocoides sp.
AGGTCTTCGGCCGGTACACCGCGCAGATCCGTACGATCGGTGGCGTGTACAGCGCCGAGGCGGGGGAGGACGAGAGCGTCCGCCGGGCGCAGGAGGTCGTCGAGGAGTTCGAGCGGGATCAGGGGCGGCGGCCGCGCATCCTCGTCGCGAAGATGGGCCAGGACGGCCACGACCGCGGCCAGAAGGTCATCGCGACGGCGTTCGCCGACCTCGGCTTCGACGTCGACGTCGGCCCGCTGTTCCAGACACCGGCGGAGGTGGCCCGGCAGGCCGTCGAGTCCGACGTCCACGTCGTCGGCGTCAGCTCGCTCGCCGCCGGCCACCTCACCCTCGTGCCGGCACTGCGCACCGAGCTCGACTCCCTGGGCCGCACCGACCTCATGATCGTCGTCGGCGGCGTCATCCCGACCCAGGACTTCCCGGCTCTGCGGGCCGCGGGCGCGGACGCCATCTACCCACCGGGGACGGTCATCAGCCGGGCAGCCATCGACCTCGTCACCGACCTCCGCGAGCGGCTGGGGTGAAGCCGGTCGACGTCGCAGACCTCGCCGAGGGGATCCGCGCCGGATCGCGTCAGCACGTCGCCCGCGCCATCACCCTCCTCGAGTCCACCCGGCCCGACCACCGCGAGCTCGCGGGTGAGCTCCTCACGCTCATCGCGGACGCCACCGGCGGAGCGGTGCGGGTCGGCATCACGGGGGTCCCCGGAGTGGGCAAGTCGACGTTCATCGACGCCATGGGCCGCCGGCTCGTCGAGCGCGGGAACAGGGTGGCCGTCGTCGCCGTCGACCCCAGCTCGCGACGCACGGGCGGCTCCATCCTCGGGGACCGCACCCGGATGGCCGGCCTCACGGCCAGTGAGGCGGCCTTCGTCCGGCCCAGCCCGTCCGGGCGGCAGCTCGGCGGCGTCGCTCGGGCGACGCGTGAGTCGATGCTCGTGCTCGAGGCCGCCGGGCACGACGTCGTCATCGTCGAGACCGTCGGGGTCGGCCAGAACGAGATCGCGGTGTCCGAGATGGTCGACACCTTCCTCCTCCTGACCCTCGCGCGCTCGGGTGACCAGCTCCAGGGGATCAAGCGCGGAATCCTCGAGCTCGCCGACGTCATCGCCGTCAACAAGGCCGACGGGGACGGGGAGGGACCCGCCCGCGGGGCCGCCCGAGAGCTGGCCGGAGCGTTGCGGCTGATGATGCCGGGTCCGGGGGTGCGGCGACCGCCGGTGCTGACCTGTTCGGCCCGGACCGGTTCCGGCCTCGACGAGGTGTGGGCAGCGGTGCTCGAGCACCGCGAGCACCTCGAGGCGCAGGGGTCCCTCCACGCGCGACGAGCGCGCCAGCAGCAGGACTGGATGTGGGCGATGGTCGACGCCCAGCTGCAGGACGCCGTCCGGGACGCGCCGTCGGTGCGAGCGGAGCACGAGGAGATCGAGCGCGCGGTGCGCGCGGGCGAGCTGAGCGCACTCGACGGCACGGCACGGATCCTCGCCCTGTATGCCGCGGACGCCCGGGCCACGGACCACGGCGGCTGAGCAGCGGGCACACGGCGAGGGGCGCCGTCCTGCGGATTTCGTGCTGGGGTCGCCCTTCCCGTAGCATTGAACGTCGGTCACGTGTGCGCTCTTCGCATGGGTGCAACCCTGCGTGAGCAGCACGGGGCCGATTTCCATGGGCGGATCGACACACGAAGAGTCGCCCAACAGCGGATTGAGAGGGTATGGCCAAGAAGGACGGCGTCATCGAGATCGAGGGCACGATCGTCGAGGCTCTCCCGAACGCGATGTTTCGGGTCGAGCTCACGAACGGTCACAAGGTCCTCGCGCACATCTCGGGCAAGATGCGCCAGCACTACATCCGGATCCTCCCCGAGGACCGCGTGGTGGTGGAGCTCAGCCCATATGACCTGACCCGTGGCCGCATCGTCTTCCGCTACCGCTAACCCACACATCGACGAGACAGCAAAGGCGACATGAAGGTTCAGCCGAGCGTCAAGAAGATCTGTGACAAGTGCAAGGTGATCCGCCGTAACGGTCGGGTCATGGTGATCTGCGAGAACCTGCGCCACAAGCAGCGCCAGGGCTGACCAGCTCACCGCCAGACCACCCCGCGAGGGGTGCACGGGTCCACAGGACTTCCCGAGCACACGCACACGTGAATGCAGCACGCAGCACCCGACCCCCGACGGGTCACCTGGAACAGCAGGTGGGCGCGGGACGTCACCCTCGGCCCGGAGGCCGAGGACCGGACCAGGATGGGCCGGACCGGTGACTGCACCAGACCTCCGGACAACAGAAAAGGAACCATCCACAGATGGCACGTCTAGTTGGAGTGGACCTCCCACGCGAGAAGCGCGTCGAGGTCGCACTGACCTACATCTTCGGAGTCGGTCGGACCAGCGCGCACAAGGCTCTCAGCGCGACCGGGGTCAACCCCGACACCCGCGTCAAGGACCTGGGTGACGAGGAGCTCGTCAAGCTGCGCGACTGGATCGAGGACAATCTCAAGGTCGAGGGCGACCTGCGCCGTGAGGTGCAGTCGGACATCCGCCGCAAGGTCGAGATCGGGTCCTACGAGGGCCTGCGTCACCGCCGCGGGCTCCCTGTGCGCGGTCAGCGCACCAAGACCAACGCGCGGACCCGCAAGGGCCCCAAGCGCACCGTGGCCGGCAAGAAGAAGGCCGGTAAGTGACCCGCGCCGCGCGCGCGTCACTGCCTCCGCTTCCGAAGAACTCGTAGGAGAGAGAACCCATGCCTCCCAAGGGCCGTACCGCGGGCGCCAAGAAGGTGCGCCGCAAGGAGAAGAAGAACGTCGCTGTGGGCCAGGCCCACATCAAGAGCACGTTCAACAACACGATCATCTCGATCACCGACCCCGCTGGTGCCGTCATCGCCTGGGCCTCTGCCGGCCAGGTGGGCTTCAAGGGGTCACGCAAGTCCACGCCGTTCGCCGCGCAGACCGCCGCAGAGGCCGCAGCGCGCCGGGCCATGGAGCACGGGATGCGCAAGGTGGACGTCTTCGTCAAGGGCCCCGGTTCCGGTCGTGAGACCGCCATCCGGTCCCTGACCGCCGCCGGCCTCGAGGTCGGATCGATCCAGGACGTCACCCCCAGCCCGCACAACGGTGTCCGCCCGCCCAAGCGCCGCCGCGTCTGAGCGCCACGAGACTTCGCGAAAGGTTTCCACAGCAATGGCCCGTTACACCGGACCCATCACCAAGAAGTCGCGCCGGCTCAAGACCGACCTCGTCGGCGGCGACAAGAACTTCGACCTCCGTCCCTTCCCGCCCGGCCAGCACGGCCGCCGGCGGATCCAGGAGAAGGAGTACCTCACGCAGCTGCAGGAGAAGCAGAAGGCCCGCTTCACCTACGGCGTCATGGAGAAGCAGTTCCGCCGGTACTACAAGGAGGCGGCCAACCGCCCGGGCAAGACCGGCGAGAACATCCTGACGATCCTCGAGTCCCGACTCGACAACGTCGTCTACCGCGCGGGCATCGCCCGGACCCGTCGCCAGGCCCGCCAGCTCGTGACCCACGGCCACCTCCTCGTCAACGGCACCCGGGTCGACGTCCCGTCCTACCGGGTGGAGGCGTACGACATCATCACCGTCCGACCGCAGTCGGTCGAGACCCTTCCGTTCCAGCTGGCGCGGGAGACCTACGGCGACCGTCCGGTGCCGGCCTGGATGCAGGTCGTGCCGGACAGCCTGCAGATCCTCATCCACCAGCTGCCGTCGCGGGCCCAGATCGACACGGTCCTCACCGAGCAGCTCATCGTCGAGTACTACTCGAAGACCTGAGCTGACGACGCCGGATGCCGTCCGCTCCACGCCCACGCAGAGCGTGGGACCCGGAGCGGGCGGCACCCGGTCTGCGATCCGCACCACGGACAGAGGTGGGGCGGAGCGCCGGGCCACGCACCCGGCATACACGAGGCGTCATATAGCGGTCGCCCGTGGGAAGGAAGAAGTCCCGTGCTCATCGCACAGCGCCCCATCCTCTCCGAGGACGTCGTCTCCGAGAACCGGAGCCGATTCGCCATCGAGCCGCTCGAGCCCGGCTTCGGCTACACGCTCGGCAACTCCCTCCGCCGCACCCTGCTCTCGAGCATCCCCGGTGCGGCCGTGACGAGCATCCGTATCGACGGCGTGCTCCACGAGTTCTCCACGATCCCCGGGGTCAAGGAGGACGTCACCGAGATCATCCTCAACATCAAGAGCATCGTCGTCTCCTCGGAGCACGACGAGCCGGTCGTCATGTACCTGCGCAAGCAGGGCGCCGGCCCCGTCACCGCGGCCGACATCGCCCCGCCGGCCGGGGTCGAGATCCACAACAGCGACCTGCACATCGCGACGCTCAACGACAAGGGCACCGTCGAGATGGAGCTGACCGTCGAGCGTGGCCGCGGTTACGTGTCGGCGCAGCAGAACAAGTCGGGCGACCAGGAGATCGGCCGCATCCCGGTCGACTCCATCTACAGCCCTGTGCTCAACGTGACCTACAAGGTCGAGGCGACGCGTGTCGAGCAGCGCACCGACTTCGACCGCCTCGTCGTCGACGTCGAGACGAAGAACTCGATGGCCCCGCGCGACGCCCTGGCGTCCGCGGGGAAGACCCTCGTCGAGCTCTTCGGGCTGGCGCGTGAGCTCAACGTCGAGGCGGAGGGCATCGACATGGGCCCCTCGCCGACCGATGCCGCCCTTGCGGCGGACCTCGCCCTTCCGATCGAGGACCTCGACCTCACCGTCCGGTCCTACAACTGCCTCAAGCGCGAGGGCATCCACAGTGTGGGTGAGCTCGTGGGCCGCAGCGAGGCCGACCTGCTCGACATCCGCAACTTCGGTGCGAAGTCGATCGACGAGGTCAAGGCGAAGCTCGCCGGAATGGGTCTGGCGCTCAAGGACAGCCCTCCCGGCTTCGACCCCAGCCTCATCGCCGACCGCTACGACGACTTCACCTTCGGAGAGGGCGAGGACGACGCGGCGTACGCCGAGGACGAGCAGCTCTGACCACGCCTCCAGGCCCGTAACCAAGGAGAACCGCAATGCCCACCCCCAGCAAGGGTCCCCGTCTCGGAGGCGGTCCCGCTCACGAGCGGCTCATCCTCGCGAACCTCGCGACCTCGCTCTTCGAGCACGACTCCATCACGACGACCGAGGCGAAGGCCAAGCGCCTGCGTCCCCTGGCCGAGCGCCTCGTCACCTTCGCCAAGCGCGGTGACCTCCACGCCCGGCGTCGGGTGATGACCGTCGTGCGGGACAAGGGCGTCGTCCACCGCCTCTTCGTCGAGATCGCCCCCGACATGGCCGAGCGCAACGGCGGCTACACCCGCATCACGAAGGTCGCCGCCCGCAAGGGCGACAACGCCCCGATGGCGGTCATCGAGCTCGTGCGCGAGCCCGTCGCCAAGAAGGCCACCGTTCAGGAGGCCGAGGCGGCGACCAAGCGTGCCTCCAAGAACGACAGCGCGAAGCGCACGGCGAAGCAGGAGGAGGCCAAGGACGCAGCAGCCAAGGCCAGCGCCGCAGAGGCGAACGCCGCCACCGCCGCGGCGGCCGACGAGGCGCCCGCCGACACGGCTGAAGAGCTGCCCGCCGGCGCCCTGGCTCCGAGGGAGGACGGCTCTGCCCCAGAGGGCTACACGGTCAAGGGCAACGCCAACTCGGGCAAGTACCACGTCGAGGGTTCCCAGTGGTACGACCAGACCGAGGCCGAGTTCTGGTTCCAGGACGCCGAGGCCGCCGAGGCTGCCGGCTTCGAGCCGGCCGGTGGCGCGGAGAAGCAACAGGTCGACGACGAGGCGTGAGCCCGCCCGCACCGAGTGCCGAGAACGGCCCCCTCCCGCAGCGGGAGGGGGCCGTTCTCGGTCGAGGTTTGGCCTGCCGCTCCGGAGTCAGCGGCTGCTGACCGCCTGTCGGCCAGAACCCCGATCAGCCGACGCCGCTCAGAACCACTTGGCGAACGACTGGTACTGCGAGAAGCCCGCTGGTGCGTCGACGGTGCCCGCGCGCCAGCGTCCGGCGGCCAGCCAGCCGTACGAGTACTGGAAGTCACCCATCGGACCCACCCACGGAGCGACACCGGAGGGATGGCACATCTGGGCGCAGTAGTCCGCGTCCCACGCGCCGACGGCACGGCTCGGCTGGTTGTGCCCCACGGGGTGGTACTGGCTCCCGGGCAGGCCGAAGTCGAAGCTCCCCATCACGGTCATGACGGCGACGTGGTCGGGGTGGAGGTCGGAGTAGCCCACGGTGGTCTGGTTCACGTAGCCGGCGCCCACGATGTCGCCCTCGAGCGCGCCGGGCGAGAGCTCCTCCCTCAGGTCGAGGGCATTCTCGACGGCCCAGATCACCTCGGAGTTCGTGAGGTCCTCGTTGCCGAGGTCGAAGACGACCTTGGCGCTGTCCTTCCCTGCGGTGACCTCGAAGGTGTCGCGCACGACCCGAGAACCCGCCGCGTCCAGTCCCGTCGGTGCCGGCAGCGGGGCTCCGTCGACGACGACCTCTCGTCCCGAGCGCACCTCGGTGGTACCTGATGGGGACAGTGAGGTCCGGCTGAGGAAGGTGTCCCAGCTGTCGAGGCGGTGTTGGTGACACCGCTCGGACAGCCTCACGCCGGTCGGTTGTGGCTGTGGCAGGTACTCCTGGTCCACCCAGGCGTTCGACACGGGAAGGCCCGTGCAGTAGGACGTCCGCTCACCCTGGGTGAGGAGGACGTAGACGTCATATCGCCCGGGGTCTGACGGGCCGAGCACCGCACGGATCGACATCTCGTCGTCCGGATGGGCGATGACGACGAACCGCATCACGCGTCCGCTCTCGGGCACGAACCACGACAGGCGCTTCGCCTCATCGACGGTGACCCGCGGTGGCACCGCGCGATCCGAGGCCAGGAGAAGGGGACCCCCGAGCCGGGCCGCGAGGGCGCCGGCACCCAGGGCGTCGGAGAACGTCACGCCGGTCGCCAGGGTGACGTGCGGCTGCAGGCCGCTGTTGAAACGGCGCGACACCGTCTCCGCGACGGCGTAACGGTCCGCACCGCCGAGCCGGACGACCGAGCCACCGGTCGCCGAGCGGATCGCGGCCACCACGGCATCCGGCACGCTGGCCGCGCCACCGAGCACATACGTGGTCGCGGGTCGCCGGCGAGCCAGTTCGGTCTTCGTCGCCGCCGACAACCCGGTGCTCTTCGTGAGGAGGACCGGAGCACCCTGGCGCGCTGCCGCCGGACCGCCACTGAGGGCGTCCGGGAACGTCTCACCGGTCGCGACGAACGCCGACGCGGACGTCGTGGTCAGCAGCTTGCCGACGTTGACCGCCACCGCATACCGGTCGAGTCCTCCGACGCGCGAGACGGTGGCGGCGGGTACCGCGGTGGCGAGTCGGGCGAGAACCGCGTCCGATACCGATGCCGGCCCTCCGACGACGTGGATCCGCCGAGGAGCCAGCCGCGCGATCTCTGACAGCGTCGCCGCGCTGACCGAGCCCGCGCGGGTCAGCAGAACGGGCCCTCCGAGGTTGCCTGCGACGGCCGAGGCAGACAGGCCATCGGGCCAGTTCTCGCCTGTCGCCACGAAGACGACGTCGGCGCCGTCCGGAAAGCCTCGCCGGGAGAGCTCGACCGCCACGGCGTACCGATCGGCGCCGCCGTGGCGCCGCCACGTTCGGTCCGCCACGCCGGAGACGGCAGCGGCGGCGGCATCCGGGATGCTGGCCGCTCCACCGGCCACCTCCAGCGAGCCCACCACACGCTGGGGCGTGCTCGTCGTGTCTCCCGTCAGCGACGTCGTCGAGCTGGTCCGCGAGTCAACGACGTCGAGCACCCTGCTGCGTTCTCCGAGGCGGATGGGGCGCCCCTCCGGGGCGAGCTCGGACCCGGAGGGCTGTGGGGTCGGGCTCACGGAGCTGGCGGTGGCCGGTGACGTGGCGGTGGAGCCTGTGGCACCGACGGGAGCAGCCATCCCGAGAGCAACACCGGCACCGAGCACGACGAACAGCACACGTCGACGGGACCCCCAGCTCATGACTCTCCCGCTTCCTCGGCGTCGCCCCAGTGGCCCGCATGTCGCGCCACGAGTATGGACCACGCACCCGGATGGGGGTGTGTCATCGAGGATTCCTGCGAGCGGGCGCGACGAGGGCCGGCCCTTCGGCCGCGCCACTACGCTGGCGCGGTGGCCCTGCGGATCCGGATCGACCTGTCCTACGACGGGACCGGTTTCGCCGGATGGGCCGCCCAGCCCGGCCTGCGTACCGTCGAGGGAGAGCTCAGCGCAGCGCTCACCACCCTGCTGCGGCCCTCGGACGGCGTGCGCCTGGTCGTGGCCGGGCGGACCGACGCCGGCGTGCACGCACGTGGCCAGGTCGCGCACGTCGACGTCGACGACAGCGCCTGGGCACGGCTGCGCGGGCGCTCGCACGAGACAGCCGAGGGAGCGGCCGCAACCCGGCTGCGCGGCATCCTGCCTGGGGACATCGCCATCCGGCGGGTGCTCAGGGCGCCTGCGGGTTTCGACGCCCGCTTCTCGGCGCTCCGTCGCCGCTATCTCTACCGTCTCTGGGACGACCCCGCCCACGTCGATCCGTTGCGCCGCCACGACACCGTGCTCGTGCGCGGCCCGTTGGACGTCGCGGCGATGGACAGCGCCGCCGCAGGGCTGCAGGGGCTGCACGACTTCGCCGCGTTCTGCAGGCGTCGCGACGGGGCGACGACGGTCCGGACCCTGATGTCCTTCGGGTCGTCACGCGGGGAGGACCAGACCATCGAGGTGACGGTCGTCGCGGATGCCTTCTGCCACAACATGGTG